>JBEIRZ010000645.1:0-1622 GCA_040375695.1 Planctomycetaceae bacterium
CCTCCCCGCACATCTCGACCCCGATCCTACCACCTTCGCAAACTCCCTTCACGTTCGCAAATTCCTTCACCTTCCACATCGCTTCACAACGATGCCGATCGATCGCGTTCGATTTGCCAGCAACCCGAAAGCCGGTCTCGTCTTAGGCTTTGGCTAATCGACAAACTCGCCGCAGTCGATACAAACCGCATGGAGCCGACCTATTCGAAGCCGGACCGCCCCAGGTCCCTCCCTTGCCGTTTGCTAGCGATCATCGCATGCTTCGCGATGGCCAGCGGCGGCTGCGCGCTCGGTCCGCATTCGCTCTCGCAGACGCGGCTTCGCTACAACGAGGCGGTCAAGACGACTTCGGAACAGCAACTCCTGCTGAACATCGTTCGCTTGCGGTATGTCGACACGCCGAGCAGCCTGGCGATTTCGAGCATCGCGGACCAACAGGAACTCCTCGCCGGACTCGGGATCGTCCCGTTCTTCGCCTCTGCCGGGGTCGGCAGCATCGCCGGCTACGAAAGCTCGATCTTGCCGCAAGCACAACTGTCGCGCGCGACCCGTCCGACGCTCAGCTACACCCCGCTTGATGACGAAGAATTCACCCGCAAACTCTTCACGCCGATTTCGTTAGAAGGGGCCGCCTACCTCGCCCGAACGACCTGGCCGATCTCCACCGTCTGTCGGCTCTACCTCGAGAACCTCAATTGGGTTTCCAACGCGGAAACGGCGAGCGGCCCGACACCGGCGAATCCTCCCGAATACGCCCCCTTTCTCGAAGGGATCCAGGCTCTCCAGCGGCTTCAAGACCGAAACCTGATCACGCTCTACACCGAAGAACGTGAAGAAACCGTCACCGGGCCACTCCCGCCCAGCGAGGCGAACGCGACGAACACGATCGAGTCGGTGCGAAACAACCTCCAGTGGCGGACCGTCCCCGAAGGCGTCGCCCTCGTTCGCCCCTCCCGCCAACCGGTCCTGCGGGTCGACCCCAGCATCGATGGTGACGAAGACTGGATGATCTTTTGCAACGCCTTCAAGCTCGACCCGTCGCTGCGGACCTTCGACCTGACGTCGGGACAACTCGACCCTTACCTCAAAGACCTCCCGACCAACGGCGCCGATCGGATCGACCTCGAAACGCGGTCGCTGCTGCAAGTCCTCTTCTTCGTCTCGCAAGGGGTCGACGTCCCCGCCTCACACCTCGCCAGCGGCGTCGCCCCCTGCACCAGCGACCTCAACGGCGGTCTCTTCGATTGGCAACAAGTCCTCGGCGGGCTCTTTCGGGTCCACTGTTCCGCGTCGAAAAAAGCGCCCCCCTGCGCCTACGCCGCGGTCCGTTACAAGGATCACTGGTTCTACATCGACCAACGCGACCGCGACTCGAAGGCGACCTTCACGTTGCTCCTCGAAGTCTCCCGCCTCGAACTCGCGTCGACCGAATCCCGCGCCCCGATCTTGACCCTGCCGCTCGGCCGCTGACCGATCCCCGCTCCCGCGACTCTACGAACCACACCAAAGTGGTACGGCGGTCCCCGCCGTGGATTCATCATTACGGTGGGGACCACCGTGCCACGATCATGGCGGTCCTAAAAAAATTCGCCGCCTTGCCCAACCATCCATCACACCCAACC
>JBEIRZ010000426.1:0-3757 GCA_040375695.1 Planctomycetaceae bacterium
CACCCCAAACCCCAACACCAAGGGCAATACCACTACCACTACCAAAACGCCTTTGCTCCTGGCCCATTACATGCCCTGGTACGAGGCGAAGCCGATCGCGCCTCGCTGGGGCTGGCACTGGACGATGAACCATTTCGATCCCGATCGTCAAGTCGACGGCAAGCCGCAAATCGCCTCGCATTACTTCCCACTGATCGGCCCCTACGATTCGAGCGACCAACACCTGCTCGAATACCACTTCCTGACGATGAAGCTAGCCGGCATCGACGGGGTGATCGTCGATTGGTACGGGCTGACCGATTTTCGCGACTACGCGACGCTCCATCGCAACACGACGCGCGCTTTGCAACAGGCCGAACGTTTGAAAATGAAATTCGCGATCTGTTACGAGGACCAGACGATCACGGCGTTGGCCGAAGCGAATCGGCTCGCCCCGACCGATCGGGTCGGGCACGCCGCCGACGAAATCCGCTGGCTCGGCAAGTATTGGTTCAACTCCCCCAGCTACGTCCGCCTCGACGGCAAGCCGCTGTTGCTGTCGTTCGGTCACGCGGGGCTGACCGATGACGAGTGGTCACGTTGCCTCGAACAGGCGGAGACGCCGGTGGCGTACTTCAGCGAACATCGGCGGCGTGCGGCGGCGGTCGGCCCGTTCGACTGGCCGATCCCCAAAGAGCCACTGCGTGCGGTTGATCGCTTTTATGCGAACCCGCAAACCGGGTCACGATTCATCCCCGTCGCCTTCCCCCGTTTTGTCGACATCTATGCCGAGGCGAAAGTCGGCCCCGGGTATGGCCACTTCGACGACGACGGCGGCAAGACATTTCGCGAGCTATTGAAACGCGGTTTAACCGCCAACGTCCCGGCGGTCCAGATCGCGACATGGAACGATTGGGGCGAAGGGACGATGATCGAACCGAGCGTCGAGTTCGGTTACCGCGACCTGGAGACGATTTGGCAAGTCCGCCGTGAGCTCGGCCAAGCTTCCGGGGCGGTGACCGACGCGCAGGCCTTCCGGCTCCCCTACAAACTCCTTCAACTCCGCCGCGCCGACAGCAACGGCAACACCGCCAACCCCCGCCTCGACCGCATCGCCAACCTCCTCGCGACCGGCCAAAACAGCGAAGCGATCGAAGCGCTGAAATAATCGCCGATCCTCAGCACACAACACTCAGCGACGAAATCGATATCCGTCTCACTCGTGAATACCGTTGACCAAATCCTTCACCGATTGTCGGAGCTGATCACCCTTCAGCAGTTCGTGGATTTGAATAGCAACTGCGTGGAGCTCAAGCCGGTCCCGGCCGATGGCGGGCAATGGAAGGAATTGCACAAGACGCTAAACGCCTTTCTCAATACCCGTGGCGGCATCGTGATCCTTGGTGTCAAGGAAGAAGCGACCGGCCCGCAGCGGCGATACAAGATTACGGGTTGGATGCCCCATGCCGAACCGAAGCTGAAAGAATTCCCCCGCCTTTTCACCGACCGCAAGGGGATCAACCAAGACCTTAGCGATTCGTTTCCCCACCCGGAAATCCGTACGCTCCTCGGCAAACAAGTCGCTGTCGTCTATGTCGACGAACTCGCGGCCGATCGCAAATTCGTTTTCTTACAGGGCGACGCCTACCGCCGCGTGCTGACGGGCGACCACAAAATCGGCGATCGCGACATCGAGTCCCAAGAAGAGTTCAAAGAGGAAGCGACCCATGCCAAGGAATTGCAGCCCGTCGCTGGTATGACGATCGCCGATCTCGACCTGACCAAACTGAACCAATTCGTCTTCCACCTGAACCAACCGCAAGCCATCGAGACGCTCAAGCCTGACCTCGATGCGGCCCGCCCCTTTCTCGCACGCCGATGCTTCATCAAAGATGATTACGTGACGATCCTTGGCGCGCTCGTCTGCGGCAATCATCCCGGAGACCGCCTCGGGTTCCGCAGCCATGTCCATGGCTATGTGGACGTGCCCCAACAGATCGCTCAAGACAAACAAGACTTTGTCGACAACGTGATCCAATTGATGGAATCAAGCCTCGGCTACCTGCTCCGCAACATCCAAGTCGGGATCAGCGTCAAAGCGGGGGGAACTTCAACCCCCCAATATCCCGAAGAAGTCCTTCGCGAGACGGTCAACAATGCCCTTGCTCACCGCGACTACTCGGTCAACAAACAGGTGATCCTGGCGATCAAGCCTGGGGCACAGATCGCCATACGTAACCCCGGCCAATTCCGCCGCAATCTTCTCATCGAAGATGCCAATGCCGCCATCCCCGTCCACCGCATCCTCCCAGAAGCCAAACCGCGAAACCCCAAACTGGCCGATGTGCTGCGGGTCTATCGCAAATGGGAGGGCCGCGGCATCGGGATGGCCACGCTCGTCAACCTCTGCCTCGAAAACCGGATCGACCTCCCGTTTTACCGGATCTATTCCGAAGAGGTTTGCTTGCATCTTCCCGCCGGGAAACTGGTCGGGGACCGGATGCAACTCCTCTTCCAGTCTTTCCATCGTTACATCGCCCAGCGACTGCAAGGGGCATCGCTGACCGAAGAACAAAAACTTGTCTTGGCCTACCTGATCAAGTCGGAATGGGCGAACGAGAACCTGGGGTACACGATCCTGCTTACCCCGGACAACAATCACTTCTCCGCACTCCGTGATCTCGAAAAGGCCGGCCTAATCACCAAGCACTCGGTGAGCACGGCCGCCTATCCCGTGTATGTCGCCGATCGGGTATTGGTCCAACGCTCGTACGCCCGCGAATTGAACGCACTTTTCGGCGACGCCTTCAGCCAATTGGACGCCACGGCCCAGGCCGCACTCGGCATCGTTTACCGTCACAACCAGTTTTGCAAAGTTCCGGAAGTCAGCGCGCGACAAGCGGCCTTCGCACTTTGGCATGATCAGGGCGGGGCCAACGACAACATCAAAGACTTCGACACCTTTTCTCGAAAGGTCCGCTACACCTTCAACAAACTCGAAACAGCCGGCTTCGTCGAAAAGCTCGCCGCTACCCGCGGCTATCGCTTGCGAGACGATTTCCTAAAGACGCACCTGCTGTAAGGTGCCGGGGCCAATCGCGATCGGAACTCTCGCCCCGCAAATTCACCGGATGCTTCACGCCGTCCGTCCGTTGTGGTACAAATATTTTTGTTATCCCACAATCGGAATGGTGCCATGGCTAACAAGCGGATCGTTGTTCAGTGGATCGGTCACAGCGACCTGCGGGCGATGGCGGCATCGCTGCCGGCGGCTCAGCGTGACGAAATCATGCAGCAGATCAAGGGCCAACGCCCCATCGATGGGGATCTTGGCCCGATCAAAACGCTCCTTGCCACCCAGTCGTTCGACGAAGTGCGTCTGCTGAGCAATTACCCCGCCCCCTGGAACAAAAAATACGTCTCATGGCTGGGCCGCAAGGCCGAAGTCGTCCCCGCCGATCTGAAAAAACCGACCGATTACAACGCGATCTTCCAAATCGCCGATGCAGAACTCGCCGCGATTCGCGACCGCAAAGATCGGAACCCGATCGAGCTCTGCTTGCACCTCAGCCCCGGCACCCCGGCCATGGCGGCCGTCTGGTTGCTGCTGGGTAAGACCCGATACCCCGCGACCTTTTACGAAACCTTCGCCGGAAAATCATGGGTCACCGAAGTCCCCTTCGACCTGACGATCGATGTCATCCCCGAATTCCTCAAAAACCCCGATTCCCACCTCCAACACCTCGCATCCCAAAGCCCCAGCGAGGTCGAAGGGTTC
>JBEIRZ010000523.1:0-2732 GCA_040375695.1 Planctomycetaceae bacterium
CGTGCGACCACCGCGGCGCTTCGATTCGGCAGACACGGCGACGGGTTCCGCCAACTTCTCTTTGATCGCCCCGAAGTCGATCGGCCTAAGCGCCCCGACTTGGCAGTCAGCCCCCGCGATCGCGATAAGACGGTGGATACTTCGCCTGTACTCTCCTGCGGTTCGGTCGCCTAGCTCATCGGACTCGACCTGCCGGCGAAGGTAATCGGCATAGACGTTGCCAAGCTCGGCCAGTGTCGGCGACATGCCGCGGGAAGGTGGCGCGATGTCCGACGCGATGTAACTGAGTTGTTTTTTCCACGCCTCAACCGCTGCGTCTTTGTCGGTTCCAAAATAGAACCACTTGCCGTTGATCTTCTTGGCGTATTGGCCCGACGCGTGAAGAAATGGAGGCGTTGGTTGTCGCTTGCCCGGTGCCTTTTTTGCCATGACTACAACCCCAAAAAGAGTGGCGATCGAAAACGGTAAACCGTTCCGATCCTACGATTGGTTGTAGTTTTTGGTAGTAGTCGCGTCGTTTTTTAGCTGCCCGACTAGGACTCGAACCTAGGATAACAGAGTCAGAATCTGTCGTGTTGCCAATTACACTATCGGGCAGTGGGTGCTTCGGCTCGGACGACGGTTTTTGTCACCTCCCCAAGGCCCGGAACCTGCTCGTGAAAAATAGGTTGCCCCGTCGGTCCCGTCAAGCGACAGTCGGGAAGGTTTGACGGTCTTGACGGATCGGGTGAGGACAATAACGGATTTCCCCCCTTTCCCGACCTCGTCCCACCCGAGCGGATTGAGAGCGCCGCCGACAGCTCTTAGAATCATACGTCCCTCTTCCCGGCGGAACCCCCCCGTTTTTATTGGCGATTCGGCGATGGCATTCATGTCCACATTGGCCGCTGGCGGCCAGACCCAGCGGTACGACCTTCAGCCCGGCGAAACCACGATCGGTCGTCACCCCGATTGCAACATTGTCGTCGAAGTCGGTGCCGCCAGCCGACTCCACGCCAAGGTCGTGAAGAAAGGGGATGCGTTTTTCATCGAGGACCAAGGGAGCCGCAACGGCACCTTCCTTAACGGACAACTGATCAACGGCTCACAGCGGCTCTCCGAAGGGGACCGCGTCCGCATCTGCGAAGTCGAAATCGTCTTCCACGCCGATGAGGCCCCCGGCTTCGTCACCGGCCCCGCGATGACTTACGACGGCAGCAGCGGCAGCTTCGGCGTCACCATGGTCGACGATACCGAAGAAGGGTCGGCACTGTCGAAGGTCGAATTCCGCAGCGGCGCCGGGGGCGTCTCGATCGCGGCGACCGCCGAAGTGAAATTGGCGGCGCTGATGAAGATCAATGCCAACCTCAGCGAAGCGCTCGAACTGGACGACGTCCTCCCCAAGGTCCTCGGGACCCTGTTCGAAATCTTCCCGCAAGCCGACCGCGGCTTCGTGGTCATGCGGGACGAACAAGGGAACCTCATCCCGCGGTGGGTCAAAACCCGCCGCCCCGATGACGAGACGAAGTCGATCCGGATCAGCCGCACCATCATCCGCGAAGCGATGAACACCGGCACGACGATCCTGTCGCTCGACGCCTCGAACGACCAACGTTTCGATTCGAGCCAATCGATCGCCGACTTCAGCATCAAGAGCGTCCTCTGCGCGCCGCTGCTGGATAACGCCGGACAGGCCTTCGGGGCGTTGCAAATCGACTCGACCGAAGGCCGCGGGCAATTCCGCGAAGAAGACGTCGACCTCCTCGCCGGCGTCGCGGGCCAAGCCTCGATCGTGATCCGCAATGCCCAAATGCACGAACGGACGCTGAAACAACAAGAGGTCGAACAGGACCTCAGGCTCGCTACCGACGTCCAACAGGCCTTCTTGCCCCAAATCGCCGTCGAGATCTCAGGCTATCGCATCTGCAGCTATTACCAGGCGGCCCAATTCATCGGCGGCGACTATTTCGATTACATCCCCCTCCCCGAAGGGCGAGTGGGGGTCGTCGCCGCTGACGTCGTCGGCCACGGCGTCGCCGCCGCGATGTTCATGGCCAAGCTATCGGCCGAAACCCGTTTCTGCCTCGCCGGCGATACCGACATCGCCGCGGCGATCGAGAAACTGAACGACCGAATGAGCATGCTGAAGCTCGAACGCTTCGTGACCTTCCTGCTGATGGTCTTGGAACCGGGCAGCGACGAGGTGCGAATCGTCAACGCCGGCCACATGGCACCCCTGATGTTTCACGCCGCCGACCAATCGACCTCCGAACCGGGCGAAGAAGCCTCCGGGTTGCCGATCGGGATCGATGAAGGGATGAGCTACGAATCGTTCTCTTTCCCCATGAAGCGAGGGGACGTCGCCGTGATGTACACCGACGGCATCAACGAGGCGATGAACGCCGAGGACGAACTCTATTCGATCAATCGCATCCGGAACTGCGTCGCCAAAGGGGGCGGCGCCGAAGCGATCATGAACCGGATCAAAGACGACGTCCACAAATTCATCGCCGGTAGCGGCCAAGACGACGACATGTGCATGGTCGTCATCGAACGGGTCTGATAATTAGCTGTTAGCTGTTAGCAAACGCCTATTTTGCATTTTTCATTTTCCATGAATCAATCGTCATTCCCCGCACCCATCCTTCGTGCCCTCGGCGTTCTCTGTGGTGAGACCCCGCGCGCCAATTCCCCTCGCGCAATTCCCCGATTTCCCAATTCCGTGAATTTCCGTGTCCTACCGTGGCCAACGA
>JBEIRZ010000207.1:0-7788 GCA_040375695.1 Planctomycetaceae bacterium
GGTTGGGTGGGGGGGTGTAAAATTGTCCCCACAACCCGGGGGGGGGGGGGGGGGGGGCTCTTTCCCCCCCCCCGACCCCGTACGAGATAGGTCGACTGCCGCTTTGAAGCAACGTCAGCCGCCGCCTCTTCGCTCGATGTTAGCGCCCCGGCAAACTTGCCCTATGGAATGGCAAGCCCTTTTTTGGACGGCAGGGGGAGCAGTGTTCAAGGGAAAGCAGAATTGAAAGGTAAGGGCCGCTCGGGATGCGGCCGTTACCCGGTGGTGGTGGGAAGCGTCTGGGTCTTACGCTTCGAGCTCGATCTTGGACGCGTCGGCGGCTTCGCGAAGCTTCGAGAGGGCCCGGGCTTCGATCTGACGGATGCGTTCCTTGGTGACGCCGAGTTCCTCACCGACTTCCTTGAGGGTAGCCGGCTCGGTGCCACGGCTCAGACCGAAGCGGGCAACGATGATCTTCTGTTCGCGCTCGTCGAGTCGATTCAGGATCCGGTTGAGTTCGCGTTGCCGGCGTTGGTGGGCCGTTTCTTCGGCGAAGGGGTCGGTCCGATCGTCTTGGCGGGCCAAGAACAGCTCTTCGGCCGTAGTCCGGAAGCGATCGCGATGCTTGAACTCGTTCGGGATCGTCCGAGCGAAGTTCTTCATGATCGCCCACGAGGCGTAGGTGCTGAATTTGTTACCGCGTGAGTAGTCGAACTTTTCGACGGCGCGGATCAGCGACATATTGCCGTCGCTGATCAGGCTGAAGAAATCATCGGTCGCCCCCATGTGGCGTTTGGCGATCGAGACGACGAGGCGAAGGTTGGCCTGAACGATGCGGTTTTTTGTCTTGACCGCTTGTTCGTAGAGGGCATCGATCTCGTCCATCACCTCGGTGCGGTTACCCCGAGCGGTTTCGAGCGAATCGCGGAGGCGGCTCGCCTTGTGCTTGAGGTAATTCATCTTGCGGAACAGGTGGAATTCCTGCTCGCGGGTCAGCAGTGCGGAGTCGTACAGCGACGCGAGGTAGCTCGGCAGGCCGCTGGGGGCGCGGACCTTCCGCGGGGCGACCGCCGCTTCGGGCTCGGTCGCGAGGAACTCGGCTTCTCGCGAGGCGTCCTCGAACTCGGCATTGTAAATGTAGTCGAGGGCCAATTCGTTGAGTCGTTCTTTTCTCATGTCGATCAAAATCCTTTGAATGCTGCTCCTGGTCCTCTTGTAACGCTTGCACAGTTGTGCAACGGTCTCGCCGCGGCGGAACCGTTGATAAATCAGCCGCTTGTCCTCGTCGGTCAGCGTCATCCGGTGGTCTGGGAAGACGGCGATGGCGGGGTTTTGGGCGTCAAAGTTCTTGAGCGTGTAGCGGATCGTTTCGGGGCTCCGCTGCATCGCCGATGCCAAGACACGGGTCACTTCGGAGAGGCTCGCGCCGTCCTCGACCAATTGTCGGGCCCGTCGGATCATCTCCGCTTTCTCTTCGTCGGTAACCTGGCTGAAGCGTTCGCCGCGTCGGATCCGCTCGCGATTGCTCGCGGTGAACCGTTCGACGGTGCTGTGCAGGAACCCGACGCGACGGCGGTTGCCGAAGAGGAACTTGCGTCCCACGAGCCCGGCGTCGCGCCATCGCACGATCGTCTTGGTCGAGACCTTGAACATCCGGCTGAGGTCTTCGACCGAGTAAACCGGTTCTTCGACTTCGGCCGCCGACAAGTCTGCCGACTCGCTCAGGTCCTCGATCAGTTGGCGCAAATCGTGGACCAAGTCGGGCGCGGCGACCGTGTGTCGCGTCGCCTTCTCAGGACGGTACTTCGTCAACCGAAAGCAGACGAAGTCGTAGGCGTAGCAGCGTTGGGGCTGGATCTCACCCAGCAACACCTCCGCACGCGCCGCCTGTTCGGCTTTCTGCGCTTTCGGCGCGAACCGTACCAGTTGGTCCCGCAGCTCCTTGATCATCGAATCGCGATAGTGATCGTGCATTGTTCTTGTAGGTCTCCAAGGACTTCGTCGACCGCTGACGCTTTCTTCCGTGTGATCCTGGCGGATCACGTCGCGTCAACTGTCAGGGTTGCCCAATTAAGGCCCCCTCATGAGGCCCGTCATCAACTCGTTTTGTTCGGAGAAACTCGGTCGGTCTCGGCGCTCGGTCACAGGCTTCTCGGCCTGCTCAACTTCGCTCTCGCGTGCCTCGTGCTTCCTAAGTGTTACGAGATCGCGGAGGTTGAAGTTCCAAAAAATCGCCGCTCGATTTTTCCGTTTTTCTCTTGTCGCAATTCGGATGCCAAGCGACGTTTTTTGACGTTTGGCACCTTGCCTTGCTAACGAGTCCTACGTAGTGAAAATGCCGCGCCAAAACGGACCGAAATCGGATCCGATTTCGCAAAGCAGAAAAAAATACTCCAAAATGTGTTGATTCAAGCTTCCGGGGCCTTATTAATACGTGGAAGCAGATCTGCGGGCAGCCGCACGTCGGCTTTGACATGGTATTTTCTTCAATCCGTTTGTAACGACCTGCGACACCCGTCGCAGAATGAGACCTACGCGTCGCGAATTTGCCAGCAAGACAGGCCGCCTGTCGGTTTGGCTCATGAGACCAACCGCTGGACAAATTGGCAGTTAACCCCAAATTTGACCCAGCCAATTACGCCGGATTTGATGCTGGCTCCAGCGCCACCGAAGCTGAATCGAGGTGATGCAAAAGCTCGCGGGCCGGAAAACCGAGCCGGCATTCACGGCCAAGATCGAGCGTCCAGGTGGATCAGGCGACAGAAAAAGGGCGGGCTGAGCGGCTTGGGGTATTTGGGTGGTGTGTTTTAAGAGGTGCCGGCCGTACCGATTTTTCGCATCAAGGACGGTTGTATCGAAGGGATCGATTGTAGAGGCGGGGTATCGATTGCCGAAAAAGACCTTCGGGTGTTTTCACAGGCCCCGGTCATTTCGGGAACAACGCGTCCCGTACCGGCAGTTCGATTCGCGTCCTTTAGCAACCCTTTCGCTATGACAGATTCATCCCGATCGGATCGTCGCCAATGGATCAAGACCGCCGCGGGGCTTTCGGCCGCCGTGACGTTGGCGGAGCTTTGCCCGTTGGGGCGGGTGTTGGCCGATCAGGGGGTAACTCTGCAGCCCGATCCGTCGCTCGATCTGTTCCGCGTCCGCGTGGAGCTGGAGATCGAGGGGAACATCAACATCACGCCATCGGCCGCCGTTACCGCGACGAAGGAGAAGGGGAAGGGCGAGGACAAGAGCAAGGACAAGCCCAAGGCGATGCAGGTGCCGGTCGAAAGCACCGCGGTGCTCGATTGCGAAGAGCGGATCTTGGCATCGGCGACCGACGGCACGGCGCAGGTCGCAGACCGGTTCTATCACGAAGCCAAGAGCACCGGTACGGTCGGCAACAGGCCGCTCGAACTGACGCTCCGTCCCGATTCCAGGAAGGTGCGGGTCCAGCACCAGGATTCGCAGTGGGTCGCCTATTCGAACGACGTCTATCTCGACGGTCGCGAGTTGGAGCTGTTGAAGGTGCCGGCGAGCAGCCTGGCCGTGGATGCGCTGTTGCCCAAGGGTGAGGTCCAGTCGGGGACGAAGTACACGATCGATTCGCCGGTCCTGGCGAAGTGGCTGGCGCTGGCGTCGGTCGAACAGAGCACGGTTCAGGGTGAGGTGCTTTCTGTCGCGGATCAGGAAGTCAAATTGCAGTTGGCCGGGACGGTCGAGGGTTCGGTAGCCGGGGTGCCGACTACGATCGAGCTGGCGGCGAAGCTGACGTTCGACCGCGTCGCGCGGTGTTGCACCTGGGTCGCGGTGGGGATGAAAGAGGTGCGTCAGATCGGCAAGTCCGAGCCCGGTTTCGAAGTCGCCGCGACGATCCGGATGGTTCGCAAGGCCATGGAGGCCCCGGTGTGGTTGGGGAACGAGCCCGCCACCGATTGGAAGGAGACGCCTCCGGCCGAGCGGCTGTTGACGGAACTGGCCAGCACCGCGTTGGGATACAGCGTGTTGATGGATCGGCGTTGGAAGATCATCAACGACGTCGCGGGGTCGGGGATGATCCGCTTGATCGATAACGACTCGGTGATCGCCCAGGTCAACATCCATCCCCTCGGGAAGCTGGCGGCCGGGGAACAGTTGACGCTGGAGGCGTTTGTTGCCGAGAGCCGCAAGTCGCTCGGGAATCGCTTCGGCGAGGTCTTGAAATCGACCGAAGAGCTGAACGGGGCCGGGCTGCGGGTGTTGCGGGTAACGATCCAAGGGAGCGTCGAATCGGTCCCGATCCAGTGGGTCTTCATGCAGTTCTCGGACGACTCCGGTCGGCGGCTGCTGGCGACGATGACGATCAGCAACGACTACGTGGCGAACTATGCCGGGGGTGACGAGCAGTTGTCGAGCTCGCTGCGGTTCCTAGCATTGAACGATCAGACGATGGGTGTGGCGAAGCAACCGGGAGACGCGGCGGAGAAACGCTGAGTCATGACCGGTGCGGTCGGCGGCATCAAAAATTTATAGAATGCGTTGGTTAAGCGGCTTCGGGCGTGATCGCCTCGATGCCCAAGCGGGTATCTCGCAAGGGATACCTTGGGGTGTCTCGCAAGGGATACCTGGGCCGTTCCAGGGATGGCTGGGGCGGTGGCACGTTGGGATGAACGAATTACCTGAGCGGTGAATCCGATGAACATGTCGAGCGGTCCAGAGTCAAGCGTTCAGCCCGGCGATGAGCAGCAGCCTGCCCTTTCGGAGCCAACCCATGCGGCTCACAAGCACGATGGGGTGGCCGATGCGAGCCGTCGTCGGTTGTTGATCGCCGCGGCGGCGGGGTTTGTCGGTACGCCTGCGGCGATGATCGGCATGACGACCGCACAAGAAGCCGCCGCACCTGCTGCCGCACCTGCCGGGGCGCCGGCAGCCGGTGCCGCAGCGGATGCCACGGCCGACGCGGCGAGCTCCCCATCGGACCGTCAGCCGGCCAAGGTCCAGCAGACCCAATTCGCCCCGGGGATTTTAAACGTCATCCCCCCGGCCCCGCACCCGAAAGAGACCTTCTCCGGGCCATTGACGCTCCAAGGGCTGATCGATTCGCACCCCGAGATCCAATGGAAGGAAAACGATTTCCCCGGAGGCCGCCCGTCGTTTGACCCGCGGACCCGGACGCTGATCGAGATGGCCCGCCAAGTGACGCTGCGGCGCGAAATTTTTTGCTTGGAATTTTCCTTCAAGCCGCTGCGGATGATCTACCTCGACATCCCCCAGCCCAACGGACAGCTCGCCCGGCGGTTGATCTGGTACATGGTCTATCGCGTGCGGTACCGCGGGGGCGATTTGCGGCCGGCGACCGACTTGGTCGGTAAGGTCCCCGTTTTTCGCCGCGTCGAATCGGTCGGTTACGATTCTCGCCGCGCCTTCCCGATGCTGCTCCTCGAAGACCATATCCTCGGCAAGCAGTACCTCGACCGCGTCCTGCCGACGGCCAAGAAAAAGATCGCCGTCCGCGAGCAGATCACCGCTCCGCTTTATGACAGCGTCGAAATCACCACCGTCGACATCCCCCGCTCCAGCGACGATCAGGCCCCTGGGGTTTGGGGCGTGGCGACTTGGGAGGGGGTCGACGCGAAGATCAATTTCTGCTCCGTCTACGTCTTCGGGTTGACCAACGCCTTCGACCAGAAGGGGTTGGGGGCCGACGAAAAGTACCTGAGAAAGGCCCTGCGGCTGAACTTCTTTCGCCCCGGCGACACGATCAACCAGACCGAGGACCAGATCCGTTTCGGGGTCCCCGCCTACCAGGACTCGGCCGAGCAAGAATACGTCCTGAAGCAGTACGGGATCGATTCGCGGCTTGATTACGACTGGGTTTTCCGATAATCTGCCTGCTGGTTGGAGGATCAATTTCGTCGCTCGCCGCTGGCGAACGCGGATTTTTCCTCGATTCAGCACGTTTTTTGCCCATAACGGCCCGGATTGTCGCTTCGAGCGATTGAAGCACGTCCGGTCCAAGCGATTTCGAACCCGGATAGTCGATCCATGGCACATAAGAAAGGCCAAGGCAGTAGCCGCAACGGCCGTGACAGCAACGCCCAACGCCTCGGCGTCAAGAAGTTTGGCGGAGAGTTGGTCATCCCTGGCAGCATCATCATCCGCCAGTGCGGGACGAAGTGGCACCCCGGTCGCAACGTCGGCCTCGGTGGTGACTACACGATCTATTCGCTCGTCGAAGGTCACGTCCGCTTCGACCAGGATGGCCGACGCGTCAACGTCGACGTCGCCGAAGCTGTCGCGAACTGAGTCGGGCCCTTCTCGAGGGGACAGTCCCCTGTTTTGGGAGCGGGCCGAGGCGACTGGAAATCATCGCTTCGCCCCCTAATCCTCGCGAAACCAGCCGCTGTTCGAAATCACCCGGTATCCACCGCACCCGTATCCCGGCCGGCCCGTCAAAGGTCGGCCTTTTTCTTTGAAAACCACGGCCATTCATGTTTGTTGACCGCGTCGAAATCGAGCTCCGTGCCGGCCGCGGGGGAAACGGTTGCGTTAGCTTCCGCCGTGAAAAATACGTCCCACGCGGCGGCCCCGATGGGGGCGACGGCGGGGACGGTTCGAGCATCATCCTCGAAGCACGCCGCGGGGTGAACAGCCTCGCCCAGTTCGCCAATCGCAAGTTTTGGCGCGCCCCAAACGGCGAGCCAGGCACCGGTTCCGAATGCCACGGCCGACGCGCCCGCGACCTGACGCTGTTGGTCCCCATCGGCACGACGATCATCGATGCCCAGCAAGGGTTCGTGATCAAGGACCTCGTTCGCGAAGGCGATACGGTCGTCGTCGTTCGCGGCGGCAAACGGGGACGCGGAAACCTCCATTTCAAGTCGTCGAAAAACCGCGCCCCGCGCGAATCGACCCCGGGGGGTGACGGGGAAGTCCGCCAAGTGATCCTGGAACTCAAGTCGATCGCCGACGTCGGGCTCTTGGGGATGCCCAACGCGGGGAAGAGCACCCTGTTGAGCGTGATCAGTTCGGCCCGACCCGAAATCGCCGATTACCCCTTCACGACGAAACGGCCGAACATCGGGATCGTTTGCCCGACCCCCGACACATCGTTCGCCATGGCTGATATCCCCGGATTGATCGAAGGGGCCAGCGAAGGGATCGGGCTGGGGCACCAATTCCTTCGGCACGTCGAACGGGCGGGGCTGTTGGTGCACCTCGTCGAACCGCTCCCGGCCGACCAGTCCGACCCGATCGCCAATTACCACACGATCCGCGAAGAGCTGAAAAAATACAGCCCCGAGCTCGCGACCCGGCAAGAGATCATCGTCGTCAGCAAGAGTGAACTCCCGGGTGCAGAAGAAGTCCGCGAATCGCTCGCCTCGTCGACCGGCCGTGAAATCCGTTTGATCAGTTCCCAAACCCGCTTCGGGCTGCAAGAACTGATTCACGAGATCGCGGCAAAGCTGGACGCTTATCGCAAGGAACGTGACGAGGTCGAAGCGGCGATGGCCCCCCGCGACCATCTCGCCGATGACGCCGCGACCTCCCACGGCGGTCCTGCAGAGCATGAGCACCCTTCGGAAGCGGCCGATGCGGCGGGCGAACCGACCGAGACCGCCCCGGCCAAGCCACGTCGCCTCCCCCCGCACCTCCGCGGATTGACGGCGCAGCTTTCGGACGAACGTCAGCCGCGTGATTTTGACGGGACGCTGCCGTGACGACGCGACGCGGTCGAGCTCCCTCACGCGGGCCGAATCCCGCAACCCATGTCGTCGCCGTCGACATCGGTAATTCGGCGGCCAAATGGTCGATCCGGGGAGTCGCTGCCAAATCGGGGGA
>JBEIRZ010000139.1:0-11141 GCA_040375695.1 Planctomycetaceae bacterium
CATGGCGATTGGTGACAGGAGATTTAAACCTCGACCAGAGCCGGCTCAAAAATCCGCCTGATCTTGTCTGAGACTTTTCGGCTGAAAAAGGGCACGGGTAAATCCCGGTATTGACCATCGTACCTTTTAGCTTCGCAGCCCATTTGGTTGCCTCGGGATTTTTAGAAAAATCCGCCACAGAGGTTGTGTGAGGCGTTCTTTAGGGTGCTAAGCGGGAGACGGGCCCTGGCAACAGGGTGGCCTCGTTGGGCCCTTAGGAGTTCTCAAGCTTGCGAGCATCGACCTCCCTGAAAGACCCTCCGATCTTCATCGAGATAGGTGCATCGAAGAGATAGCCCGCAGCTTGGAGCAAGGCCAGTGCCTTATGGCGAGAGGCGTCCGAGCCTTGCGGCCCGGTGACATATTTGAAGAGCGCCGTTTTCACCTCCGCGGTAGGACACCACTTCGCGATTCGCAGCGATAAATTCTGGCAGGCGAAGTCGCCATATTGGAGCATGAACGGGATCATGCGAACGATGCCGGGATGTTTCAAAAGGAATCGGCGACACCACTGCTCGATCGCTTCACCGATGATTTCGTTCGACTGATCACTATCAAAGGAATCCTGGTTATCCTCTTCGTCAGAGCCTTGACTGGCGAATCGACTTGCCTGACTTAGCGTCTGTTGGAATTCTTCGAACTGGTTGATCGGTACGAACTGCGTGACGGAGAAGTACGCCGGACCCGTTTGAATGGCCAACGGTTTTTTCGCATCTTCCAAATTGGTTTGGGACGATTCCGCATCGGTGGTCTCGCCCTGCACTTCCTTCCAAAGCCGCTGGGCTTCCTTCAGATTCCCGCCCCGAGCGAGGCTGGTCGCGTACCACCCCTTGAGCGAATCCAGTTCGGGCGATGGTTCGTCGAACATGCCTTGCCGCTCGGCCAACTCATACGCCCAAGCGATTTTGGACTCTTGGCCGACATAGACGAAGGCCTGAGCCGCTTTCACCAAATCGCTAGGCTCGCTTAATTCGATCGAACTGGTCAGCTTCTCGGATTCGCCCAGCGCTTCGTCGAGCCTGCCGAGGATCGCCAGGACGCGGCAACGGGAGGCATGTGCGAAGGCGTTACGCGGATCGAGCTCGAGGGTCCGGTCGATCACTTGGATCGCCCGTTCAGGATCCGAGGAATAGGTCAATAGCTCGGCGTAGTTGTTTCGAATTTGCATATCGCCGGGGAACGACTCTAAATGGGCTTCGGCCCGTTTGATCGCCTCTGTGATCCGCCCCAGATCCATCAGCATTTGGACCCGTTCGCCGGAAACGAGCCGCGGCAATTCGGCATCGAGATCGACATCTTCGCGCCCCATGACTTTCGGCAACAAGTTCCGAACATCTTCGACGGTTTCCCTAGCATCGGCCGCTCTAGCATGGTTCGGCGCCAACTTCAGAAAACGCTCGAAAAAGAGAATGCAATTCGCTGGCGACATGGCATTGAACGCGCTGGCACCGGCGGCTTGATTCGCCTCCGGATCGCTCGGACATCGCTCGGCGATCTGTATCCCGATCAAGGCACAATCAATCCGCAAATCGGCATCGATTAAGAGCATGAAATAGAAGTCGAGCATCTCAACGGACAGGGGGACTTTCGCTTCCAAATCGCGCATCATCGCGAGCGCCTGATCCGCATCATGATCGTCGTAGAACGCCACGAGCGCACGCTGAAACGCCTTTTGCGAATTGACACCGGCTCCCGAATTGACAAGCCCCTTGGGCCGCTTGGGGATCGGTTTACCTTTTCCCTTCTTCGGCGCCATAACAGGTGCATCCTTGTGATTGGGGGAGCGGAAAGTAAAGTGATTTCCTGATACTAATTTACACCGCGCCGCCATGTTCAGACACTTACCAAAGAAGCGATTCATCAGCCCAGGGGTCGACGATAAATTCGCATTCGTGTTAGCAAGATCCACGACCGGTTTTCCGGGTGATCATTAGCAAGATCAACTGCACCTGTTGAGATTGCGGCCGTTCGGTGAGAGTAAAAAGTTGCGAAGTGGGTGCCAATGCACTAGACTTAAGGGAGATTTTCCCACCTTTCGTCGTGCCGATCGCAACCCGTCCCGAAGCGCCAGGTGAAGAAGTCCCGCCGACTTTTTCACAACTCGTCAGTTCTCCCGCCTTTTGATTCTCTGCAAACGAATCCCCCGCAAAGAATCGTCCCCCAACCGCGGGACCGGTTGCCACGTCGCGACGCCTCGCAACGAGTTACTGATATGGGATCCGCGTCTGTGCCGCAAAGAGATCACGATCGGAGAGATTCGAATCAGCAACAAGCGGCGATTCGGGTTGCACTGGTGATTGTCGCGACCTTCGCGAGTTGGTCTGCCGCGTCTGCGTTCGCGGCCGACGCGGCGGTATCCAATGCGCCGGAAGCTTCGCGTACGAGTTCCAATGACGCTCACGTCGATCGGCCGTTGAATTTCGAAAACGACATCATCCCGATCTTGACCCGCTATGGGTGCAACACGTCGGGATGCCACGGGAAAGCGGAAGGACAGAACGGCTTCAAATTGTCGGTCTTCGGCTTCGACCCCAAGGCCGACCATTTCGCGATCACCGCCGAAGCCCGCGGGCGAAGGATTTTTCCTGCGGCACCGGACCAAAGCCTGCTGTTGCTGAAAGCCGACGGGGGATTGCCGCATGGCGGCGGCGTCCGATTGACCCCGGAGCGTCCCGAACACGCGACGCTGCGACGCTGGATCGCCGCGGGGGCACCAACCGGTTCGGCTTCGGACCCGCGGATCGTTGCGATCAAATTGCATCCGCAACAGGCACAACTCGCGATGGGGTCGAAGCAGCCGCTTTCCGTCACCGCGACCTTTTCGGACGGCTATGAAAAGGACGTGACCGAATTGGCGACCTTCCAATCGAACAACGAGGGGCTCGCCCGAGTCGACGATCATGGGATGGTGACGATCGGGATCGCCCCGGGTGATGTCGCGGTGATGGCGAGTTACCTCGGCAGCGTCGACGTCTTTCGCGCGTTGATCCCCGCCCAAGAGAACCTCGCGCAAAACGACCCTGGGAACGAACAGCCCGAACAGCCACCGGAGGCGGCGATCGCAGAGGCGAACCTGATCGATCGGCTTGTCGACGGGAAGCTTCGGCAATTGAAATTGCGACCGTCGTCACCGGCCGATGACGCGACGTTTCTTCGCCGGGTTTATCTCGACGTGATCGGGACGTTGCCCACCGCCGACGAGGCCCGCAAGTTTTTGAACGACCCGGATCCTGACCGCCGGGGCAAGCTGGTCGAGGCGTTATTTCAACGCCCCGAATACGGCGATTATTGGGG
This sequence comes from Planctomycetaceae bacterium, assembly GCA_040375695.1. Taxonomy (GTDB): domain Bacteria; phylum Planctomycetota; class Planctomycetia; order Pirellulales; family Pirellulaceae; genus UBA6163. Next base: position 3,334 of record JBEIRZ010000139.1, read on the forward strand.
GCTCAAATGGTCCGACGTGCTGCGTGTCGACCGTTTGCAGTTGGGCCGTAAAAACGCCTACCTCTATTACCGCTGGGTCCGCGACAGTTGCGCGCAAAACAAGCCGCTGGACCGTTTCGCCGCGGAGCTGTTGACCGCCGAAGGTCCGATCCAAGACACCCCGGCGGCGCTTTTCTATAAGGTCGTTTCGGATCCTAAGCAGATGGCGAGCACGTTATCGCAATCACTGCTGGGCGTTCGGATCGATTGTGCCCAATGCCACCATCACCCCTACGACCGCTGGGGCCAGGACGATTACTACGCGATGCAGGCGTTCTTCAACGAGGTCGCCTTCAAGCCGTCGCCGCAAGGCGAATTGCTCGTACGGACCGGCACGGCCAAGAGCATCCATCCGCGGACACAGAAAGAAGTCGCGCCCCGGGCGCTGGGCGAACCGGCGGATGAGTCTCTTCAGGCGACGAACGCCGGCGATGGGTGGCGGCGCGAACTAGCCCGCTGGGTCACCGATAAAGAGAACCCGTACTTTGCCCGCAACATGGCGAACCGGATTTGGGCCCACTTCATGGGCCGAGGGCTCGTCGAACCGGTCGATGACATGCGGCTGACGAACCCGCCGACCAACCCGGAACTGCTCGACGCGCTGGCGAATTACTTGATCGAAAAGGGTTATGACCAACAGGCATTGATCCGCTTGATCACATCGTCCGACACGTACCAGCGCGATTGCCAACCCAACGCGTCGAACGCCAGCGACCAGCAAAATTATTCCCGCTACCCGATGACGCAATTGGGCGCCGAAGTGCTTTATGACGCGGTCTGCCAAACGACCGGTGTGACGGAGAAATTTTCGGGGGTGCCTGATGGGGCCAGGGCGATCCAGCTTTGGGACAGCCAAGTGCCGCATTATTTTTTGCAGCTTTTCGGTCGGCCGATGCGGACGACGGCGTGCGAATGCGAGCGGGTCGCCGAGCCGACCGTTTCGCAAGTGTTGCACCTGCTCAATTCGCCGCAAATCCAAAGCAAGCTTGCTCACGAAGGTGGTCACGTCGCCAAGTGGGTCGACCTGCCTGATGAAAAGCTGATCGAAGAATTGACGCTGACCTTTTTCGCCCGGTTCCCCACCGCCGAAGAGCGACAGCTCGCGACGGAGCACCTGAAGAAGGCGAAGGAACGACGGGTCGCGGTCGAGGACTTGGCGTGGGGAATGATGAATAGCTTGGAATTTTTGTTCAAACATTGATCGGGCGGATCGGCCGCTCGCGAAACGATTTTATAACTTACGATCCGACAGGGGTATGATCATGGCTCGTCGCTTTTGTGACGGATTGCGTCGGCGCGACATGTTGAAGCTGGGTACCGCCGGGTTGTGGGGGATGAATTTGACGTTGCCCCAAATCCTCGCGGCCCAGGAGCAGGCACAGGCCAAAGCGCAGGGCGGCAAAGGGAAAGGTCGCGACGTGTCGGTGATCATCCTGTTCCTGCAGGGTGGCCTGTCGACGATCGACACGTGGGACATGAAACCTAAGGCCCCGGCGGAATTTCGGGGCGAGTTCCGGCCGATCTCGACGAAGGTCCCCGAGATCCAGCTTTGTGAGCACTTGCCGCGATTGGCGACGCAGACCGACAAGTTTTCGCTCGTCCGTTCGTTCGGGTTATCGAACTCGGATCACGGCCCGGCCGACCATTACATCCTGACGGGGTATCGTCCCGGTGGCGGATTCAACGGGGGGTTGAAGCCGAACAACCAGCGTCCGGCGCACGGCGCGATCATCGCCAAACAGCTCGGGCCGCGCGGCGCGGTCCCGCCGTATGTCTGTTTGCCGAAGATGCACAACAGCGGCGGGTCGTCGTACCTCGGTTCGTCGGCAGCGCCGTTCACGGTCGAGGCGGACCCAAGCGCCCCCGACTTTACCGTCCCCGACCTCGCCCCGCCGCTGGATGTCGATACCGAACGGTTGAATGATCGCCGCGCGATCTTGAAGGGGCTCGACCGTTTCCAACGCGGTGCCGAAGCCGCCGCCAACCGTGGCGCGGGTGCGATGAGCAGCTACCAACAGAAGGCGTTCGAATTGATGACCTCGACCGCCACCAAAGATGCTTTCGATATCGCTCGCGAGCCCGATGCGCTGCGCGACGAATATGGCCGACATTCGCTCGGGCAATCCTGCCTGATGGCCAGGCGGCTCGTCGAAGCTGGCGTCCGCTGCGTGTTGATCGATCACACCAACTGGGACACTCATTACGACAACTTCAACGTGCTCAAGAACGATTTGTTACCGCACCTCGATTCGGGGATGACGACGCTCTTCCGCGACCTGCACGACCGCGGGATGCTCGATTCGACGCTCGTTTTGGTGACGGGCGAATTCGGTCGCACGCCGCGGATCAACAAGGATGCCGGGCGAGACCATTGGGGCCCCAGCACCGCCATCGCGATCGGGGGTGGCGGGATCCAAGGGGGCCGCGTCATTGGGGCCTCGGACGAACGTGCCGAAAAGCCCGCGACGACGCCGTACGGGCCCGAGGATCTGGCCGCGACGATCTTTCATTGCTTAGGGATCGATCCGAAAACCGAATTCTTAACCCCGGAAGGGAGGCCGATCCCGATCGTCCCGGGGACAGGCCGCTTGATCGAAGGGTTGACCTGATGATGATGGCCATGAAGCGAAACGTTTTCGTCGCGTCAGCGATGGTGGTGCTTGCGATTGTTGCGATTGCGATTTTCGGCGCGACGCCTTGTGCGGCCGATTCCCCGGTCGCGGTCTATCTCTTTCCCGCGGGGGGCCAGCAAGGGACGAGCGTCGATTTCCGTTTGGGCGGATTCGATTTGCATGAAGGTTGCACGCTCGAAATGGCCGGCCCTGGGATCAAGGCAGCTCCTGAGGTGAAACGTGCCGAGCGGACGATCTGGTTCGAGGGGCCGTTGATCCCGCTACCGGATTCGCAAGCGAAAGAGACCTATCCCAACGATAGCGTCGGCCATGTCGCGATCGATGCCGACGCGGCGCTCGGTTGGCGTCGGTTGCGGGTCAGCAATTCGCAGGGGGTTTCGAATTGGCTCGACTTCGTCGTTGGCGATTTGCCCGAGGTGATCGAAGACGAGATCGACGGGGCACCGATCCCGGTCAACGTGCAGGTTCCGGTGACGATCAACGGCCGCGTTTTTCCGCGCGAAGATGTCGACGTGTGGGGTTTCGAAGCGAAACAGGGAACGACGTATTGCTGCGAAGTGATGTCATCACGTCTCGGCTATCCGCTCGATTCGCACCTCGTCGTTGTTGATCCGCGGGGGAATGTTGTCGCTGATAGCCTTGACCATTTCGGCAAGGATTCGTTCCTGCGTTTCACGGCGAGCGAGACCGGGATGTTTCAGGTGCGGATCCATGACGAGGAATTCGGAGGGCTGCAGCATTACGTCTATCGGCTGACGATCAGCGGCGGGCCATATGTCGAGTCGATCTTTCCGCTGGGCGGGCAATTGGGGACGACCGTCAACTTTCGGCTGACGGGGCAAAACCTCGCAGAGTCGGAAGTGAAGCAGCAGCTTCCCCAAGAAGCGGCTGGCAACCGCCAAGCGATTTGGTCGGAGGAGCTGCCGCAGCTCGGTGGCATCGCGAAACGGATCGCTGTGGAGTTGAGCCCGTTTGCGGAGCGGGTCGAGACCGAGGCGGGGGATCCGAACAACATCCTGTCAACCGATGGGCCGGTCGCCTGGCCGACCGTATTGAACGGCCGGATCGATCGGCCCGGCGACGTCGACGCGTGGCGTTTCGAAGCCCGCAAAGGGGATGCGATCGACATCGAAGTCCACGCCGCGGCGCTCGGTTCGCTCGTCGACTCCGTGATCACGCTCCATGACGCCGCGGGGAAGGAATTGATGGCCAACGACGATCAAGAGCGTGGTCAGACCGATTCGAAGCTCACGCTGCGGGCCCCCGAGGATGGGGTTTATGAATTGCGGATCAAAGACCAGTTCCCTAACCGGGGTGGGGATGACTTCGGTTATCGCATTTGGATGCGAACGGATCAGGGCGAGCCCGACTTCGAATTGCAGGTCGCGAACGAATTGGTTCATGTCCCTCGCGCGGGTGACGCGAAGCTGAAAGTGAAGGCGATTCGCAAGCACGGCATGAAAGGGGCGATCACGATTGATGTCGCGGGGCTACCTGATGACGTTACCGTCGCGGGGAACATGATCGCCGAAGGGAAGAACGAGACCGAGCTTGTCTTTCATGCCGCCGATGGGGCGAAGGTTCGAACCGCGGCGATGCGGATCACCGGCAAGGGGATGGATGGGGAAAAGTCGCTGGCGCGTGACGCGGTCGTGCCGGCGAGGACGTTTGCCGATCCGCCGATCGATAAAATCACCCTGGCGGTGACGGTGCCGACGCCGTTCAAGATTACGGGGCTGTTCGAGACGAAGTATGCGGCTCGCGGGTCGACCTTTGTCCGACATTTTTCGATCGACCGCGGCGGGTTCCAGGGCCCGATCGTCGTCAGCATGGCCGAGCGGCAGGTGCGGCACTTGCAAGGGGTAAGCGGCCCGACGATCGTCGTCCCGGCCGAGGCGACGCAGTTCGATTACCCGCTCCATCTGGCCCCGTGGATGGAGATCGGTCGGACCAGCCGCACCTGTTTGATGGGGGTGGGCGAGATCCAAGACGCCGATGGCACGATCCATAAGGTCAGCTTCACCTCGGGCGAACAGGCGGACCAAATCATCGTCCTGGTCGACCCCGGGCAGCTCGATCTGCGTTTGAGCCGCTCGTCGATCAAAGCGATCGCGGGGGGCGAAGCGGAGGTCGAAGTTCGTGTCGGGCGTGGCAACGGTGTCACCGGGCCGGTCGAAGTGACGCTCGTCACGCCAAGTCACATTCGCTGCGTCACCGCGGAGCCGCTGCGAATCGCCGACGACGAATCGCAAGCGGGCATGAAGCTCAAGTTTGCCGCGGGGCTCGATCCGATCAACATGCCGTTAACCATCAGGGCAACGGCACGGGTCAACGGATTGGCCTACACGGCCGAAGAGCCGATCGACGTCGTCGTGCCTGAACACAGGTGAATCACTCCCGTTTTTTCATCGATTGCCCTGCAATCCTCGGCCGGTTGCGAGGCGGCCCTCGTGCGGCACTGGGGAAAAAATCCTGCGATTATCGGCGGTAATGGAGCATCTTCCGACGATTCGACTCGACGCCCTTGCGATCGTTTTCGGGCCGGCTAGATTTCTGTTTCCGACTGTAGCCAACGGTTCCCCGCGACGAAAGAAACCAGGATGTCTTATGCCTGCCTTTAAGGTCACTTGCCCCCATTGCCAGCGGGACGTGAAGATCACGGTCAGCGGTCAGTCGGAACTGGTTCAAATGACCTGCCCGCTTTGCGGCCAGCCGAGCAAGGTTCGGATCAAGCTGCAACCCACGTCTCCCCATCAACCTTCTGCGCTTCAACAACCTTCGCCCGCCCGCCAACCTTCACCCGCCCGTCAACCCTCGTCGACTCGGCAGCCAACCGCAGCCCGTCAACCGAAGGGACTCGCACCGTCGGATGATCCGTTTGCCGGGTTACCGTCGGATGATTTCGCTTCGGCACCGATGGCGAATTGGGAGACCGCACCGACGATGAACCGGCCGAGGGCTTATTCGTCAACCCACGGGCGAAAGCCCAAGACGAATCACCTGGGGACGATCGCGATCGGTGCCACGGCCGTGGCCGCCTTGGCGTTGATCGGCGGGGGGGCCTATTGGTGGGTGTCAAAGGGTCGCGGGGCGAGCAGCGGCGAGATTACTACAAATGTAGTCAATGGCGTTACTACAGATGTAGTCAACAAGGATGGCACGACTGCCGGAGGCGGGAAGATGCCGTCTGTAGCGAACCTGTCGCGGCCCGAACGGGTAGATAGCATCAGCCAGTCGTTGATCGAATTGACCAACAAGGCAAATCAAGCAGTGGCTTCTTTGGGCGAAGCGGAGTTGCAAACGACGGGTGCGGATCGATTGAACGAACTCGAGCCGCAACTTCGCGAGTATTTCCTTCGCGCGGCACAGGCCACGCCGAAGTCATTGACCATGACCGATGCCGCGGCGAAAGACGCTCAGTTGGCTTCGGGAGCCGGTGGTGGGTCGGCGGGCCCACAAGAACCGCCCAAAAATTACATCTGGACGCTCAACGGCCCCAGCGACCAATCCGACCGCTGGGGTACCGCCCGCTATGCGATTTCGCAAAGTAAGTATCGAGCCGATGTGGCGACGCAATCTCGCCTCCAATACCCCGACCCGCTAAAGGAGACGAGCGGCGCGTACGACTGGTCACCCGAAGACCGACGCGTCTTGTCTTCGTATTGGTTGCAGGGGGAGTTGGAACGCGATGTGGCGACGGAGATCCTCGCGGCCCTGCGCGATGAATCGAGCGTGCAGGAGTTTCAGGACCGCTGTTTCGCCGCGATCGAGCGGTTTTATGCCCCGGTGAAGGAATTGGCCGCGGTCAAATCGACGCAAGGCAAGGTCATCATTCGCGAGCCGAAGGCAACCCCGTACGCGAGACATGCCAAGGCGACGCGTTACACATTGACGGAGTTACAGGAAGAGTTTCCTGACGAGAACGTCGGTTGGGTCATCAAACAGGCGATCTATTTTTCGGACGCGATCGAGGATCTGCAATTCGGCAGGACCGAAGGGGCAACGATGTACGCGTCGTATCCCCTGCGAGAACGTTTTGACAAGATGAAGGCGGTGGCCGAGGAAGAGCGTCAGAAGAAGCTCGCGGAAGAAGAGCGCGCCCGACAAGAGCTCGCCAAGCAAGAAGAAGAACGCAAGGCGAAGGAAGCGGCCGAGCAGGAGCGGCAACGTCAATTGGCGGAGGACGCCAAGGCCAAAGCCGCGGCACAGAAGGAAGCCGGCGGGACCGCGGGGGATAACGCCTTACCGGCGCAAGCGCCGCTGGCCGGCGGCCCCGGTCGCGGGGGATTCGGCCCCGGGTTTGGGCGACCTCCGATCGGGATGGGGGCGAACCGAAATGGGGCCGAACCGTTCCCTTCATCGGGCCCGTAAAATGAACGCAACAGTTCCTTGCCCGGTGGTCCCCAGCACGGTTTCGGTCAACCTCCGAACGCGGGACCAACCCCGGGCAGAAATCCGGCCGGCCCACAGACAGGGCCTCAAGGGCCGCCACCGTCGTTGGGCCCGTCGGTGACGATCGTGATCACAGGAAGCGGTAACCTCGACGTCACCCCCTACCTTGAAAAGCTCAAGGCGGCGCTCAAGACGGGGAACTATCAAGTCTCCCGGAGCGGCAACGAAGCGACGATCAAGCTCGGTTTCGCAGGGGACCTAAAAGCGGTGAGCGACGCGATCGATTTCGGCAAAGTCGAAAGCTCCGATCCCGCAAAACGCGAACTCCGCGTGAAGGTCGAGTGAGGAACGGCTCAGGTTCTTTTTGTACGAACACCGATTCCGGAAGAGTCGCGTAGGGTCGTTACCAGTCAACGAAGGAAACGTTTCGTTCGCCGAACGATTCTTTCCTTACGTTATCACATGGCCCACCTAAAGGATGCTGCGCTCAAGTAATCTCTTTCCGCAACGCCCGTGGTAGGCGTTAGGCCCGTTCGATGAAAGGGCCATTACGCACGATTGTGGCCTTGCGTTCATTTCACCGTTGAAATGGCAAGTCGAATCAAGGTATCGACGTTCAACGCTAGCTGATCTCACCGTGCTGAGGACAACCAAATGCTTGCAAATGGACGAGTTGCGTTGATTTTGTCGTGGATCGTTGTCGTAACGATGATTGCTCGAGCTGATGACGGGGCCAAAAACCGG
>JBEIRZ010000281.1:0-6074 GCA_040375695.1 Planctomycetaceae bacterium
CCCAGCGGCAAGGACGTGTTCAGCGCGCGGCCTAGGGCCCGCTTGACGAGGATCAGGTCCCCTGACGTCACACGGCCGTCGAAGTTCAAGTCGTATGCCGCCGAATAGGCCGTCATCCCCGCCGTCACGTTGTTCACGTCCGCCTGGTCGACCTTGCCGTCGCCGTTGGTGTCGCCAAAGAGCCGGAAGAAGTTGTACGTCGTCTCGAACGTCCCGTCGCTGTCCAGGTCAAACTGCAACGCGTAATAACCGTCGGCGGCATTCGTGTTCCGGGCACCGCCGATCCCCGCCGCACCGAAATCGATCGCCACCGTGCTGCCGCTTGCCGAGACAGTCCCGGCCAACGACAGCTTTGTCGCGCCAATTCCGTAAGCGGCTTGACTTGAAGGCGGTTTGTGGTGAGCAGGGGAACGCCGCGGTTGGGTCGCGAACGCGAACGGCCGGCCGTGGGGTGCCAGGATTGTAACCGGAAGTTGAATGATGCGGGCCTCTCGAGCGGAATCGGTTCGGCGATCGCTTTGTAAAGTAAGGATGGTTATGTAAGGATGGGCAGGGATCGTGCCCTATCCAGCTTTGGCGATCGCCCATCCTTGCGATCGGCGGGTTGGTTACAATCGGAGGGAACTCGCAGGTCGGGCGTTGTTTGCTGAACGGGTGATTTGGGAGGGTGCTTGATCGGTTGGGTGCAGGGTCGGGTCCTGCCGATCGGTCCCTTCGTCGAACGCGGCCCGTGTCGTACTTGGTAAGGTCATTTATCCGGTTCGCTCATAAGTGCTTCAGTTGTGTTCAACGTGTTGATGCCACCATTGTCCTTTCGGGGCTATCGATCGCGGATCGCCAGCGGTGGGGGCTGCGCTTGCGGCTTGAGGGCGATCCTCGTCGGCTGGGTCATCGGTGTCGCGGCGAGTCCTTTGGCGAAGGGGCAGGGCGAGGCGCGAGGGGTAGGAGATGCGGCCGCGTCGCCCGGCAGACCGGTAGCGCGGGTGATGGTGATTGACCAAGAGGACGCGACGCGTCCGGCGATCGCGCAAATGCTGAAGGGGTTTCGGACCCGGCTGATGGAGGATGAGGGGATCCGACCAGAGATCTTTATCGAGAACCTTGACATCGGCCGGCTGGGTCAAGGGAACGGATCGGACAAGGCGGCGGCACGCAATTGGATCCTGGAAAAATACCGGGGCAATCGTATCGACGTCATCGTCCCGACGAGCTTATTTGCGGTCGAGTTCGCCTTGGACATTCGCGATCGGTTGTCGCCTGAGGCGGTGATCGTGTCGCTAGAGCGGCCGGGCGAAGAGTTGCCCGACCCTGCCAGGGTCCCGCGGTTGACGGGGATCAAGTTCCCGTCGTCGATCGACGAGACCTTGGGGTTGGCCCTGCAGCTCTTTCCGAAGACGCGGCGGGTCGCGTTGATCAGCCAGACCGTCCCCTACCCGAAATCCCATGCGCGGATCGTCACCGAGGTGGATGCTTTTGCCCAGCGACGCGGGATCGAGCGGTTGGGGCTGGTCGACCTTGGCATGGACGAGCTGCGGTCGAAATTGCGAGCCTTTCCCACCGATACGATCGTCTTTTATCATGGTTTTTGGCGGGATGTTGACGGACGTTCGTGGGTCCCGGCCGATGCGTTGGAACTCTTGTCGCGGGAATCCGCCGTACCGATCTTTGTCAACTTAGACACCTTCATCGGTCGCGGCGCGATCGGGGGGGTTTGCGGCGAACTGGAAACGATCGGGCAGAAAGCGGCGGAGTTGGCGTTGCGATCATTAGCCGGGGAAGTCCCGCCACCGACGCTCCTTTCGGCGCGAGCGTTGCTCGACGCGCGGGCGCTGGGGCGGTTCGGCGTGCCGGACGGACAGATACCGCCGGCGGCCGAGGTCAGGTTTCGCCAGGTCGGGATTTGGGAACGTTATTGGCCGCAGATCATCGGCGGGATCACGTTGGTCTTGGTCCAAGGTGGGCTGATCGCGTCGTTGGTCGTGCAGGCGATCAAACGCCGCAAGGCCGAACGGGTCGTCAGGCTTCAGCAATCGAGTCTCGAGCGGGCCTCGCGGCTGTCGACGCTCGGGCAGTTCGCCGCGGCGCTGGCCCACGAATTGGGCCAGCCGCTGGGGGCGATCCTGAACAACATCGAGGCGGCGGGGAATCTCCTTCGGGACGACCCCGCCAAGCACGCGGAGGAGCTCCGCGAAATCGTGAAAGACATCGCCGATGACGACCGCCGCGCGGGGCTGGTGCTCGATCGTATTCGGGGGTTGGTCGGCAACCAACCGATGCGGGTCGAAGCGGTCGACGTCGCGGAACTTTTCCGTGACGTGTTGGTGCTTGCCAGGCCAAGGCTGAAAAGCGACGGGATCGAAATCGTGACCCGCTGTGAACCGGGGTTGCCACCGATCGCCGGTGACTCGATCCTATTGAAACAGGCGCTCTTGAACCTGCTAAGCAATTCCGCCGACGCGATCGCCCGGGAGGGGACGACCGAGTCGCTTGGCGATGCCAGTGCCGCGGCCGACGGGCGTGGCAATCGGGGTCGTCGGCTGGGTCAGTCGGGCAAGATCGAGTTGGAGGGTCGAGTCCGGTTGGTCCCCGAGGGGGAGCCGGTCGTCGAATTGACGGTGTCCGACAATGGGCCCGGGGTCGATGGTCATTCGCCAAGTCAGGTCCTAGAACCCTTTTTCACGACCAAGAGTGAAGGGCTCGGGATGGGGTTGCCGATCGTCCTTTCGATCGCCGAGGAGCATGGCGGCCGACTCGTTTTAGATAATAATCCCGGGAGTGGCCTTCGCGTGTCTCTTCAAATACCGGTATGGAACAATAAGGATTTCGAATGACCCAGACGGTGCATCTGATCGATGATGATGTCTCGTTCCTGAGAAGCATGGGGCGGCGTCTGCGGAGCCAGGGTTTCGCTGTCGCCACGTACGACTCGGTTGCCGAATTCCTGCTCCGTCCTGACGCCGACGGGCCAGGGTGTGTCCTGACCGACCTGCAGATGCCTAACCGGGATGGGTTCGAACTCCAAAAAATGCTGGCCCAGTCCGCCAATCCGATCCCGGTGATCTTCGTCACTGGCAAAGGAGACATCCCGACGTCGGTGCGGGCGATGCGGGCGGGGGCGGAGGATTTTTTGACCAAGCGGGCCGACTCGGACGAGCTGTTGGCGGCGATCCGACGCGCTTTCCAGCGCGATCGTCGTGAACGCGAGGCACGTCGGCAGCGTCAGTCCGCCCGGGACGCGATCATGGGCCTGGGGGCACGCGAACTTCAGGTCTTGGTGGGGGTCGTTCAGGGGTTGCAAAACCGTGAGATGGCCACGGCCTATGGCCTCTCGGAACGGACGATCAATTATTACCGCACGCTGCTGACCCGAGGGCTCGATATCTACACCTCGGTCGGGCTCAGCCGCCTGGTGAGCGAGGCGGGGATGACGGTCGAAGAGCTCGCGGCAGTGTCAAGGGATGCTCTCAAGCAACACGACAGGTTGTCCTAACCGACGCCTCGCGCCACGACGGCATCGAAGTCGCGTCGTCAGCGTCCTGATTTGATCGATCCGGGCAGTGGCAAGGATTGTGTCGGGGTCGTTTCAGTAGGCCTAATTCGAGGGAAGCCTGCGGCCCAGCGTGACGAATTTCGGGGGATGAAGCAGCCACTTTTTGGTGTCGAAACCCGTCTTATGAAGCGAATTTCGTCAAAAATTCTGAGGGATTTTGTCCACCCCCCGGAAGCGGGGTGCCTACAATGTGCATATTCTTGTGTTTTTTTGAGTACAAAGACCAGGCTGCGCATTTCGAACAATGGAACCGAAAACGAAGACGGGAAATGATGAGCCTACGCGTCCCATTTTGCGGGCGATCCCGAAGGGGCCTGTTGAGGACGATTACGTGCCGACGTGGGACGATTCGCGTCGGGTGTCGATCAGCGATTTGAATGCGACGTTGCTGAGGCTCTTGGTACGGACGGTGAAATTTCCCTTCGTTTGGCTCCCGTCGTTCATGGGGTCACTTTTCAACTACTGGAGCGGAAGGACGAGCGGTTCGAAGGACGTGAACAGGACGCTGCCGTCGGTGCTCGGCTTGGTCGGCTTGGTCGCGTTGCTCGCGGCGGTGACGGTTTTGCCTCTGTTGGTTTCGATCTTCTTCAGCCAGTTGTTCGGCGGGGTTGTCGGTCACTTGCCGGTTGGGTTACTGGATTGGGTCGGGAACCATCAGGAAGGGATTCGGGGAGCGCTTTTCCTCTGGTCGATCCTGGCGATTTGCGGGACGCTGTTCAGCGTCTATTCTGCCGGGGGTTGGTCGCGTCTGTTGGCCAGTAACGAATTGCGTCGACGCGAGATTTGACGCGAGATTTAAGTGTCACCCGCAACGTTTCGTCGGGAACCGTAGGCGATCATTGGTGATCATTTCTGGGCGAAGGGAAAAAGTTGCCGCGGGGTGATGATCGGAGACATCCCCAGCGGTTGATGCCCGTGGTAGACTTTTGGCCTCTTTAGATTCAACCCTTCGACAGGCAGTCCGTTGGCAGGTCATCCGCTTTGAAGCCGAAATCGTCCCCATCCGATCCCGTCACGGAGGCCTCTGAGGCTGTCACGGAGGCCCCTGAGGTTATCACTGGGGTCGCCAGCGAAGCCGACGAGCAGGCCGAAGTCGGTCCGGTTGTGGGCCGCAGGCATCTGCTCGATTTGACGATCGAAGCGGTCAAGGGTTGGCTCGCCGAGCGGGGTGAAAAGCCGTTTCGGGCGGGGCAGATCTGGCGGTGGATCTTTCAGAACCGGGCCGCAAGTTTCGAAGCGATGTCGGACCTGCCGACTCCCCTTCGCAAGGCGCTCGCCCACGACTTTGACCTCTTTCGCGGCACGATCGCCAAGCACCAGATGTCGGCCGATGGGACCGAAAAATTGCTCGTCGCGCTCGCCGACGGTGGTGAGGTCGAATGCGTGTTGCTCCGCGATGGCCTGCGGCGAAGCATCTGTGTCAGCAGCCAGGTCGGGTGCGCGATGGGGTGCGTCTTTTGCGCCAGCGGGCTCGACGGCGTCCAGCGAAATCTGACCCGCGGCGAGATCCTCGAGCAGATGTTGCTCCTCCAGCACCGGCTCGAACCCGAAGAGCGGCTCAGCCACATCGTGATGATGGGGATGGGGGAACCGCTAGCGAACCTCGATCGGGTGCTGGGGGCTTTGGACGTCGCCCGCGACCACAACGGTTTGGGGATCAGCCCTCGGCGGATCACGATCAGCACCGTCGGGTTACCGCCGGCGATCGACAAGTTGAGCCGCCACGGGATCCCTTACAATTTGGCCGTCAGCCTTCATGGGCCGACCGACGAGCTCCGCGATCGGCTCGTTCCGGTCAACCGCAAGGTCGGCGTCGAGGCGTTGATGGCGGCCGCCGACCGTTACTTCGAGACCTCCGGCCGCAGGCTGACGTTTGAGTATGTGCTGCTCGGCGAGGTCAACGATTCGGTCGATGACGCGCAGCAACTCGTGCGGCTCCTGCGCGGCCGCGGCGCGATGCTGAACGTGATCCCTTACAACCCGGTCGCGGGGCTCCCTTACAAGACACCCTCGGCGACGTCGATCGATCGCTTCCGCAAGACGCTCCAGCAGGGCGGGATCAACGTCAATTTCCGCGTCCGCAAAGGGGCCGAGATCGATGCCGCTTGTGGGCAATTGAGACGCAACCGTAACCTCGTCACGATCGGCGCACCAGGAGATGAAGCGTCATGACCATGAATCAGTCTGCTGCGGGGCAAGCCGCCGACCGCTGCGTGTGGATCGAATTGACCGGCCCTTTGCAACGGGCCGTCGGGGAAGACGAAGTGCGGCTCGATTGGCCGAGCGAAAATTCGCTCGGTGAATTGCTCAAGGCGCTATTGTCGAGCCACCCCGAGGCCGGAGACTTGCTCGGCGATGCCCGATCGCTCGAACTCCCCGATGCCGCAGTCCCTTCCGGGCTCCTCGTGATCCGCGGGGCGATCGTCTTGCCACCGACGCTCGACACGCCGATCGCACCGGGCGACCGATTGACGCTGATGCCGTTGATCAGCGGGGGTTGATCGGGCATGGGAGTGAGCGACCC
>JBEIRZ010000271.1:0-6219 GCA_040375695.1 Planctomycetaceae bacterium
CGCCAATTCTTCCCGACGCTCTTCGTAGGTCCGCGGCAGCAGCCTCAAATCGCGAAGCGTCTTCTCGGCCGCCTGATAATCGGCGAGCAACTTGTTCAGCGACCCGGACGACCCGCGCGGTACGAACAACGCCTTGCAATCGTCATCGAGCTGTTTTTGTACCGCCCGCAATCTTGCCGTCCCCGTCCCGGCGGCAAAGAGCACTTCCCCCAAATCCCCCTCGCCGCTGATGATCGCCTGGCCCCCTTCGACAAGCTCGTCGTGGCTCAACCCGAAACGCTTGGCGAACGTCTCCGCGTCGATCCCTCCCAGCATCCGCGCGATCACCTCGGGGTCGATCGCACTCCCGTCGTTGGGTGTGATCAACGTGTTCTTGTTCCCCTTCTTGCGAACGCAATCCAACCCCTTGCCGGTGGCGGAATTGAGCAACCTGCCGCCGACTCGCATCGATTGATACGCATGGACGTAATCATCGTCCGTACGGGCCGGAAAGCCGAACAGAAGCGCATGGATCGCGCGCAGGCTGGTCGATTTGCCTGACTCGTTCGGGCCGTAAATCAGGTGAAACCGATTCGGCCCCGCCGACAAATCGATGACGTGTTCGGTGAAACGGCCATACGCGATCAGGTCGAGCCTTTCGATGATCATGACCCGTCCTCCAAATCGCCGAACCGCCCCAGCAACCCCGGCTCCGCGTCTTCGAGCCATCGCGCGACCAGCCCCGGATCGCTGGCCGCAAACGGCTCGATCGGGTCACCGATTAGCGCCGTCGGCAATTTGTCCCACAACGGTTTGACCCACGACGCGACCTTCGCGATCCGCTCGGGGTCGATCGCTGGCGGCTCGGGTTTGCTCAGCGGATTCCCGTCTGACCCCGACCCGTCTGGCACTTCGGGCCGATCGTGATCCGCCGATGATAACGCCTTGCCGCGGATCTCGCCGAAGACCTGGCGGATCGCACTCTCCAATTCGCCCTCGCGCCGCGTCCTGGGGGGCGAGGTCCGCAACCTTAGGCTTTCCAACCAGACCTGCCCGATGCCACTTTGCAACGCGACCGATCGCAAATCGTTTTCCAAGCGGGCCGAAGCTTGTCGGTACCGGTCATGCATCGCCGTCCGACCGCTGACCCGCACCCGCACCGCCAACGGCCGACCTTCCGACGCGGCGATCTCCCGCGACAACCAGACGCGAAACGCGGCAAGCAACCCGTCGGTGTCGGCGTCCTCGGTCGCGTCGTGGTGCATCACCCCCCATCGCGCGACATCCAAGGGGACGAAGCGGCTTTCGACCCGATTGTCCGGATCGACATCCAGGATCAAGCAACCTTTTGGACCGACCTCGCGGATGTGACGCCCTTGCGTGTTCCCCGCAAAGACGATCGGCGGATCACCCGGCCCCTGACATTCGCGGCGGTCATGGATGTGCCCCAAGGCCCAGTAATCGTACCCTTTGACCCGCAGCCTTTCGGGGGACGTCGGCGCGTAATCTTGGTGCCCTTCCGATCCGGTCAAACAGGTGTGCAGCAACCCCAAATTGAACATCCCTCGGATCGCATCGGGGTATTGCGATGCCAAATCCGCCGTCTCGGCCTGGGTCGCGAACGACCGGCCGTGAACGACGATCCCCAGCGACTCAAAAACCCGTCGATCGACGCGGTCGTGCGCCATCAGGATCTCCGAACCGTCCGGGTTTCTCGGCAATTCGATCGATTGGGTCATCCTCAGCGCCGCGTCATGGTTGCCACGAATCATCACCAGCGGGATCCCCGCCTCGCGTAGCCTTGCCGCCTGACCGACGAAATAAAGCCCCGTGTGCGCGTCATCCCAATCGCCGTCGTAGAGGTCACCCGCGATCACAACGAGATCGACGCGCTGACGGACCGCCACATCGACGAGATTGGACAGCGCCCTCCTAGTCGCCCCGACGAAAGCGTCGATCGGCGCGTCGGGGTACGCTTCCAAGTTTCGCATCGGGCTGTCGAGGTGCACGTCGGCCGCGTGCAGGATCTTTCGGACACTAACCGAAGTGGCCATCGCCCGAATCCTCCTGGTAAGGCCGCTGCGTCTCGGTATCGAGCGCACCGCCGCCAAAGGCCTGCGGCAAAAGCTCCGCCAATCGATACTCCTCGTGCAAGCCGTTGGTGGCATCGACGCAGATGACCAGCAAATCACTGGCGAATTCGCGGAGGGCCTGACGGCAAGCCCCACAGGGCGTCACCCCGCCTCGGGATGCGATCGCGATCGCACGCCATTGCCGCGAACCACGCCCGATCGCCGACGCGACCGCCGCACGTTCCGCACAAAGCGTCAACCCATAACTGGCGTTCTCGACGTTGCAGCCGACATAGAAAACCCCGTCCTGACCCAAGATCGCCGCACCGACCCGGAACCGACTGTAAGGGGCATACGCCTGCCGCCGCACCTCCAGCGCGGCGACCACGAGCCGCTCGCGCTCCCTGTGCGACAATTCCCCGTCGAACATCCCCGTCTTTTCCATCGATTCATCCTCGTTGTCGGCAACGCCCTGATCAATCGATCAGCGTCGTTAGATTATTGCGTCCGCCGTGACCCTGTCGATCACCAACCGATGGGGGGGTACCAGATCATCGGCGACCTTGATCGCACCTTCCAGCGTCTTTGGCCAATGCCCCGCGTCGCGGGCGTGAATATCGAGCCAGCGATCGCCGCGATCGACACTTTCGCCGATCCGCACGCGGACCCTCAACCCGACCGATGGGTCGACACGGTCGTCGGCCCGCGTCCGGCCGCCACCCAACTCGACGACGCAGCGTCCCAAGAGCTCGCAATCGATCGCCGCGACATACCCGGACCTGCTCGCGCAGACCGCTGTCGCCGGGGCCAACGCCAACGCCCCCGCAAGTCGTCCCCCTTGCGCCGCTACCATCTTCTCGAACCGCTCCGCCGCCGATCCGTCGCGCAAAGACTCCCATAACTTTTGGCGTGCCCCTTCCAAAGCGGCAAAGATGCCGACGTCGACCAACCCTTGCGCCGCCAATTCGACCGTCAGCTCCGCGACCTCCTGCGGCCCTTCGCCACGAAGGACATCGAGCGACTCGTTCACTTCGATCGCGTTGCCGACCGCTTCGCCAAGCGGCTGGTCCATGTCGGTCAACAGGGCCGTCGTCCCCAACCCCAAGCGACGGCCGGTCCTCACCAAACTCTCGGCCAACCCCTTCGCCGAATCGAACGTCTTCATGAAGGCGGCCGAACCGACCTTCACGTCCATGACCAACCGGTCGAGCGACGCGGCACACTTCTTTGACAAGATGCTGGCGGTGATCAGCGGTATCGATTCCACCGTCCCCGTCACGTCGCGGAGGGCGTACAACTGGCGATCCGCCGGTGCGACTCGCGAGCTAGCTCCGACGATGAAACAGCCGATCTCGCGGAGCATTCGCTGACGCTCGGCCTGATCGAGCTGAACGCGAAACCCGGGGATCGCTTCCAGTTTGTCGAGCGTCCCGCCCGAAAGCCCCAACCCCCGCCCGCTGATCATCGGGACATGCACCCCATGGCAGGCCATCAGCGGCGCCAAAATCAATGACACCTTATCGCCCAGCCCGCCCGTGCTGTGCTTGTCGACGCGCGGCCGATCGCTGCGTCCATGTTTCACGACCTCGCCGTGCGAATCGACGACTTCCAACCGCTCGCCGCTGTCGAGCATCGCGAGCGTCAAGGCCGCGGTCTCGTTCGGGGTCATCCCCCGGATCGCGACGGCCATCGCGAAGGCCGACATCTGATAATCGGTGACCCGACCCGCGACGAAGCCGTCGATCAGGAACCGAATCTCGTCCCAAGCCAGCTCCCCGCCGTCACGCTTTTTGGCCAGCAATGTCGCCGGTAACACGCCCCATCATCCCCCGTTTCGGTACCGACGAGCTCGCGATCAAACCCCAGCCGAAGCAGAAACGCTGGCGACGCCGGCGCTGATCCCGGCAAAGGCCTCGTCCATCAGATCGCGATGCTCCAGCTTGTGGGCCGCAAGGCTTCCGGTGCTGGGGCTCGCCGATTCAGGCCGAGTGGCTTTGGTGAGGACGTATCGCTGAGCGATCTCGTCACCGAAATGGAGCTTGATGTACGACCACGCGCCCATGTTCGTCGGTTCGTCCTGCACCCACATCACTTCGCTCCCTTCCGGCGAACCGGCAAGGGCTTCCATCAGCTCACTGATTTTGAGCGGATAAAGCTGTTCGACGCGGACGATCCGAACGTTGTCGATCTTCCTTTCGGCCCGGGTATCGACGAGGTCGTAATAGATCTTGCCGGTGCACAGCAGCGTCCGCTGGACGTGGTCGCCGTGGATCTCTTGATCGGTCAGCACCTTGTGGAATCGCGAGCGGGTGAAATCCGCCATCGGGCTGATGACGGCGGGGTGACGCAGCAGGCTCTTGGGGGTCAACACCACCAGCGGCTTTCGCCATGGCGACACCACCTGCCGACGGAGCAAGTGGAAATACTGCGCCGGGGTCGTCGGCTGGGTGACCTGGATGTTGTGTTCGGCCGCCATCAACAAAAAGCGTTCGAGCCTCGCGCTGCAATGCTCCGGCCCCTGCCCTTCGAAGCCGTGGGGCAACAGCATCACCAACCCGCTGAGCCGGTTCCACTTGTCTTCGGCGCTGGCGATGAACTGGTCGACGATCACCTGCGCGACGTTCCAGAAATCGCCGAACTGGGCTTCCCAAGCGACGAGCCCATCCGGGTAATCGAGCGAATAGCCGTACTCGAAACCGAGCACCCCCGCTTCGCAGAGCGGGCTGTTGACGATTTCGATCTTCGCCTGCTTCTCGCGGAGGTGATTCAGCGGCGTGAAGGTCGTGTTGGAATCCATGTCATGGAGCACCGCATGACGATGGCTGAACGTCCCCCGTTCGACGTCTTGGCCGGTCAACCGGATATGACGCCCGGAAACCAATGTCGCGCCAAACGCAAGCGCCTCGGCCGAGGCCCAATCGACCGGCGCGTTCCCTTGCGCCATTTCGCGACGAGATTGCAACGGACGCTTCAACTTCTTGTTGGTGTTGAATCCGGCCGGCATGCGGGTCAACCCGGTCATCAGCTCTTCGAATTCCTCGGGGGAGCAATTCGTATCGAGATCGAGATCCGGTTCAGGCCCGCCGAAGTATTTCTTCCACGGCCCCTGCAACGTCTGCGTGTCAGGCTTGAACGGCTCGTTCTTGCTCGCTTCGAATTCGCTCTCCAGCTTCTCCGTCCGCTCGCGTTGGATCTGGTCGGCTTCCTCGCGGGCAATCTTCCCTAGCCCCAGCAACCGATCGAGGTAATTCTGGCGGACGCTCGGACGCTTATCGATCTCGGAATACATCGTCGGCTGGGTGAACCGTGGCTCGTCCCCTTCGTTGTGACCCCAACGCCTGAAGGCATACAGATCGATCACGACGTCGCGTTTGAATTCTTTGCGGAAATCCATCGCCAACGATACGACCTGCGCGACCGCCTCGGGGTCCTCGCCGTTGACATGGAAGATCGGGATTTGCAGCATCTTCGCGATGTCGGTCGCGTAGGTCGTGCTCCGGCCCTGGTGCGGTTCGGTCGTGAAGCCGATCTGGTTATTGATGACGATGTGCAGCGTCCCGCCGGTGCGGTACCCTTCCAATTGGCTCAGGTTCAAAGTCTCCTGCACGATCCCCTCGCCGGCGAACGCGGCGTCGCCGTGGATCAAGATCGTCATCACCTTCGACCGGTCGCCGTCGCCGCGCCGGTCCTGCTTGCAGCGGGCACGCCCCAACGCAACGGTGTTGACGAATTCCAAATGGCTCGGGTTGAAACAGAGCGAGATGTGGATCTTCTGCCCCCCCGCCGTCGTCCAGTCGCTGCTGTAACCGAGGTGATAACGGACGTCACCACCCCCACGGCTGCGGGCCGGGTCCGGGTCTTCGAAAGACCAAAATATGTTCATCGCCCGCTTCTTGAGGATGTTGGCCATCACGTTGAGTCGGCCGCGGTGAGCCATCGCTAAGACGACCTCTTTGACCTCATGCTGGCCGGCTCGCTCGAGGGCCAAATCGAGCATCGGGATCAGGCTCTCGGCCCCTTCCAGCGAAAAGGTCTTTGCCCCGACGAACTTCCGCCGCACGAACTCTTCGAAGATCGACGCGTCGGCCAAACGGACATAGATCCGCCGCTGCACTTCGTGCGACAGCTCGAGCCGGTTTTCCGTCGACTCCATCCGCTGCTGCAACCA
>JBEIRZ010000620.1:0-1854 GCA_040375695.1 Planctomycetaceae bacterium
GCAAGTTGCGGCTACGCCACCACGCCCCATCGATCTCCCTTAAAGCAGCCAGCAGAGCCGCGTCGTCAGCCCGAAACCCGAGCTCCTGTTGGACCTGCTGCGCATGGATCAGCTTCAACAACGTCTGAGGGACGACAGGTGCCTTCGCCGGCTCGTCGCCAAGTACGCAGCCCAAAGAACCAAATGCAAAGCAAGACAGCAGCGCATACGACATCAACATCAGACGCAGGGTCGTTTCGGCAACGCGCATGCCTGATTCCTTCGGTTTAAACCGGCCCAAGGGTGTGTGGCAAAAATCGGACGCGAATAACCCATCAACGCCCACAAGAAAAAAACGCTTGCGGCGATCAACAAGCGATGAAAGGCCACCGATCTTGAACCTAACCGGCACGCCCACAAGAAACAACGCTACCGATCCATCGCACAGCATGCGATCGTCTTTTAAAGAGCGATCATGGGCCTTGCCCGATCAGCGGAAGCCGCGGAGGGGATAGGTGCGGGCTTCTCGCGGGACCCCATAGGCCGACTTGGGCAGCGGCGTCCGGTCACCCGGAACCCCCGTCGAAACCCCGGATGGTCCGCCTGTGGGCCCTGCGGTTGGTCCGATCGCTTGGGGCGGCGATGCCCCGGACGACGGCTCGCCCGGCTCGATGTCCAACCCGCCGCTTGATCCGCTTGGCGGCGGCAGGTCCGATGGGGAGGTGATCCCCGGCTCGAACGTCCGCGGCGACGCGCCGGGCTGGTTCGGTGTGCCGTATGACCGCGAGGGTGTCCCTAGTGCGGGGTTTCCCAGCGAAGGGTCGCCAAGTGTTACGTCAACGGGTGGCGCGAGATCCGCCAGATCGATCACCTTCGATGCCCCCGCCGGCATCGCGAACATCTGCGGGTCGTTCGACAACAATTGGTTGACGACGTAATTGCCGATCTCGAGCTTCAATTCCAAAGGGGGCCCCGCGTCGGGCAACAACCGGATCTGGACCTGGTGGGGCAGGGCACACTTGAAGTCTTCGTAGTACCGATGCTTCGAACCGCTCGACGCGGCGATCATCTTGCCGTTGGCCCCGTAGAGCATCTGGTCGGTGACGTAACCCGCCGTCGGCTCGATGATGCAGACACGACTGTACAACCCGTCGGACATCTGGACCATCGTCCGGATCTCGAGCTTGCCGTCGGTCCTCAGCAGCGGCCCTTCGACGACTTCGGCCTTGTCGAGGTGGACCAGCCCGAGCGCATCTCCGACCCAAGTCGGCTCGACCGGGAGGATCGATCGCAACGGGCGACGACGGAACTGTTCGTGCGTGGTGTGATAAAGCGTTTGCCCCATCCCCTCGGGGACCTGAAACCAAAAGCTCTCTTGGTTGCTCCCCATGTCGAGCCCCGAACCGAGCATGATCGGCATCTTCGCCTGCATCCTGAAGTTTCGCGGCCGATCGACGGCGAGCGTCGCCGAAAGCCGCGGGACATTCGACATGCTGGGGACTTCCAACGTTACCGAATTGCTGGCCAATTGGTTGATCGCGTCGGTCCGGTTCATCACCTCGGCCAATTCATCGACCGATGGCAACCCCTTAAAGACTTCAGGCGGGGGCAACTGGGCGACCGGGACCGTCTGACGATAACAGGTCGCACCCCCGACGAACGGGAGCGAAAAAAGGAGCATCCACAGGAGCGCGACGTCGCGATGTGAGTTTGGCATCACTCGGTCGCCTCACAATAGAGCAATTCTTGGAGCGCGTCGCGGAGCGAATCGGCTTGGCGACGGGTGATCGGGTATTCGAGCACTTCGACTTCCGAACCGTCGCTAGCGACTTGCAGCCGCAGCATCGCCATCCCGGCGACCTTCGAACTCCCCGC
>JBEIRZ010000670.1:0-1342 GCA_040375695.1 Planctomycetaceae bacterium
GAAATGAAAACCATCCGGAATTTTCCGGCGTGCGGTAGGAATTTACGCTCGTAATAGTTACCGAATTCCGAGAGATTTCGGCAGCACCACGCTAAGTCATACGATTTACAAAGTAGGTGCCACTTTTCGCGGCTATGCAATCGGTGAAATTGATAAAGCGACTTTACTCGATTGATCGGATCGCGTAGGACGGTAACGGGAATCAGCTTCGGGTTGGCCAAATTTCGGAGCGTGATCGCGTTGTGACCGCAAATACAATCGAACGCGAACCGGTCGGATTCGGATAGGGCGGCGAATTCGCGTATCGATCGATTCGGGTTGGTCGGATCGATTTGGAAGTGGTTCGGGTACATTTCGCGGAGGTGATCGCAGACTGAGCGGCCACCGGTTCGCGGGACGTGATTAAATAAAATCACCTGAATATCTCCGCGAATAGTGATTAAGCCGGCTCATTCGCTCGCCGTGCGGACAGTTCGCAAGGTGGATGATTTTCGCGATCTTCTCCCAGTTTCGAAAGTCTCGCCAATACCACTGCGCGTTGTATTCGCTTGGCAGGTCGCGAACAGACGAAAAGTGTAGCGCTCGATGCTCTACCCAGAATTGTTCCGCGACGTGCCGATTCCCAATCGACAGCGGCGGCGGATCCCATATTCCGCAATCTTCGCGATCGAACAAGACGACGCCCGAATTGTAGCAGCGACTTTTTTCGGGCGTGATTTGCTGATCGTCAGCAAGCCTTTGGGATTCCGACTCAATCCAAGATTCATGCCCTGGCGGCATTCTTGTAGTGTCGGGGTGCATCCAAACAGCGCCGGCCTCAAATAGCTCAAACAGATTCCCGACGTTTGGGCGAAGCCAAATATCCGCGTCTAAGTACAAAGTACGATCGTACCGAGAACATATCTGCCCAATCCTAAATTTGTTGGCAAGTCGGTATTCGGGCGACTTGTCGTCGGTGATCGTCACAAAGTCGGCCCCGACGAATTCGGCATACTTGCGCGTCCGTGGCCAGGTAATTTTCGACGTGTCGATCGCGTTTTGACCAACCGCGACGCTGACAACTGCCAGGGGGTGATTCGGCTCGGCTGGCTTGTCTGCCGACATTGCAAGCGGAATAAAATTCGGCCGCGGTTCCTTTGTTGGCTTGCAGACCGGGCACCGATCAAGGCCCCGTTCGTCAAACACTTGGGATCCGCAATCGTCGCAGACCCACAAGACGCGCCGCCATCGCCCCTCTGGACATTTCGCCCCCGGCAGTTTGATCCCTATCGAAATCATCCCCGGCCGGTCGGGATGCAGGGCACGCAGCGACATGCAGAGGCCGTGCCGATTGAATTCGCAC
>JBEIRZ010000235.1:0-6902 GCA_040375695.1 Planctomycetaceae bacterium
AGGCCGTGACCGATTCGGGGACGTCGGCGTCGATCCGTTCGGGTGAGACGACTCGTGACAACACGCTCCGGATCAGCGGTTCTGCCGGTCCGGGGGATACGGTGCGTCTCTATTCCGGAGACCTGTTCATCGCGCAGACGGTGGCCGACGTCGGCGGTGCCTGGATGTTGACGACCCCGGTACTGGGGGATGGAGAACATCTCATTCGGGCGGAGGTCCTGGACGCGTATGGGAATGTCGGGGTCACGACGCCACGTTCGTTCAAGATCCATTCGCTACTCCGTTTGGACGGGACGGCCTTGTTGAGTTCGGCGGGGCCGAACGGTTTTGTAGCCCAGACCGGATCGACCGGCATCGCCGCGGTCAAAGCGGTGAACGGCAGCGGCCAAGGGGTCGTCGTCTATGAGTTGCCGATCGGAAGCCTGTTCGAGGAACAGCGTTGGGCAGGTGGTGCCGTCTATGACAACAACAGTTGGGAAACGCAGGCCCCGGTCACGACGTCGATGTTGGCGAGCCTGACCCCTTCGCAAAATGTCGGCAGCGATTATTCACGACGGATCCGCGGGACGATCACCGCCCCAACGACAGGTGCTTACACGTTCTACATCGCGGCCGATGACGAGGCGCGACTGTTCCTCGGTACCACCTCCGCCGCCGACAGCAAATCGCAGATCGCTTCGGTCGATTATTGGACCGATTTCCAAAACTGGACTGACGATGCTTCGCAAAAGTCCACGGCGATCAATTTGACAGCCGGTCAGACGTATTACATCGAAGTTCAACACAGAGAGGCAGGTGGCGGCGACCACGTTTCGGTCGCGTGGACCGGCCCGGGGATTTCGGAGATCACCCCGATCACCGTCCCGTCGAACCTCGTTACCGTCGACGCTTCGACAGGTGCGATCCAGATCGTCAACCGATCCGCTTCGGACTCAAGCGTCGCCGCGACGGAGACGGTCAAATACGGTGGGATCTCGCCCGACGGACGTTATGTCATCTTCGGAACCAGCGACGTGACGAAGTTCGGAAACGGCGGCACTTCGTACGGCGATTCGGTTTCGCTTAAGTCCGGTCCTTACAGTGACATCCTGGTTTTTGATCGGAGCGATTCGTCGGTCAAGCTCGTCACTTCGGCGACCGACCCGAATGCCAGTCGGTCGAGGCAAGCCGAATTCGTCGGGGTCAGTGGCGACAGCAAGTACGCCGTATACACGACCGATCATGTCGAGAACATCGGCAACTTCTCCGCGCCGGGCAAGGGTTCACCGATATGGACCGTCGTTCAAGACGGCTTCCCGACGGTTGACGGGAAAGCGAAGTCGACCGCGGTACGTGTCGCGGACCTCGACCCGTCCAAACTCACGATCTCGCTGAGCGGAGCCGGTATATCGAGCGTGTCGAGCCAGCTCTTTGAGGAACAGCTTTGGTCCGGCCAGACGGTTTACGGCAATGACACCTGGAACACGGTCGCGCCGTTCGGTTCATCGATCTTGACCGGGCTGACCCCGCCCAGAAATGTCGGCAGCGATTACTCGCGCAGGATCCGTGGCACGATCACCGCGCCGGCGACGGGAGAGTATCGGTTTTACATCGCATCGGATGACGCTTCGCGGCTATTCCTAAGCACGACTTCGTCTTCCGCGCAAGCGGTGCAAATCGCCTCCGTTTCGGGATACACTGGATTCCAGTCATGGAGCAATACGGCGCCCCGTCGCTCGGAAGCGATCATGCTCCAGGCCGGCCAAAAGTACTACATCGAAGTCCGGCATCAGGAAGGTGGTGGCAGCGATCACGTTTCGGTCGCTTGGACGGGGCCCGGGATCACGTCGATCACCCCGATCGCGGTGGCGCTCGATGGCGTCGGGTTGGCCGCGACCGCCAGCGCGGCAACCATCCGGCGTCCGGCGTCCGGGGTGCTGACCTTCTGGGCCGAAGCGGTCGATGACGGTGTGACCAAGGCGGTCGAGCTCGAACTGACCGATACTTCGACCGGAATACTCGTGAAAGCGCTCCAGGCAAAGACCTTAGCAGGGTCGCAGAGCAACGTCGATTGGAACAATGCCGGGACCGCCACGACGCTCGCCACCGAGGTTACCTCGTCCGGCATCGGTGTCGGGGTCCTGTCTGCTACCGGTAACGCGCTCACCAGCACGATGATCGATGAGGTCGGCCTCAGCGCCGCGCGCGACATCGTCACGGTCGACATCGCGACCGGGGCCAAACGGTTGCTCAGCCATTCCGCGGAGGTGACGCATCGCGAGTCGCTCGCGGCGGATGTCCGCGACGTGACGGTTTCGAATGATGGTCGTTATGTGATTTTTTCTGCCACTGATGCCACGAAACTTGGCAATAACGGGGTTGCTTTTACCGAATCTGCCTCGGCCGTCCGCGACTGGTTTGCGGCCGATTTGGAATCGGGGGTGATCACGATGTTGAGCCACGCGGCGGGGAATATGACGCGGAGCGCCGGTGCGGCGCTGTCGTATGTCGGCACGAGCGACGAGGGTGATTATGCGATTTTCAGCGCCACGGATGTCTCGGCATTCGGGTTCACGGATGCGAACACCGCGATTGCCGATTTCGTGGCGGTCAAGCTGAGCGATGGACAGATGAGTCTGATCACGCGAGCGAGCAGCGCTGCCGCAACGACAACCGCGGGTGTGGCGAGCGTGATCGAATGGATCCAAGGCAAGCATGTTTATTTTCGCGCGGCGGACGCGACGCGATTCGGGTTCGCAGCCGATGGTAACGCGAGCAACCAGGACCTGTTCCGGTTTGACCTCACGGATGGCAGCTTGCGGCTGATCAGCCACACCACGTCATCGGTCACCTCCGCTTTCCATGGCAGCTATGAGCCGGGGAGTGCTGTCGCTTCGCCCGATGGTCGGTTCGTCACGTTCGAAGCAAACCTGACCGGTTCTGGGAGTGGTTTCACCGTATCGATCAATGGGCGTGCGCAATTGATCGTCGATACGCAATCGGGGACGACTCGGTTGTTGAATTCGAATGACGCGGGGGGAACGACTCTGTGGTATGCCGCTTGGGGCAGCATGCCCAGGAAGTACTTCACCCCTGACAGCAAGAAGCTGGTTTATGACGCGAACTATCTCGGTTGGCAGTACGTCGGGAGTGGTATGAGCTATTCGGCGGATGCGAATAACCAATTCACCTATGGCTCGTTCGTCCTTGACCTGTCGGGTGGGGTGTCGCCCGCCGGGACGGGACAAAAGGTCGGCGAGCTCTTGTCGCACGCATCGAGCGGGTTGAATGATGTCGCCGAGGGTGGCGACCAACGGCTGTTAGGCATCAGCCAAGACGGGCGTTTCGCCTTTTTTCAGACCAACGACGTCAGCCGATTCGGCAACGACGGCATCGCGTTCGAAGACGCTGATCCAGGTACCGCCGACATCCTGTCGTTCGACTTACAGACGAGGCGGATCGGTTTAGTTACCGGCAATGACCTGCGGTCGTTCGGTATGCCTTCGACCTTTCTCGGTTCGTCGGAGGCAGGTGGGGTGATGTTGAGCGCCGGGAATTTGACCGGTGTGCGTACCCCTTCGGGCGAGATCGTTGACCCGAACGCGACGGCGACCGACCTGTTGCTGACGAGGACGCGCCTGATCGCGTTGGCATCCCCCGCGGATGAGGACGGTTCGGTCGGTGCCGCATTTACCCTCGAGTCGTGGGTCGTCCCGGGGATGGGGGTCGAATTGGTGCAAGACGGCCAAGTGATCGCGCGGCAAGTCGCGGGGGGTAATGGGCGGGTCGCATGGCAACTGACCAATGTCCCGCGGGGCCAACGGAGCTATACGCTGAGGTATCCCGGTGAAGCGATCCCGATCGGATCGGTCGATCCGGTCGTCGCTTCGTCGTTGACATTGACCGTCGCCCGGATGAACAACGCCCCAACGGACGTCGCGTTGTCACACGCGACCATCGCTGAAAACGCCGGCGTTAACGCGGTTGTCGGGACGTTGTCGACGACCGATCCGGATGCCGGCGAAACCTTCACCTATTCGCTCGTTGGGGGAGACGGGGACACCGACAACGCGGCCTTCAGCATTTCGGGGTCACAACTGCGTGCCAACACGTCGTTTGACTTCGAGACGAAGGATTCTTATTCCGTTCGGGTCCGCTCGACCGATGCCGGAGGTTTGTCGGTCGAGAAGTCGTTCGTCATCACGGTCACCGACATCAACGAGTGGGACGCTGGCGATATTGTCGTCAACGAGGGATCCGGGTACGCGATCTTTACCGTGTCGGGGACGGCGGGGTTACCGCTCACGCTCGATTTGGTGAACGCGTCGGGGGGGACGGGCGCGGCGGACCTACGGTCGGGCGGGGCGCTCCCTTCGTTGATGTGGTGGGATGGAGTGAATTCGACTTGGCAGGCTTATAGTGGCACGGCGGTAACGGTGCCCAGTAGCGGCACGATCAAGGTACGTGTCGCGACAACGGCCGAGCAGGACGCGGCCTATGAAGGTCCCGAGACGTTCCGGCTGAACGTCAGCACGACTTCGGGGACACCGATCCAGACGAAGGTTGCCACGGCGACGATCGTCGATAACGCGGGCGGTTTGCTTTATGGCCCCGGACCGAACGACACGGGCACTAGCGGTCGGGATGATGACCGGACGCTTCAGGCGAATCCGATCGTGCTAAAAAGAGCTTCTGCTGGCGAGTTTGCGTTTGATCTTTTGGGGTTTGTCAACGTCGACCCCGGGCAGCTCGATGCGAGCAAGATCGACCTCGATTTGACAACCTCCGGGATCCAGTCGACCCGAGTTGTTCCCGGCGAAGGGAGTTGGGCGACGCTGTCGGGAGACAAGGCGAGCTGGGTCCGGTTCACACCGAATACCGGGTTCACGAAAGATCCGACGTCGATTTCCTATTCGGTCACCCATCTCGACGGCGAACCGAAGAGCTCGTCCAGTACGATCTCGGTCGATTACTTGCCGATCGCGACGGCGGATTCGCTCAATAATGTCCCCTTGGGTCCAATCACCATCGACGTGTTGGCGAACGACATGACGGGGGACGTGATCGTCCCCGCGACGCTGCGGTTCCAAGGGCTGGCCGTGGGGGCGAACATCGTCGCCAGCGGTCAAGGCGTGTGGTCGATCACAGGGGGCAAGGTCGTTTTCACACCGGAGGCCAGTTACAGCGGCGATCCGACGCCGGTTTCTTACGTCGGTGATGACAATGATGGGAACAGCACCGGCCCGGCACTGATAACGGTCAAATACAACAACGCAAGGACATTTATCGTTCGCGTTGATGACGGCAACAACGGTTCCAGAGAAATCGTCATCGTCGATAACGTGCCGAAGAACACTTTCGTCGCGTCGCTCAATGTCACGACGACCCACGACGATGCGGATCTCTCTTTTGGCAAGATTTATTTTTCGGGATCGTCGCCGAATTTCTCCCTGATCACGATCAACGCCGCGAGCAAACCGATCCTCGTCGGGGGCTTTGCCGATATCTCGATCAAAGGGACCGTTCGCAGCACAGGGAGGACCGGTTCGCGGTCGATTCGTGTCGAGGCGTTCGACCACAATTACAATTACGCGGCTGGCAATTATGCGTTGGTCAGCCCCATCACCGGTACGACGCAGGGGTCATTGACCTTTACCGAATCCGTCAGCTTGAACAACTCCGCTTATGTCAGCGGGCCGAACGCGACCACCAACAGCGGTGCGATCACGTCACGAACTTTTTCGCGAACGAAAAGTTCTTTGCCATTCGGCCACACCGCGGCTTCCCAAATTTCGCTCGGCAAATCGATCGTGGTGACCCACGGCACGTCGACGAGAACGACAGCTTTTGATGCCGGCGGAAAGCTCGTGCCGATCGCGGATAGCTTAGCCGTGGAGCAAATCAACGCGGTCCGTCGGACCATGGCGTTGCGTTTACCAGCCATGCTCGAAGGTGCTGCTGAATCGATGACCGATTTGCCGAAGCTTTTGCCCCGATCCGATGACGCTAAGAGTGGCGTGCTGCGGAGTCTCAATGAGCTGGGACGCGGCTCAGAAGCGACCCCAAGTGGTGTTCGAGAGGATCATGACCGATTGTGGTCAGGGTTCGACCCGCTCAGTGATTCGTTGGGCCCGGTCGAGCGGTCGTTGACGCATCCGGTGTGGTGTGAACTGGTTGATGCCGCAATGGCGGACGAGTCGCGCGGTGACGCGAAACGGGTCAGGTAAAATGTGGCGTCGTCGTTGACCCGATGAGCCCAGACAATGTGGTGGCCCCCTGTGATCCGAGGAGGGGAGATTTTTTGTGAGGACTTCATCGATTCTCGGCATCTACCGAGGTTGAATGTTTGCCAGATCGTTACCGTGGTGTTGTGAGGGGTGGTCGATGCGACGAAGCGATGGCCGGTCGAATAGCGAGTGAGGGCGAAGGTATTTTCTACTACTTTGATTTGGCGGGAGTGGCGGTTTTTGCGATCAGCGGCGTCTTCGCGGCCCGCGATCGCGGCTTGGATCTGCTCGGCGTGATCGTCATCGCGGCGATCACGGCGATCGGCGGCGGCACGCTCCGCGATCTGCTGCTCGATCGCCACCCGATCTTCTGGATCACCGACCCGCTCTACCTGATCGTGATCATCATCGCCGCGTTGTTGGCGGTGGCGTATGTCAGGATCCAGCCGCCGCCGGGTAAGGCGCTGTTGGTCGCCGACGCGGTGGGGTTGGGGCTGTTTGCCCTTTCCGGGGCGCAGGTCGCCGAAGCCGCCAACCACTCTGCCATCATCGTCGTCCTGATGGGGACGATGACCGGTGTCGCCGGCGGGGTGCTGAGGGACGTGATCACCGGCCAGGTCCCGTTGATCCTGAGGCGTGACATCTACGCCACGGCGGCGATCGTCGGGATCACGCTCTATCTGATCCTGCAGTCCG
>JBEIRZ010000038.1:0-23490 GCA_040375695.1 Planctomycetaceae bacterium
CCCTTCACTTATCTCGGAGGCGAAGACGATTTATGAAGGGGAATTCGAGGACATGTACATTTCGGCGACGCATGACGATTCGCCGGGGTACGAGCGAAATTTTCTGAGCCGTACGATCGCTTTTTACAACGACGAGCTGTATCTGATCGGCGACGATTTGGGGCTGACCAAAGTCGAAGCGCCGAACACGGCCAACAAGAGCGTGTTTCATGATTACTTGTTGTTGGAGCTACGTGACCCGTGGGAGGTCGGCGGCAAGAGTTATGCCGCGGGGTCGCTGCTGGTTACCCGGTTCGACGATTTCATGGCGGGCAAGCGCGACTTTGATGTTGCCTTCGCCCCGACCGAAACGACGTCGTTGGCCGGTTACACGCCGACCAAGAATCATTTGCTGATCAACATCCTCGACAACGTCAAGAACCGGATCGAGGTCTTGAGCAAGGCGGGGGATGGTTGGCGTCGCGAGCCGCTGGCCGGTGCGCCCGAATTGGGGACGATCAGCGTTTCGGCGGTCGACGCGGACGAGTCGGACGAATACTTCATGACCGTCAGCGGGTACGTCACACCGACGACGTTGTCATTGGGTCGGGTCGGCGAGCGTCCTGAGGAGTTGAAGCGGTTGCCCGAGCAGTTCGATGCCCGCGGGTTGAAGGTGACCCAGCATTTTGTCGCCAGCCAGGATGGGACGAAGGTCCCCTATTTCATGATCGCCCGCGAGGGGCTCCGGTTCGATGGCGAGAACCCGACGTTGCTCTACGGTTACGGCGGGTTCGAGATCTCGTTGACCCCGGGTTACAACCCGACGGTCGGGCGGGGTTGGCTCGAAAGTGGTGGCGTGTATGTCGTCGCCAACATCCGCGGTGGCGGGGAATACGGGCCGCGGTGGCATCAGGCGGCGCTGAAGCAGAATCGGTTGCGGGCGTACGAGGATTTCGCCGCGGTCGGGCAGGACTTGATCGATCGGCGGGTGACTTCGGTCAAACGGCTGGGGATCCAAGGGGGCTCGAACGGTGGGCTGTTGGTCGGGAACATGGTGACGCTTTATCCGCAGCTCTTTTCGGCCGCCGTGTGTCAGGTGCCGCTGCTCGATATGAAACGCTTTCACCTGTTGCTCGCCGGGGCGAGTTGGATGGCGGAGTATGGTAACCCCGATGCCCCGGGTGAGTGGGACTTTATCAAGACTTATTCCCCTTACCACAACCTGAAGACCGAAGGGGTGCGGTATCCCTCGGTCCTTTTTACGACCTCGACCCGTGACGACCGGGTTCACCCCGGCCATGCCCGCAAGATGATGGCCAAGATGGACGCGGCCGGCATGGACGTGCTCTATTACGAAAACATCGAAGGTGGGCACGGCGGTGCGGCGAATAACCAGCAGCGGGCCTACATGACCGCGTTGGCGTACCAGTACTTGAAATCGAAGCTGTTCGACAAGCCGGCGAAGTGAATCGGTGAAGTAACGCGATGAAGTGAACGTGTGAGCTAGCACGTGAGGCCGTGCGGTTGCCGATCGGCCAGCAATGGCTGATGAGCGGGACCGCGGGGGATCGCGCTCGTCGAAGGCGGAGGGGTATTTAGTCGCTGTCTTCGGCGGATTCGGCGAAGCGGTAGCCGACGCCTCGGACGGTTTCGATCAGGTCGGCGGCGTCGCCCATTTTTTTGCGAAGGCTGCGGATGTGGACGTCGATCGTCCGTTCGAGGACCATCGTGTCTTCGCCGAGCGCGGCATCGACCAGTTCGCTCCTGTCGAAGGCGCGGCCCGGTTGTCGGATCAGGGTATCGAGCAGGCGGAATTCGCTCTTGGTGACCGCGACGGGGTTGCCGTTGATATCGACGCGAAAGCGGCGGCGATCGACGGTCACGCCGGCGAAGGAGATCGAGTCC
This sequence comes from Planctomycetaceae bacterium, assembly GCA_040375695.1. Classification (GTDB taxonomy): domain Bacteria; phylum Planctomycetota; class Planctomycetia; order Pirellulales; family Pirellulaceae; genus UBA6163. The sequence continues at coordinate 1,885 of JBEIRZ010000038.1, forward strand.
CCTTGTTCGCCGGGCTGTTCCTTTCGCCGGAGGTGTGCCTTGAGCCGTTGGAGGAGGACGGCGTAGCTCTCGACCGGTTTGACGACATAATCGTCGGCGCCGACGGCGAAGCCGATGACCTGGTCGGATTCTTCACCCATGGCGCTCAGCATCAGGATCAGGGTGTCGCGGGTTTCGGGGGCGGCGCGGAGCTGTTTGCAGACATCGATCCCGCTCATCACCGGAAGGTCGACATCGAGGAAGATGACGTCGGGGAGGCGAAGTTTTGCCTGGACGACGGCATCTGCCCCGTCCGAGGCGCGAAAGACCTCGTAGCCGGCGCGGGCCAACTGGTATTCGAGCGTTTCGGCGAGCGGCCGATAGTCTTCGACGATCAGGACTTTGGTTTTGGGCATAGGGAATGTTGCGGTCGCGATGAGCCGTCGGGTCGCGGTGGGCCAAGTCGCGGTGGGCTGGGTCGCGGTGGGCTCGTCAGGATTACCCCCCCATCTTCCCGAAAATGCTATGGCTTGGCACCCCCTGGAGCGGCGAGCAAACGGTTAAACCTTTGTGAAGAAGCGGTGAATGGGGTCATTCGGAAGGTGTATTTGGCCCCTGAGCGGTCCGCTTGGCGGGTGGGTTGATGGCGGGGTTGAGGGCGGGGTTGATGGCGGGGGGGTGATGTTTGGAGGGTTCGAGCGGGAGGAGGACCTCGAAGGTACTGCCGACGCCGGTTTGGCTGCGGACGCGGACCTTGCCCCCTTGGGCTTGGGTCAGGTTTTTGACGATGGCCAGCCCGAGCCCGGTCCCGGCGGAGGCCATTTTTTTGGAAACTTCTGTCCGATAGAACCGCTCGAAGACGCGTTGTTGGTCGGACCTCGCGATCCCGATGCCGTTGTCCTGGACCCTGATCACCGCGAACCCTTCGGCGGTCGATGCGGAGGCGTTGACCGTGCCGCCTTCGGGGGTGTAGCGGACGGCGTTGCCGATCAGGTTATTGACGATCGTCAGGGTCGCTTCGCGATCGACATGCACCCACAGGGGGTGTGGGGCATCGGCCGGGTCGGATTGATCGAGTCGGATCCTTTTGGCGGCCGCGACGGGGGTGTAGGTCGCGATCGATTCGCGGATCACCGCATGGAGGTCAACGGCGGTGAAGCGGAGGTGTTGTGAGCCGGCTTGGGCGCGGGCGAGCGTGATCAGATCGGCGACGAGGCGTTCCAAGCGTTGGCATTGTTCGCGAATCTGGCCGACGAAGCGCAAGGCGGCTTCGGGGTCATCCTCGATCGCCAGTTCGACCGTTTCGGCGTAACCCTTGATAGCGGCCAGCGGCGTTTTCAGTTCGTGAGAGGCGTTGGCGACGAATTCGCGACGCATCTCTTCGACCTGTCGGGCCTCCGTTTCGTCGCGGGCGGCGATCAGGATCGCGGTGGCATTCTCGCGTGCCAGCGTCGCGACCAAGACCCTCAGGACCCGGCGGACGCCGGACCCGTCGAGGAGGTCAACGATCACCTCGCGCGGCGACTGGTCGGCGGTCGTGAGCCGGACCGCTTCGACCAATTCGGGTTGGCGGATCGCTTCGAGCAGCGGGTGGCCGACGGGGTCGCGTGAGATCGAAAAAAACCGTCGGGCGGCGGGGTTGGCCATCAGGACTTGGGAACGGAGGTCGATCACCATCACGCCGCTGTCGAGGTTATCGATCGCGGAAGAGATCAGTTCCTCGCGAGCCCGAGTGCGGAGCAGCGAGTCGTTGATCAGGTCGCAATCGGCGGCGAAGTCGAAGAGTTCCTCGGGGGAGGCAAGCAGGGACGAGGCATCGAGCGCCGCGGCATCGAACGGCGCGGGATCGAGGGTAGAAGTATCAACGGGCGTTGGCATGCCGCTGGTGGCCGAGCGGGGGCGACCGGCGGCGTTAGCCGATTGGAAGAGTCGGTCGAATCGGCGGCGGAGCTTGCGGGCTTGCAACGAAGCCTCGCGGTCGCGGGCGGCGAGTCGCATTTCCCGGGTGATCAGCCCGCCGATGGTCAGCAGTGTGACGGCGGTGGCGGTCAAAGCCGGGGCGAGCCGCGAGGGGAGAAATTGTCCTGACCCGTCACGCCAACCCCAACCGGCAACGATAACAGCGGCCCCCCACAGCGCGAGATTCAATACCCCCAAGGCCAACAGACGCCACCACGGCCGGGGCTGAGTTTCCGCTTCAGGCATTGGGATCTTGTTGAGGGGGTGGGCCTGAGGGGTAGGTCGGTTCGTCGTCCCCGACGTACGAGAACGGGTCGAAGTCGCGCTTGCCTCGGGGAAGGCGGAGCGTCTGTTGGAACCAATGCACCATCGCCTTCCAGGGGGCTCGCTGGACTTTGCCGTGCATCGAGGCTTGAACGAGATCGAAAGTGTCGAGGTTCATCGCGGTCAACCAGCCGCCGCCGAAACAATAGGTGTCGAGGAAAACGATGTGTCCGATATCGAGGACCTTGCCGTCCATTTGGGGCGTGTGGCCGAGGTAGGCCCTTTTGCCGCTGAAGTGGGGGGCGGGCCAGATCAGCGGGTGGTTCCAGAAGCGGATGGTGTCATCGGTTTGGTCCAAAGGCAGTTGCGGATGGTACCCCGCGTGGATGAAGATCTCGTGAGGGGTTTCGAAATAAGGGCGAAGCGACCGGAAGAAATGACGGTGTGATTCCGGGATTTGGGCGATGTCCCCGCGGTAGCTCGCCAGCGTCGCGTCGCCCCCCGATCGCAGCCAATGGTCGGTGGCGGCCGGGTTCCCGAGGACGCTTAGCAGCATGATCTCGTGGTTCCCCAAGAGCGGCACGACCCGGGTGTGACGGTTCAGCCCCAGCATCATTTCGATGACGCCCCGCGAGTCGGGCCCGCGGTCGACGAAGTCGCCAAGGAAGATCAGCAGGTCGTCCAGATCGGGCGAGATCTCATCGAGGATCGCGGCAAGGGCCCGGCTGCAACCATGAATATCGCCGATCACGAAACGCCGCATCGCTGATTAGTTCCATTGCGGGTCGTCGGCCACTGGGACGTTCAGGATGCCGCCGAGGATCTCGCGACCCACCCGCTTCACCATGTTCTCCCACAACGAGTCGGAAGGACCGAAGATCGCGGGCCAGTCCGGGGGACCGACCAGCCAGCCCCCTTGCCCCAGTTCGCGATCGAGTTGTCCCGGCCCCCAGCCGCTGTACCGGACGACGAAGCGGACCTGGACATCGGTCCGGTCGGCGAGGACGGTCAATTGGTCGTCATCGGCGGTGATCCAAACAGGGCTTGAGCCGGCGTCCTCGTCACCGTCAAGGCTTTCTTCGGAAGAGAGCGGGCCACACGGATCGCCCAGCCCCGACAACGTGTGCAGGGCGATCAAGGGGCCATCCACGGGGCCGCCGAAATAGATCGGATCCGATCGTTTTGGCGGGCGTCCGAGCCGGTCGGAGAAGAGTTCGTCGAGGGTGATCTGGCCGGGGCGGTTGAGCAACAAACCGAACGCCCCTTCCTCGTCGTGGCGGACCATGTAGATCACACTGCGATAGAAATTGGGATCGCTGAGGTAAGGTGAGGCCAGCAGGAGCCGCCCCGCGATTCGCTTCATGGCTTTTTCTGCGGCAAGGGGGCGTGAGAGTTTCGTGTCATGATTCGTTCGGTCGTGTCGTGGCTCGCCAGGCTTAGGTGCGTTGCGGGTCGGAGGCCATGGCCCCCCACAGGTCCTGCCACAAGCAGCCGGCCCACGAGAGGCCGACCCCAAACCCGACCAGCATATTAGTCGCCGAGTGTGGCAATTCGCTACGCCTTCGCATCCGATCGATCAAGATTGGCAGCGTGCATGAGACGGTGTTGCCGATATCCTCGAGGTCGATCGGCATCCGAGATTCGTCGACACCCATCCGCTGTGCGATCTGCTGCAACATCTTGCGGGTCGCCTGGTGCATGATGAAGCGGTGGATCTGGGGTTGGGTAAGCCCTTCCTTCGCCAGGATCTCGTCGATCATCCGCGGGATCGCCTCGACCGTGAAATTGATTAGGCTCGGGCCATCCATGTAGAGGCGGCTGTTCCAGCGTTTGCGGTGGCGAGGGCGGATCGCGTCGGACTGCGGGCGGGCACCCCCCTCGCCAACGAGCAACGTATCGGCGCCGCTCCCGTCGGTCCCGAACTGGAACCGCCACAAGCTCCGTTGGGAATGGGCGGTCACCAGCGATGCGGCCCCCGCGTCGCCAAAAATCGTTCGAAGGCTCCGGTCGTCAGGGTCGATGTACTTGCTGTAGGTCTCGCCCGTCAGCAGCAGCACTTGGCGAGCCGCCCCGGAAACGATCAGCCCTTCGGCGAGCGACAAGCCGTAGACGAAGCCGCTGCAACCGAGGTTGAAATCGAGTGCCCCGCAGCGGGTCGACAGCCCGAGCCGATCCTGCAACAGGCAGCTCGTCGTCGGCAACGGGTAGTCGGGGGTCTGGGTGCAGAAAAGGACAAAATCGATCGAGCCCCGGTCGATCCCGTGCTCGGCAAAGAGCTTTTCCGCGGCGAGGAAGGCCAAATCGCTTGCCGTCTCGCCGGGGGCAGCGATCGCCCGCTGCTTGATCCCCGTTTTGTCTTCGATCTGGTCGATGTCCCAGTCGGGATGCTCGCGCCGAAGGTCATCGTTGGTCTCCAGCCGTTCCGGCAGATGGATCGCGATCGGACCGAGGAGGGCGTGGGACACGTTGGGAATTGGCCTGGCTGGGACGGCTGACAAAACGAAAAGCCTAACAGGGGGACCCCGGTTGCGGCAACGGCACGCCGGTTGACAACCGCCAATGGCACGACATAGTGACCCGTGGTCCCCCACTTTCTTCGGATTTTGCGATACGATCCCGTATTCCCCGTTTGTCCGTCAAGGCCGCAAGAGGCCCCTAATTTACCTGGTTTAAACCGATGCCCCCTCGTCCCCTGATCGTCGGTGAGGTGCTGTTTGACTGTTTTCCCGATCGCAGCGTCCTGGGGGGAGCGCCCTTCAACGTTGCCTGGAACTTGAAGGCCCTGGGGGCCGATCCCCTCCTGCTGACGGCCGTCGGCCAAGACCCGCTGGGGGACGAGGTCCGCGCCGCGATGGGCCGGATCGGGCTGGATGCCGAAGGGTTGCAGGTCACATCGCACCCGACGGGCAGGGTCGACATCGAGGTCGTCGGGGGTGAGCCTCGCTACCGATTTTGGGATGATGTCGCCTTTGATCACATCGCGTTGCCACCGGCTTGGGATCGGCAGGACCCTGGCGATCCGTCTCGGGGATTGGCAGCAACTTCCGGTCGGTCTTCGGCGCTGGCGAGCGATGGGGAGCTTTCCAGCGGGCGGTTCCGATTGCTCTACCACGGCAGCCTCGCGCTGCGGGGTGCCGTTTCGGACGCCACGGTCCGGCGGTTCAGGGAGGTGATGGGGTGTCCTGTCTTCATCGATGTGAATATCCGCAAGCCTCACTTCGACCCGCGACGCTTCGCGACTCTTTTACCCGGCGCGACCCATGTGAAGCTCAACCACGAGGAGTTGGCGGAGTTGATCCGGGAGATGGGTGTCGGCGACGGATCGTGGGAGACGCCGACCCCTTGCGAAGCGTGGGCCGACATTGTCGCGCAGGGGCGAGCCTTGGCCGGCTTTTATTCGATCCCTAACCTGTGGGTCACCGCTGGCGAGAGGGGTGCGGCATGGATCGGACCGGCCGGGCATGCGATCGCTGCGGCGCCGCCCGTGACCCGCTTGGTCGATACCGTGGGCGCGGGGGACGCTTTTGCCGCGGTGATCATCCGAGACATCCTCGAAGGGAAAACGCCGGCGGAATCGTTACCGCGGGCGGCGCGATTCGCGAGCCGGATTTGTGGCCTACGCGGGGCGACGACAGAAAACCGGCAATTTTATCACGAGGCGATCGGGGGTGATTGACCCCCTGTCGCTCCGGCCGCTAGCGTCGGATCAGGACGTCTAAGTTCGACCGATGAGTGGCACGGCGGCTCTTCCGACGCCGCCGTTTCCGCTTGAGGCTGTGCCATCCTAGGGTCCCGGCACCGGCCATCACCGCGAAAATCGTCATCGGCTCGGGGACCGCGTTCGCTTCGATGAAGCCATCGATCGCGGCCGCGGAATTCCCGGCGAAGCTGACACCAATGAGGGATAAGCCAGAACCCCAATTGTAGAGGTTTGTCCCTAGCAGCGTTAACTTGCCCCCATCCTCCATGAAGACGGGTGCCCCTTCGTCGCCGGCTTCCATCCAAGCTTCGTACTCGACGAAGTTCGCTTCGGTGGGACCGTTCCTATGAAGCAATAGGGCATCCATGTTGGTCCCGTCGAAACCCGGCAGGACAGGATCTTCGATGTACCCGTTGGGAACTGCGGGACCGCCAACTCGGTTGCGTCCGACGCGCTGGTTGGTGTAGCCCGCCGCCCCCGGGTAGGACCCCGGAACGATGTCAGAAGTGCCGACAACGAATGTGTTCACCCCGCCGAATGGGCCAGCGGTGGTGATGGTGTTAGCTGGGCCGGAAAGGGTTGTGCGGGTGAAACTGAACGGGGTGATCGTGGTCGGGAGGGCCGCATCGAGCACCCCGAGGAACAGGTCGGTTCCCGCGATGCGGGTCGGGCTAATAATGTTGCGAACGATCGGAGACGAGGTTGGGTTGTTGTTCTCGAAGAAGTAGACCTGACCGGTCGGCTGGTTCTTCCAAGATCCGATCACGACGTTTCCCGAAATAGCGGTCGCGAATTGTCCCGTACTCGTTTGACCTATCCCGCCAAGGTTGAACGAACTGGCGATGAAATTCGGGTGATTCGTAAAGCGATCATTCGTCTCTGGCGTGTAACCAGTCACGAAAAGTGCGGCAGACGCTTCGACAGCCATCGATACGACAAACCATCCTGCGACCAAAGCGAGCAATTGCCCGACGCGGTGGCCTCCGCTGCGGATCCCCTTGTTGGGGGAGGTCGTCATTCGGTCAACAGGGGGGTATGAGGGAGTGGGCATGATTTCACGTTTGAAACGCTTGAAAGCCACGAAAGGAAAGGAAGGTACCCTTGCGTTTCCGACGCAGGGTCCCGTCACCAGTTCGAACTGTCTCCATGTCAATCGAATATGTTTATCCGTAAGTTGGGTAATTCAATAGGAAGATAGGTAAAATGAGAAAAAAACTTGATTTTGGGTAATTTGGTGACTTTTCCTGGTGAGTTAAAATGATGGTGTGTGACGAAAGTCGGATTGCAATGCGAGAAAAAACGCCTTTAACGCGTTTGCCGATTTTACGGCCGCGGTCGGGTCAAGGGCCTGCAACGAGAGGGTGCGAGCTTTGACCTATCGGAAGAGTCGCTGCCTAATTTGGGGGGGCGCTGTCGCAGTCTCGGGAGGGGGTGTCGGTCCCATCGACGGGATCAACTTTTCGAGCGTTCCTCCGACCGCTTCGATCCCTCGGCGATCGATGTGCGGTTCAGAAAGCGGCCCACGGACGTAGAGCGTCCACAACGTGTAGCGATTCTGCCCCAGCGGGTTGGCGACATAACGCCAGGCGTTGTAGGGGCTGACGCGGGTGTTGAAAGAGAGGTCGACCTCGCGGGAATGGTTCATCGTCCCCGAGCCATCCAACGCGATCAAATCGCCCCAAAGTTTGAGCTCGTTGAACGTCACCTGATCGCCGTAGATCGTGTAGCGTGCGGAGCCATCGGTGAACGCGACCGATTCCGAAGGTTTGATCCGGAGCATATTGAAGACGCTGATCAGCAAGGGGAGTTGGTAGAGCTTCCCCTCGGAGAGCGTCGCGCTGCCAGCCCCCTTCAGCAGGTGGCTGGCACCCATCAAACCTTCGAGCCTGACTTGACCATTGACCTTTCCTCGGGCGGTCTGATCACGTGTCCCCAGGTCGATCAGGATCATCGCCAAATCGGCATCCGAAACCGCCATCACGACATCGAACGCCCCGTCGCTCAGCAAGACGTCGCCCGAGAGCGAAACGGTACCGCCGTAGGCCCTCCCTTCGATCGGTCGTCCCCTCGCCGATGCGAGGAGCTCTGGCGACCGTTCACCCCCCGTCGGGGCCGCGGGCTGGTCGATCGGCTGGGGGATCGCATCCCCGAGTGACAGTCGATGGTCACGGATCGCGTACGGCCCCTCGATCGCGGTCAATTGTTGTGTGGCGATGTGCAGCGAGTCGATGCGGACCAAGCCATCGGCGATCGTCGCGTCGCCCCGCTGTTCTCCTCGCATGGTGATCTCGCCACGGAGGTCGTGGACGGGGCTGACATCGCCGATCCGGTTCCCTTCGAGTTGGAAGATCATGTCCCAATCGAAGAGCGGTTCCGGGTTTTGCGAATCGGGAAGCCAGACGCCGACTTGGCCGCGGGCGCTGAGCGGGCCACGGAGCTGCAGGCGCTGGAAACCGCCGCGGATTTTTGTCGGGAGCGAGCCGATCAGTTCGGCATCCGGATGCAACCTGCTCCCGCTGTGGATGTTCAGGTCCATCCGCCAACGCCCCGCCTCACCCCGGCGGCAATAACCGTCGGCGGAGATTCGCGTGGCGTCGTGCCGCCCTTCGAGCGATTCGATATGGACCAGGTTGCCGTCGAATCGCATCGCCCCTTGGATCAGGTCGATCCGGTAGGGGACTTGCGTGGGGCGGATGCTGAGCGTCCGGTTGTCGATCGTCGGGCGAGGGGTCTGGCGTGCCGCGACGGTGACGCGTGGTCGGTCCCAATTCGCGGCGTGTCGAACGGTGACCTCGGCCGTTTCCAGGATCCCGGTCGGCGAGAGGTTGTCCCAGACCGCCCGCGGGTCGGCGTGCAGCGCGGCCCGCAGCGTTTCGTCGAGCGGCAGTTCTCGGGCCCGAAAATCGAGTGCCACTTGCCAGAGCCCGTCGGCCGTCTCCGGCGATCCGGCCGGGACCTTGCGGTATTCCCCCTCGCAAAGGATCTTCGCGTTGTCGCTGTTGCTCGCTTGAAACCCGATCAGTCGCGTCTGATCATCCTGGACCTTGACCTGACCGCGGACGTCATACAGCGGGTAGGGAAACGCGTGGTAACGGAGCGTGCCGCCGGAGATCTTGAGGTCGATCGACTTGCGTGGCTGGCCGTTGACTTCACGGTCCCAACGCGCGGCGACGAGTTGCACCTGCCCGCCGGGGTTGAGCGACCGGACGAAACGCTCGAGCTCCGAGACGGGTTGCCCGCGGGGCGTCAATGCCGTTAGCAGCGGTTCGTCGATCGGTACCGGGCCGTCGGCCGCCAACTGCAGCCAATTGAATCTTGACCCTTCACCCGAGTGCTGACGGAACGCGATGCTGAGCGTTCGCCCGCCGATCCTTCCGGTCAGCCCGTTGCTGGACGCCCCCTTCGGGTCGAACGTGATCGTGCCGTTCAATTGCGAGACCGGGTAGGGGAACCGGCCGAAGCGGATCTCGACCCCTCGCAGTTGGGCTTCGCCGCCGGATGACCACTTCCCGTCCTGGCGCGTCCAATCGAGATCGATGTCGATCGGCCCTGACGGCCGAAGTTCATCCCACAGGGCGCTGGCCCGCCCGGGCAACTTCGCGGCCAGATGTTCATCGAGCACCAATCCGGAGGCCCGCAATTCGCCCTGGCAATTCGCCGCCTGCCCCCAACTGTCGGTCGACCCTGTTAGCTCGATCTGGGCATCGCCGTAGCGCGCCGTCGCGTCGCGGATCTCGATCCCCGACGATCGTGCGATCACTTGACCGCGGATCTGTTCCAAGGGTTGTGGCAAGGAGGGATGCCGGTAACTCCCGTCACGCAGCAGCGCCTCCACCGCGAACCGATAATCACCAGGAAGGTCATGGATCCCCCCTTCGACCTGACACGACAGCTCCGCATCGACGCTCAAGCCCTCGAGCGGCTTGCAGGCTTCGGACAGCTTTCGTGGCAAACGCTCGAGCATCCCCGATTCGGTGCGGACCCCCTTGACCCATCCCCCGAACCGAAAGCGATCACCCCGGACCTCGCCGCTCAGTTTGATCGATCCGATGAATGATGAAGCCGCGGTCAGTTCCAAGCGGATCTCGCGCGACACCCCATCGATCACCGCCGCCCGGCGAACGCTTCCTGACGACGTCGGCACGGCGACAGCCTGCATCGACGGGATCCCCGCGATCATGTCGATCCCGCAATTGACCCGATCGATTTCCAGCGGCCGCTCCTGACCACCCGGTTGCCGATGCAAACGGAGCGTCCCCCCACGGACTTCGATCCGCGGGCACCCGCCGTTCATCGCCAGCGGCGGCCACAACAGTTCCAGCGACCATCGCCCCTCGTCCGTTTGCCAAAGGTCGGCCACAGGGTCCCAGGCGACGATCTTTCGCGGCCTCAGCGGCGTCCCCCGATCGATCAGCCGTTCCAAATCGATGTCGGCGAAGCATTCGAGCCGGGCGATCTTGACGATCGGTACCGTGGGCCGTTTCGAAGATCGCCAACGGGCCCGCAATTCGATCCCTTCCAAGACGATCGCTTCGCGGGTGATCCGCCCGGCCGAGATCCGGACATCGAGGTGCGGGTAATGTGCCTGCAACTTCGCTTCCAAACGTCGCCGCAATTGCTCGCTCGCCGTTTGCGGCGCGAGAAAATACCCCAGCACGACGGCATTCAACGCCGCGAGCGCGATGATCCATCGCCGCGATCGGCTCGAAGGGTTCTGCTGACGCTGGGCATCCATGCCGCGCTGGGTCTCGGTAGGGTCGGTACGGACCTCCTGCCAGGCAGGGGGGCTCGCCCAACCTTAGCTCCCCGCTCAACCGCCGATCCAGCCCAAAAACTCGAAATAACGGTAAATCCACGGGTGCCGCCACGGCGATTGCAGCGCCGTAGCCGCCGAAAATGCCCCCCCGACGACCAGCAGCCCGAGCAACCATCTCCCCCAGCCCCGGCGCGATAGCATTTCGGCCGCGGGGAGCGAGGCCCAAATCCACAGCGGTGTGAACCAGATCAACCAGCGGAAACAACAGCTCACCCCGCCGTAATTCCGGTCGATCAGCGGTCGGGAAACATAAAACAGGAAACAGACCCCGCTCGATAACGCGATCGCCACCGCCAAGCGAAGCCGATCCCCCGCGGCCCGCCGATCTCCCTCAGCCCGCCGATCTCCCTCAGTCCCAGGTGCGACCAATCGGCCGATCGCCTCTCGCCACCTGCCCCAACCGCCCCCCAGCCATTCGCGTTTCCAATGCATCCATAAACCGATCGGAAAGAGGAGCCAAAATGGGGTCAGCGAGAAAATGCCGTGGTGCCCGAAGGTCGCGTGAAAGGCATATTTCGATCGCGAAGGCTCGCCCCGGTCGACCCCGCGTCGGGGCGTGATCCAGTAACTTCCGGGGTATTCGTACCAGCGGTCCCACCGCCGGATCTCCCAATCCGATCCCGCGTCGCGGCCCCCGGCATCGCCCTTACCGGCATCGGCCCCGCGGCGGATCAACGCGAACCGCTGGTTGCCTCCCCCGACTTCGATCACCCAGCGGTCTGGCGATCGCGTCGGCAGCAATGACGTTGCTCCCTCGCGGTTCCGGGGGTGGATTTCGCCAGAACCCGACAAGGGCCCGCGGATCGCCTCGATCAATTGATTCTCCGTGGCCCCCGCGGGGGCCTTCGCGGTGGCGATCACCGGCCCGTCCGAGCGGTGGGCATAGGGCGGGATCAGCGTCCGATGTGCCAGCCAATTCGTGCCAAAAAAGCCCGCCGCAATCACTGCCGCGCCGCCGGCGAACCCCAGCCAAGTCGACCTCCGGTCCTGCAACCAAAAGAGGATCCCCCACAGGACGAACATCGATAGCGCCGGTAATTCGCACGACACCGTGAATGCCGCCGCACCCCCGGCGACCGCCGCCGCGGCCAATCCGCCCGACAGACCCTGCTCACCCGTTGCCCGAGTCCTCGCGAGGTAAATCGCCAGCACCACCGCCGTTGCCGCGGCGGCAGGGAGGTGGTTCCCCAGCGTGATCGACATCGGCAAGACCATCGAACCGAACGACGCGGTTGCCAACCCGGCCAGTGCCGCCCATTCCCCATAGCCGACCCGGATCGATCGCCAGACCGCGATCAGAAAGGTCGCCAACAGCGGCAAGTTGACCAAGGCCAAGATGACTCGGGCGACCCCGATCGGGTTCTCCGTCAGTGACGCCCCCGTGACCCCGCGGACGACCCCATAAACCCCGGCGACGAGCGTCGAAAAGAGTGGCGGCTTGCTGCTGTAATCGTGCATCCGGCCGTCGCTCGCGGTGTGCCTGACGCGATCGATCGTCTGCCAAGGACGCCGCTTTCCGGTCGCGTCCCGGATCGCGATCAAGCGGTCGATGGCGTAGGTCCCGTCCTCGACCAGCGCCGCGACTGTCGCCCAGCGGCTCCGGTCGTTCGCGCTTAGGAACGCGGTGTCACCTTCGGGACTGATCACCAGCGCGATCCGCCCCGCCGCGATCGCCAAGGCGGTCGCGATCATCAGCATCGCGGCGAAGCGAACGGGGGGTGAAGCGGGTGACGTCGGGTCGTTCGGGCCCCTGGAACCGATCATGCATGATCTCCGATCCGCTTTTCTTCCGCCGCTGGGGTCACTTCGGCGATCGATGCCGGCGACCGGTCACGCCGCGCGATCGAGGTCAGCAACTCCGCGAGCAGCCCCGCGGTCAGGAATTGGGCCCCCAGGATCGCCGCGGTGATGCAGTAATAAAAGATCGCCGTCTCGTGAAGGTGCAACGGGTCCCCGGTCGAGACCGTCCGGGTCCAGACCCACCGCGCGGTGAGGTAGGCCAGCCCGAAACCGCCCAGCGTGAAGCAGACCAGCCCCACCGAACCGATCAGGTGCAAAGGACGCTGCGCGAAACCGGTCAGGAAGTAAATCGTGAGCAGGTCGAGGAAGCCTTTGATCAGCCGCGAGACGCCATACTTCGAATGGCCATAGGGCCGCGCGTGGTGCTCGACGGCGATCTCGGATACCCGCCACCCGCGTGACGCCGCAAGCACGGGGACGAAGCGGTGCAATTCGCCGTAGAGCTTCACCTCGTCGAAAATCTCCCGCCGGTAAGCCTTGAAGCCGCAATTGTGATCGTGCAAACCGACCCCGGTCAGACGCGACACCATCCGGTTGAAGATGGCGCTGGGGAACGTCTTGTGCCAAGGGTCGTTGCGGACCCGCTTCCACCCGCTGACCACGTCCGCACCCGAGCCGATCGCTTCCAGAAAACGAGGAATCTCCTTCGGGTCGTCCTGAAGGTCAGCGTCCATCGTGATCACCAGGTCGGTGCAAGCCGCCTCGAACCCTGCCGACAACGCCGCGGCCTTCCCGAAGTTGCGCCGCAACCGGATCCCGCTGGTCCGCACGTCGGACCCCGCCAGTTCGCAGATCGTCTCCCAAGAACCGTCGCTCGATCCGTCATCGACCATCACGATCCGATAATCGACCACCGCCCCGCTGGCCCGACAAGCCGATAAGGACTCGCTCACCCTGCGGTGCAGCTCAACCAACGAAGGTTGCTCGTTTAGCAGCGGGATGACGACCGTGACCGAAGGGGGATGACTCATCAGCGAGACGGTTAGGGGTGGGGAGACGCGGTGGTGGGGGCGAACCGAAGTGGCACCGTCTCGATCGAAAATCGAAATGTCGGACCGATCCGCTTTGCTATCAGTCTACTCCGGCAACAGTTTACGCGGGCGGGCCGACCTGCCCCACCTCCCCTCCCCCAGCGAGATTCCACATTCGCGCCGACCGATCTTGCCGTGCCGATTTTGTAGCCCCAATTCACCTCCCATGAAGTCAAGAAAAAATCGCCATGGCGGTAAAGTCCGCGCAACCCCTACGTTTTGGCTCAAGGAATTTTCCTTCGATCGCCGATGGAATGGTTCGAAGGGAGCAATCGGCCTCCGCGCCCGCGTCGATAGGTGAAGTCATGAACGCATCGATCCGCCAACTTTTCGTCTCGATCCCGCTCATCACGATCTGCTTGAATTTCGCGGCGATCGCCTCTGCCGCCGAGATTTCTTGGGAATCGGACCTGCGGGCCGCCCGCGACCGGGCCGAACGGGAAAACAAGCTGCTGTTGCTCCACTTTTACAGCGACCAGTGTGTGTGGTGCGATCGGCTCGAAGCGGGCGCGTTTCGCGACCCATCGGTCGTCGAAGCGATCGCAAAGAACTACGTCGCGGTGAAAATTCACGCCGGACAAAACCCGAACGTCGCCAGGACGTTCCGCATCACCGGTTATCCGACCGACGTGATCGTGACCCCCCAAGGGGCCGCCCTGTCGCATCGCACCAGCCCCCAGGCGGCGAACCGCTTCGTCGAAATGCTTGCCGATAACGCCGCCACGCTGCAGTCGACCCCACCCGCCGGCCCGGCCGCGGAAGCCACCGCCATCGCTGCGGCCCCGACTGCCGCCGGTCAAGCTGCTCAAGCTGCTCAAGCGGCACCCGCCGACGCCCCTTCGGCCACCGGCAATCCGTTGTCTGCCGGCTCGCCTGTGGCCGCCACGGCGGCACCACCCACCAACGCACCGGCACCACCAGCGACCGCTGTCGCGGCCGTCCCCGCCGTCGCGATGCCTGACCCGACCGCAGTTGTGGCCCCGACCCCCGGTGCGAACCTCGTCAGCGCGACGCTGAGTCCTTCCGATTTGACCATGCCCACGGCGACCCCGGCGACCGAGGCCTCGCTCGCGTCCGACCCCAGTTCGCTGGCCCAATCGGCGCCAAGTGCCCCTCAAACCGCCCAGCCCGCGACCGCAGGCGTCGAGCCCATCGGCAAAGTCGCCGAACAACCTGCCCAAGTTACCGGCAGCCCCACATCGCAGCACGATCTCGCCCGGCATCAGCTCGCCCAGCATCAGCTCGCCTTGGACGGCTATTGCCCCGTGTCGCTCCTGGACAGCGACAAGTGGGCCGAAGGGAAACCCGAATTCGGCGTGATTCACCTCGGCCAGCTCTACCTTTTCGCCGATGGCGAATCGATGAAAAAATTCCTGGACGATCCTGAACCTTACACCCCGGTGCTCAACGGGATCGACGTCGTCCGATTTTTCGAAGAAAAGCGGATCGTCCCCGGGAAACGGGACTTCGGGGCCCGTGACCCCGAACACAACCGGATGTTCTTCTTCGCCGATGAGGCGGCGATGCTCCACTTCGAAAGCCATCACACACGCTACACCGAAGCGGCGATCGCAGTCACCCGCCAAGCCGTGGCAGACGCCAATCCGCGTCGCTGAGCGGGAAAATCAGCGGCAGATCCGCGTTCGAAAAGGGCGGATCGTGGTCTCGTCTCCCGGTCGGATCCGGGACGGATACCCGGCGGTTCCGGTGCCCACCCCGCCCCCGCGCTTGGCGGTTTGCCCCGTGGCACCTATCTTAACCGGTTCGCAGGTCTTCACCGGTCGTTGGGGCCGGACGCGCAGGCCGCTCAAACCCCCGCCAGCCACCCTAGCCGAAGAGCATGAACCAGCTTCCTCCCGCCGATTCCCAACCGTTGACCGACGACCAGCTCAAGGATCCGCGGTTGGCCCGTCGTGACAAGTTGCGAAGGCTTCGCGAGGCCGGGATCGATCCCTGGGGGGGGCGGTTCGACGACCGCCAACTGATCGGTACCGTTCGCGATCGCCACGCCGAAATCCGCTACCGGACCGAAGCGGGGGTCGAACACACCGTCCCCGAAGTCACCCCGAGCTTCGACCTCAAGGCCTGGCGGAACGAACAGGGACCGGGCGAAGAGGTCGGCCCCCAAGTCCGGGTCGCCGGTCGCGTGATGCTCCTTCGCGACAAGGGCAAGCTCGTCTTCATCACGCTCAAGGATTGGAGCGGCGAGATCCAGATCTTCATCGGCAAAAACCAGGTCGGCGAAGAAGCGTTCGGGCTCACCAAGCTGATCGACCTGGGTGACCTGATCGGGATCGATGGTCGGTTGGGGTGGACGAACACGGGCGAGCTGACGATTTTCGCCGATCGCCTTCACTTCCTCACCAAAATGCTCGAACCCGCCCCGGATAAACATGCCGGCCTGACCGACCCCGAGCTGCGGCAACGGATGCGGTACGCCGACATGGCTTTCAACGAAGGGGTCTTGCAGACGTTCCTTAACCGGACCGAGATCGTCCGTTCGGTCCGCCGCACGCTCGATCGCGACGGGTTCTGTGAAGTCGAAGGGCCGACGCTGCACGCCATCGCCGGCGGCGCCGCGGCACGACCCTTCGTGACCCACCACAACACCCTCGACATGCAGCTCTACCTCCGGATCGCACTCGAATTGCACCTCAAGCGGCTGATGGTCGGCGGCATGGAACGGGTCTACGAACTGGGACGCGTCTACCGCAACGAAGGGATCAGCACCCGGCATAACCCCGAATTCACGATGCTCGAGGCCTACCAGGCTTACGGCGATTACCGCTCGATGATGGACCTCACCGAACGGATCGTGACCGATGCGATCGAGGCGATCGGCTCGGGCTATCAAAAGCACTTTAACGGCTTCGACATCGATTTCACCCCGCCGTTCCAAAGGCGGACCTACGCCGAACTCTTCCAACAAGCGACCGGGGTTGACCCCGCCGATGACGACGCCGTGGTCGCACTGGCCAAACGGCTGCGGCTCGAAACGAAAGGGAAGCACCCCGATGTGATCCGCAACGAGATCTTCGAGGAAAAGGTCGAAGATACCCTCGTCGGCCCGATCTTCGTGATCGATTACCCGGCGAGCATCTGCCCGCTGACGAAGCGGAAACGGGATAACCCCGCGATCGCCGAACGGTTCGAACTCTTCGTCAGCGGCATGGAGCTCGCTAACGCCTACACCGAACTGAACGACCCCGACCTTCAAGAAACCCTCTTCGCCACCCAACTCGCCGGGATGGCCGAAGAAGATTCGATGGCCAAAATGGACACCGACTTCGTCCGCGCCCTGAGGTACGGGATGCCCCCCGCCGGCGGCCTGGGGATCGGGATCGATCGCCTCGTGATGATCCTCACCGAACAAAAGTCGATCCGCGACGTCGTCCTCTTCCCGTTGCTACGTCCCGAAGCGGGTGAAGCTGGCGGCTGATACGCCGGACGTTACCCCATCCCTCCATGAACCCCCCCGGCCCAATCGCCTTGGCACGCCCCGCGGGGCCAAAAGCTAACCCCGCGAGATGACCCATCGAGATCACCCCGGAAGACAACTCCGGGACACACGCCGGGGAACTCCGGGGGCGATGACCGAATCTGTCTTTCCGCCGGGTCGCTCCCCGTGCTAGTGTAAGCGTCATCCGGGCAGGGTACCTTCCCGGTTTGTTTTGCTGGCAACACCGTCCCGACATGGGCCCCGAGAAACTCGAGCGGCTCCCGAGGCGTTTGCCCAGCGATCTGACTCCAGCCGATATCACGAACAGGGCGTCAAGGATGATGCGACGATCGCCGGTGATTTTGAAGTTCGGTCTCACCTTGCTGGCCGGCTTCACCACCCCCGTCTTCGGCCAAAACCAAACGGCCCCCGGGCGTACCCCCTATAACCCAGGCGCTAACCCGCAACCGGCCACACCCCGCGGCCAACAGGGTTTTTACGCCAACCAAGCACAGCCCAACCAGGCACAGCCCAACCAAGCACAGCCCAACCAGGGTCAACCTGTGGCGCAAGCCCCACCCGGCCAAGCGGCGACACCGCAAAACGCCCGCCAAGCGGTCCCCCAGCAACCGGCCGCGCAGGGCCTCCCCCAGCCGCCGGCGAAACCTTCCGCACCCTTCATCCTGTCGCGGGCCGAACAGGCCGAATTGGACCAACTCCTGATCGCTTGGGAAAAACAGAGCGCCGGCACGAAACAGCTCGAAGCGAAATTCCGCCGCTGGCACTTTGACCTTCTGGCCGCCCCCGCCGGCGTCCATGCCACCTGGGCCGAAGGGGCCGTCAAATATTCCGCCCCCGACAAAGGGCTGTTCCAAGTCACCCAGCTCAAATTCTTTTCCGGCATCGTCGAAGGCAAATCGACCTACAAAACCGTCGAAGGCCAATTCGGCGAACATTGGGTCTGCAACGGCCAGGAATTGCTCGAATTCGATCACGGCCGCAAAGAATGCCGCATCCAACAGCTCCCCCCTGACATGCAAGGGAAGGAAATCCTCGAAAGCCCCCTCCCCTTCGTCTTCAACCTGAACGCCGAAAAGATCAAGGATCGTTACTGGATCCGTCGCATCGACGGGCCGGCCGGCGTCTACGTCCTCGAAGCCCACCCCAAGCGCCAAGCCGATCGGGCCCAATACCGCTTCGTCCGGATCGCGATCAATGACCAATCGTTCCTCCCCCAAGCCCTCATCCTCTACAGCCCCAACTACGACCCCACCACCTCCCCCGCCTACGATCATTACGAATTCACCGACGTCGAACGGAACACCCTCCGCCAAGGCGTCGCCTCCTGGGGCCGGCTCTTTATCAGCCAAAAACCACCCTCCGATTGGAAGGTGATCCGCGAAACCTACCGCCCCGATGGACCGGAACCCCCCCAGGTGGCCCAGCCGGCAGCGGACAAGAACCTTCGCTAGCTTCTGTAGCTTGCCACGTCGGTTACCTGCGTCTCCTTTCGAGTTGCAAATCCGAGCCCCGCAGGCGACGATGATCACTTATCCAGGATCATCGCTTTCGGGGCTACGGACGCAGCATGGCTTTTGACGAGGACTTCTCGCTTGATGGTGGGTCGGTCGGTGGCGACGGCCGAGGTGGACGCGGCGGCAGCGGCCGTGGCGGTAAGGGGCGCGGGGCTCGCAAAGCCGCCGCTTCCGAACTTTTGGCCCGCCAACCCCCCTTCGATCTCGATGCCGAAATGGGGGTCCTGGGGAGCATCCTCCTCCTCCCCGAGGTCTGCGACGATATCGCCACGATCATCCGCGCCGACGACTTTTACGACGACGCCAACCGGCTGCTTTTCACCCACATCAGCGACATGCATGATGAGGGCCAGCGGATCGATCACACCCTGTTGGTTTCGCGTCTCAACACCAAGGGGGACCTCGAAAAGGTCGGCGGGATTGCTTACCTGGCGAAGTTGAGCATCGCCGTCCCCAACGCGGCCCACGCCGTCTATTACGCCGACATCGTTGCCCACAAGTCGATCCTCCGCAAACTGATCACGGCCAGCACGGAGATCCTCAGGGCGTCTTACGAACAGGTCGACGAACCGAAGAAACTCCTCAGCGACGCCGAACAAAAGATCTTCGAGATCAGCGACGGACGCTCCTCCCGCCAAGCCTCTTCGATCAAGGACATCCTGCACGAGGCGATGAGCCGCATGGACGCGCGGATGGACGGGACCCATGTCGATGGGGCTTGCTTCACCGGCTTCAAGGATTTCGATGACATGACCGGCGGGTTGCACAACGGGGAACTGATCATCCTCGCCGCCCGCCCGTCGATGGGCAAAACCGCACTCGCGATGAACATGAGCGAGAACGTCGCGCTGCAGGATCAGAAACCGACGCTCTTCATCAGCCTCGAAATGTCCGGGATCGAGCTCGCCGACCGCATGCTCTGTTCGCTCGCCCGCGTGAATGGCCATCGTCTCCGTAACGGCACGATCAGCAGCGATGATCGCAATCGCCTCTACCAAAAGGCGAACGAGATCAGCTCCTCGCCGCTCTTCGTCGATGATTCTCCCAGCCGTACCGTCAGCGAAATCGCCGCCGCGGCCAGGCGGATCCGACGCCGCGTCGGGCTCAACCTCATCGTCATCGATTACCTCCAGCTCATCGAACCTGACAACCCCCGCGACCAACGCCAGGAACAGGTCGCCAAGATCGCCCGCCGACTCAAAGGGTTGGCCCGCGAACTCAAGGTCCCCGTCCTCTGTCTCTCCCAATTGAACCGCCAAGCCGAAGACAGCAAGGACCACCGCCCGCGTCTGAGTCACCTCCGCGAATCGGGGGCGATCGAACAGGACGCCGACGTCGTGATGTTCGTGCACCGCGAAGAGTACTACCACCGCGGTGACGACAAAGCCCAATTCGCCGGCCAGGCCGAAGTGATCATCGCCAAACAGCGAAACGGCCCCATCGGCGACGTGCCGCTGACTTGGGAAGCCGACTTCACCCGCTTCCTCGATCGCGCCCCCGACCGGTTCAACGAATTCGACGATTACGCCGAATTCACCAACTCGCGGGGCTTCTGATCCGACGTCAGTTGGTCAATCGGTGCTCGACGCGGACTGACCATCGAGGGATCTTGGTCCGCGTTCGGTGTCTCCTTCGACGTGGCCTTATCGCCGTCACGAGACTCTTCGGTCTGGGGCGTTTCGACCCCTTCAGCGCATCCCGCAATCCGCACCCAAGCTCGGATCGGATTCGATGACCAAATCATCCGAATCGGTAGGAGGCACGTTGCCTCTCGAATGCGGTCCCATCAGACGATGATCATCCCGACCCGATTTGCTTCGAAATAAAGCTTGGGGCGTGGTTCAATCACCCCATCGCCGGAATCCTCCGGCGATGGGGTATCGATTGTTGATCACAAGTCGCCTCGTGACAGGCACCTTACAGCCCTCGGAACAAGGAGTCGACTACCGCAGGGTCCCAGCTCTTGACGTCGCTCGATCCCGCCTCCCCTTCGCCCTGCAATCCCAAGCCCGCAAACGCCGCGTCATGCAACTGCGCCACGCTCGATCCCGAATAGAGCGTCGGGTCGGTCGTCGGCGACGTCGGTGCGCCAAAAGGCATCGGCTGCGGGATGCTCGGTACGCTCGGCTTGGCGACCGGCAGGGCCGGCTGCACCATATCCGGTACGCTGCGGATACTGGCCGCCGTCGGGCCCGATGGCAACTTGCCCGCATCAGCCAGCTCCAACCCGTTGACGTACCACGACGTCAATGGCACGCCCGTGGGCTGTGTCTTCTGGCGGATCGTGAACTGCAGCGTCGGACCCGTCGGGACGACGTACCGCGTCCAAGTCGTATGCTGACCGATCGCCGTCTCCACCGTCTCCCACGGCTCACCCTCGATCGAGATCTCGGCCGACATCCGCTGCAACAAGTCACCCAGGTAGAGCCGCAGGTCATACCCCTTCCAAGGCTCGACCGCCAACTGGAACGTTCGCGCCGCCGTCCCGCTGTGGCTGTCTTGGAACAGCGCCACCGGGGTCGTGTTCGCCGTCGTCCTTGCGGTCCCTGCCGCCGCCGACAGCCAGCCGAAGCCGGTATCGGCCGTGTAGACTTTGCTCGGAAGTGTCGCTTCGAACCCGCTCAGCGTCGCCCCGGTTGCCACCGAGTTGAAGTCGTACCGACGCAGCTCGGGGATCCGGTAACTGATCGGCAGCGTGTACCGCCGGGTTCCGTCGAGCGATTCGATCGTCACCTCGCCCGAGCCCGACCCGTCGTGCCGCACGCCGAAGTTGAGCAGGTTACCGACGGCCACCGTCAACTGCAGATGACCGACCCGCGCGTCGCCATCGGTCCCGGTCACCGTCCCCAGCGTGCTGCTGAGCGTGTAGGTACCGGCCGGCAGGTTGAGGCTCACCGCGTGCTGCATGAACCCGTCCAGCGGCCCGACCGCAGCGAGCCGCTGCGCCGCGACGCGGTTGCGGATTTCCAATCCCGCTACCGACCAGGTCGTCCCGCTCCCGGTGGCGCTGAATTCCAACCGCAACACCCCGTCGGTGACCTGCGCGTCGAAGCTCACCCGGCGATACTCGTTCGCCGCGGTCG
>JBEIRZ010000518.1:0-2756 GCA_040375695.1 Planctomycetaceae bacterium
AGCTTAGGAATTAAGTGAGTGCAACTCGGGAGGGGGTTTTTTTGAAAAAGACCCCCGTCCCATCAATCGTTCCCTGGTAAAGTACGGCATGCCCAACATACTGATCGTCGAAGACGACATCAAACTCGCTCGGGTCGTTCGTGATTACCTGCGGGTCAACGGATACCATGTGGAAGTCGAAACGCAGGGGGATGTCGCCGCGGAGCGGATCATTCTTGAGAAACCAGACCTGGTGATCCTGGACATCAACCTGCCGAAGCTGGATGGGTTCAGCATTTGTCGGCGGGTTCGTGACCATTATCTCGGTGCGATCATCATTCTGACGGCGAGATCACAAGACGTTGACGAAGTGCTCGGTTTAGAGATCGGAGCGGACGATTACCTTTCCAAACCCGTCCGGCCCGCCGTCCTGGCAGCCCGTATCGGGAGCCATTTGCGGCGGAATGCGAGCGCCAAATCGCAGCACGACGAGGTGATCCGGGTAGGGGACTTGGTCATTCATCCGCGAAGTCACGTGGTCGAAATGGGGAACGTACCGATCGAAATGGGAAACGCCGAGTTCGATCTGCTGGTACTTTTGGCACGAAATCCGGGAAACGCTATCTCTCGGTCGGATTTGTTTGCCCAGCTCAACCCCCTGGAAACCTATCACTATTGGGACCGGTCGATCGACCTACGGATTTCACGGTTGCGGCGGAAACTCAATGACACCACAGAGAACCCGATCCGAATCTTATCGATTCGTGGGAACGGGTACATGTTAAGAGTCACCGAATGATACGGCTGTTTGTCAAGTTTCTGGTATTGCTCTCCGTCATCTTTTTGTCCGGTCGCTGGACCTTTTACCGATTGCTGCAAGGGCAGGTCTATGACGATCGCCAACGGGTGGTTTCTGGCCTGACAGAAATTCACATCGGGGGATTGCGTTTCATCGCGTCGGAGCTCGCCACCGCCGACGAGCCGACCCGCGAGCTCCGTTGGACCGCCCTTCAGGCGGAGCTCGAATCCCCTTTGGAGGTTCGCCCCATGAGCGAATTATCCGCGGGAGATCGATCGCGACTGCGGCAACCCGAGGGATTCGTTTATGTCTATCGCAATGACATCATCGATTATCTCGGAGTGCGGTACGACGAAGAGCATTACTTGCGTCTGGGACCGCTCGCTTACAAAACGATCAAGGTGATCGAGGACGATGTCGCGGAATGGCTCCGAATCTTGGCCCGCAGGTTGAATCGGGTGGACGATATCGATGCGTATCTCGCGAAGGTCACTGCCGAATCGCGCGTACGGGCCGAATTAACAACAACGGATTCGGTCCCCGCCGAGGCCCGGCAACGGCTGATCGCCGGCGAGGAGGTGGCGTTTTTTGGCGTTGAAAACAATTACTTCGTGGCGATGCCGTTTCGGAACCCAAGCGAAGTGCTGGTCCTCGGCCCGCTGCCAAAAGTCAGGGCCTTGGCCGAGCAACTTACAATCAGGGCGATGGCGATCTGGTATGCGGTTGTGATCGCATCCGCCGGCTGGCTCGTCTACAACGTCGCCGGCAAATTTCAGCGGATCGAGCTGGCGGCGACGAAGATCGCAAAAGGTGATTTCGGCGCACGGGTGAACGAATCGGGCGCGGGAGAGTCGAAGGTACTCGCCAGCGCTTTCAATCGGATGGCCGCCAAGACCGAATCGTCGATCCGATCCAAGGACGAGCTGTTGCAAGTGGTCTCCCACGAACTGCGAACGCCCTTGGCCCGGCTACGTTTCGCGGTCGAGCTCCTGGACAGCTCGACGGACCCAGATTTGAAGCGATCGCGGATGCTGGTGGTGCAGCAATCGGTCGATAATCTCGATGCGATCGTCGACGAAGTCCTCGATTACGTCCGGAACGAAGATGACGCGCCGGCGAGGTCGCGAGAGTGGATCGAAATCCGTCCGGCGCTAATGCCGATGATGCAGGTTTTCGAAATAGAGAATCCGAAGCTGAAATTCGAATGGGCCTTTACCGGTGACACCCCATGCACCGACGTTTATGCCGAGCGAATCGCATTATGTCGCTCGATCGGGAACCTGGTATCGAACGCGGTTCGCTATGCCAAGTCGAAGGTGCTGATCCGCGTTTATCATTGCGTCGACGTTGCCTCGGATGAAGCGGCTGACGGTTCGACCGGTGAGTCGGTATGCATCGAGGTCGAGGACGACGGCCCTGGGATTCCTGACGCCATGCGAGCGGAGGTGATGGCGCCGTTCGTCCGGATCGCCGCCGACGGACAAGGGAGGCAGGGATTGCAGTCGCCCTTACGGTATCGCACGGACGACGCGGCCCGGGTTGATTTCGATGCGGCATCAGAGTCTTCGCATTCGTACGCCGGGCTCGGTCTAGGGCTTACGATCGTCGAGCGAACGCTGCGACAGCACGGAGGCCGGGTGAGCATCCATCGGGGAGAACTGGGGGGATGCTTGGTCCGCACTCGGTGGCCGATCCCCAACTGAGCATGACCCTAGCGGCAGCCGACGAGATGAGTCCGCGTCGCGATCTGACGATTCATGCAACGAGCGAAAAGGGCGAATCCCGAATCCCGGGTACGACCCCACAGCGCCCAAAACAAAGGGGTCAGGCCTCTTTAACGCTTAAAGAGGCCTAGTCTCTAGCAAAGAAAGACGATTCGAATCACTGCGATTAGGATTGTCATTGGAAACAGATGCTTCCAAACGCCTTGCAGATCGAATAGGCCTGGGTACTTGAAACCGTGGGTCAGCTGGATCGC
>JBEIRZ010000132.1:0-11630 GCA_040375695.1 Planctomycetaceae bacterium
AGCTCGATCGGGATCAACGCCGTCCCGGTGCCAAGATCGACAATGTCCCCCTTCATCTCGCCCCCGGCGATCAAGTCATCGACGAACTTGCGGTTGACCGCGGCGTGGTCCATCTGGTCATAAGCCCAAGCCTCTTCGAACGACTCCATCACTTCCGGTTCGAGTACCCGAGAGACCAATCGCTGTTGGCCGGCGTCTGCTTCCAAGGGAGGTTCGAGCCCCGCGGGCTGTTCGTGGATGTCATCGTGCCGCGGCAACTTGTCGACCCGCACCATCGCACCCCACGCGCAGAGCAGCCCCGCGGAGGCGAGGTACCCGAAGGCGTACTCCAGGACCGGGCCGAGGTAACGTTGGGCCAAGACCGCTTCGCCCCAATTCGCAGGGCCGACGGGAAGGAACAATCGGTTTTCCGCTAGCGGCGAATGGATCACGCCAAAGAGCGTCAACCCTGCGGCGACGCAGAGCACGATCGCCGCGGTACCGAGCTTGCGGTCGATGATCGATGACAGCACCCAGGCCCACAGCAGGCTTGTCAGGATGAAGCTGTTGGAGAGCATCGTGAGCGTCAGGAGTTTCGATTGCAGCCTCGCGTCACCGAGCGTTTCGGCGTTGATCCCCGCGGCGATCGCGGCCGGGTCGCCGAAGAGCTGGTTCGGCAGCGACAGCGACAGGAAGGCAAGCGCCGGGACGCACCCCAGCGCCACCGCCGGGTAATGCCGCCGTGGCGTCGCCGCGAAGCTTTGCGAAGTGATCTCCAACCCGATGAAGACGAGGATCGGCAAGACGACCGGGATCGGAAGGTAATGATTGAACCAACCGAAATAGCCCAACAGCCCCGCCGCGGCGATGAAGATCGCCGTCCCGAAGGTGTAACCGGCCCGGGCCCCCATCGCCTTGTATGCCGGGTGGCCGATGTAGGGCGTCGTCTGGATCACGCCCCCCGACATCCCGGCCAACAGCGTCGCGACCCCTTCGATCGCGATCACTTCGCGGGTGTCGTAATCGTCCCCCGCCGCCGCGGCCGATTCGGTGCAATCGATCCCGCCCACGATCGTCATCAGCGCGAACGGGAAGGCGATCGGCAGGTAAGGGATCGCGTCATCGAGCGCACCGAGCCAACCGAAGGACCAAGCGGCCAACCAATCGGTCGACAGCCACGTCACCTCCGGCGCCGGCCCGATCGTGTACCCGTCAAAGCCGGCCGCCACCATCAGGTAATAGACGGCCCCCGCGATCAACAGCGCCCCCAACGTCCCGGGGACGTTTCCGGGCAAGGGGATCTGTCCCACCAGCGTCATCAGGATCACCGTCAGCGCGAGCAACCCGGGCAACGGGTGTGAGAGGATTTCGAGCATCGGCATGAAGCTGATCAACACCAGCGCGATGGCCGCCAGCGACCCGAGCAACCCTGCCCTGGGGATCAGTTCGCGGATCCGCCCGCAGATCGGCGCGCAGGCCAGTTTCAACAACCCGCTCAGCACCAGGCACCAAATCCCGATCTGCCACGTTCGGGTCGCCGCCGCCTCTTCGCTCAGCCCCAGCACTTCCTTCCCGGCGACGAACGACGGGCCGAGGACGAAAAAGACCATCCCGAAAAGCGACGGGGTGTCAATTCCCAGCGGCATCGCCGTCACGTCGTCGCGCCCTATCTTTTTGGCCAGCCGGATCGCCAGCGCGACAAAGGCGAGGTCGCCGATCAATACGCCCAGCGCCGTCCCAGGGACCATCGACCGGATGATGAATTCCGATGGAAAGCCGAACGTCAGCGACAGGAGGGCGACCAGCAACAACAGCCCCGCGAGGTTGTCGAACATCAGCCCGAAAAAGGCGTTGATGTCACCCTGGCTCGTCCAGCGATACTCGACCCCTGAACCCTTTTGCCCGTCGCTGCTCGACACGCCGTTAGACACTTTCAACCTCCCGGACCGACCCCAGATGACCGCTCGATGCTGCGGTTATCCTAACATCGCACGGTGCTCGGTTGCTTACGACGGGGGCATCAAAACGATCACTCGGGCGGAAATTCGCCGAGGTCGATTTCTTGATAATCGGCGATCATCGCGGTGACTTCGCTGATCTTCTGGCGATCCTGGTCGCTCAGCCTGCCGACGAAGAGATGCTCGGCCCGAAAGATGCGGGTCTTCAAGCCCCGTCGGACTTCGAGCTTGATCTGCTGGGGCAACAACCCTTCCCCCGAGAGGTATTCGGCCAGCGTAATCCTGGCGAACGGCGGCGACCCGATCTGGCGTGCCAAGTTCAATCGGCAGGCCCAAACGGTGAAGTCCGAATATTGCTTCGCGAACGAGGGGTTGCTCGCCTTTTGCGTCGTCGCCGTGTAGGTCGTGTCCGAAAAGGCGATCGCGTAGGAGTCCGGGGTCTCGGTCACCGTCACCTTGGCGTCCAAACCCAGCGACTCGCCCGCTTTCGATTCGAGCGCCGCGGCGTGGATCTGAGCCGAGATGCGGATCAGCGATTCGGTCGAGATCGATGTCTTGACCTTCTGCAATTTGTGCAACAATACCACCCGCTCCCGCGTGGGGTCGAAAACGGTGATCGTCGTGCCGACCCCCACCGGGAGCGCGTAGACGACACCGGAGTCGAAAAGCATCAGGTGCTGCGATTGTGGCTTGGGCTCGGTCCCCTCAAAAATCTCCGTCTCGACGCGGAACGAGGGTCGCACCGCCGAACCGACGGCGATCGCGCTGGTTTGCGTCACTTCCTGTGCCATCGCTTGCGTCATGGTGATCGCCAAACAGAGGAATCCCCAAACGGCCCCGCGGAACGATGCGGTGAACGTTACCGACTTGGTGAAAGGTGCCGACCCGACGAAACGGCCGATCTTTCGTTCAAGCACGACCGATCTTGTGGTCGGGCGGTCGGGACATCCGGACGGCGTGGAACGCAAAGGCACAGCTTTCATGGCGACGGCCCGCGCTAGGGGACGGTTGGGACAAACGGATTTTTCGGTGCGATCGGCTAACGGATCGCCACCCTTCGCCGCGGAAACTATGAAATCCGGATCCCCCAAGTCCAGTGCAAAAGGGGCGGCTAAATCTGGCCCAAAACCTATTCCCCTTGCGATTTGACCTTGAAAGCTGCATGACCCACCGATGCGGTCCGCTTCATGCCCCACCCCCGATGATGCCGGGCAATGCAGTGTGATGCCGGGCGACGCAGGGGACGCCGGTGGCTATGCCGGCCGTGCGTCGACGATCGGCTTGGCGTACCCTTCGATTTTGTTGTCGGTCAGCTTCACCGGCCCGACCTCGGCACCGATCCGGATCCCGACCCGACCGGTACCCCCGCGGGACTCGCGGATCGTGTTCCCCGCCAGCACCACGTCATGCGTCTTGCCGCTGATGTCGATCCCGATCCCGTCTTCACCGCCGCTGTCGAAGATCCGATTGTTCTCGACACGGTTTCGATTGGCCCAAAAATCTTTGCCGCGGGCGTCGTCACGGAACCAGATCCCGATCTTGCCGCTGCCGACGATCTCGTTGTCGCGGATCAGGTTGTCGGTGTCGCAATGCCCGATCGACATCCCGTAACTGCGGTTCCCTTCCATCCGGTTCCCGGTCGCCAAGCCGTACTTGACCCCCCAGCACCAGAAGAGCCCTTGGTCGTTGCGGTCCATCCGATTACCGATCAGCCGCGGCCGCTGCGACCCCGAGCCGGGGTGGATGCCCAGATCGGCGTTGTCGTGCGAATGGCAGTTTTCGACAAGCACGTCGTGACAGATTTGGAAGCTGATCCCGTCGCCGTTGTAATTCCGCGTCGTCAACCCGCGAAGCGTGTAGCGGTTGCAGTCTTGAATGAAGACGCAGCCGCCGTAATTGCCATTGAAGTTTTCATTATTCCCGCGGTTCCCGTCGAGCGTCAGGTTTTCGACCGTCACGTCCTGGGTGTATTCACTGGTCAGCAGCGGGAAGAGCGACGCGCAGCTCGGCTTGCCGACGAGCCACAGGTTTTCGCGCAGACCCTTGTCGAGTTTGAAGCGGTTTCCGGATCGCGCGATCAACGTCCGCTTGATCACCGTCGCCCCGCCATGATCGGCGTTTTTGGCTTCCAGCACGACCCCGTCACCGATGCGAAAATCGCCCGCGTCGGCCAGCGTGATCTCGCGATCGTACCAATCCGAATCGTCGGCCAGCGCGATCCGCTGCGAGGCGATTTTCGTGATCACCGAATCGGGGCCCGAACCGAGCAGCCGGACCCCGGATCGCAGAAAGACAGCGCTTCGCAATGTGTAGGTCCCCGGCAGGATCTTCACCGTCCCCCCGCCCTTCCCCGCGACGTAATCGACCGCCGCTTGCAATACCCGGTCGTCCTTGCCCATCATGTCGCCGCGGTCGGTCCCGACGCTCAGCGTCAACCGCTCGTCCCAATTCGGTTCGAACCGCCCGTCGCCGTCGGTCGCCCTTGGGTTATCCGGCCCCGGCCCTTCCGGCCGGCCATCCGGCCCCGGCCCTTCCGGCCGGCCATCAAGCCCCGGCCCTTCCTGGCCAAAAACTCTGCGTCGGTCGCTCGTGAACAGGCCGGCCGTCGCGCCGGCGGAAAGGAGGCCAAAGAGGACGCTTCGGCGTGACGGGCGATTTGGCATCGGCTGGGCTCCGAGGTGAAAGGTTGGTCTTGGTTTTCGTTTCTTCGAACCAGCGGGCCGCGTCCTAAAAAAGATCGGCCACGTGTTGATCGGCTCGACAGGGTCGTTATCGAATCAGGCCTTCAGCGCCTCGCGGATCCGACCGACCAGCGGCGTCGTCGGTTCGGATTCGCTTCGCATCTTAAAGAGCGACGCGGCGAGGTAGCGGTCGCGCCACGCGGGGGTCAATTGGTGGTAATCCTCCAGCACCGCCGAGCTGTATTTGTAATCGTGCGAATCGTTCCCCTTGAGGAAGATCAATTGGCGTGCGTAACGCATCGCGTCTTCCGCCGAATGGCCCGCGTTCAAATACCCCAACAGCCGTCCGGCGGCCGATGCGGGGTCTTGGCCCAATTGGCGGAAGATGTCGGTGAGCTGTGTCTCGGAGCCGGTCGTTTCGGTCGGCTCGATCGCGTCGATCCGGCGTGCTTCGAGCTTGCCGCGTCCCTTCGCCGCTTCGCGAAATTGGGGGATGAAGGAGGCGTTTTGCAGCACCAGGAATTTGCGGACCGTGTCGTCGCTGCAGGTCCGCATCGTGTAATGGATCGCGTTGGTCGTCGTCATCGCGTGCAACGGCACGATCGCGGGTTGACGCATCGTCAGCTCCGCCGCCGCGGCGAAGATCGCGTCGTAGACCGATCGGATGCTGACCCCCGCGTTCAATTGAGCGGCGACGAGTTTGCTCGCGTCGTCCGATGTCGCTTCGCGAAAGGCTTGCAGCAGTTCCGCCGTCGCCCCCGAGTCATCCTTCCCCGTCAACCAATCGGCGCGGATCTCGGCCGATCGTTTCTGGTTGATCCGTCCGTCGCGATCGGGCGCGAGGTCGGAGGTCGACGGGTTCGGCTCGCCGACGCGGTTCAGCATCGCGTAGCTGAGGCTTCGCAGCACCGGTTCGGCGTATTGCCAACCGATCGTTTCGAGCGTCCGGTGGGCGTTGGCCAAGTAGATCACCTTGTGGCCGATGCTGCGAAAATCGCGGGCGGCGTACTCGGCGAAGGTGTCGAAGACGCGCCCCGACGATTCGCCGCGGGCCAGCGCCGCAGTCGCGACGTCGGCCCCCGCTTCGTCCCACCCCGTCATCGCCTCGCGGAAGCGTGCTATCGCCTCGTGCGGCTTCGGGACGGCCGCTTCGTCGACCGCGGCCAAGGTCCAATTCCCCTCTTCGACGTCACGGGCCTGCGACCCCTTGAAGTGATCGAGCGCCCAAAAGATCGGCAGCCAGCGGTCGGCGTCGGGGGAGGCGAGGCTCGCCAAGTGCGCCGAATTGACGACCAAAACGGCATGAAATTTGAACCCGACCGCCGGCCTGGGCTCGACGTTGCGGACCCCCGCCAACAACAGTGCCGCTAGCAGCTCGCGGTAGCTGATTCGACCCTTCGCCACCCGCGTCGCGATCTCTTCGATCAGCTTCTCCCGCGGCGTCTCTTCGATCAATCGCACCAACGGTTCGATGTCGTCATCAAATCGGACGCTCCCCGCCGGGAGCGTCGCTTCGGCCGCCGAGACGTGCCGCAGCTTCGAACCGAACGTCTCGGCAAAGCCGCCGCCGATCGCCCCCAATGCCGTCCCTTTCAGGAATGTGCGTCGACCCCACCCATTCTGTTGGCCCTTCATTTCTGTCTCCCCCATTCCCGTCTCGTCCGCACGTTCGTGATTGTGACACCTCGGCGCTATGCCGCTTCGGTGTTGTGACACTTCGGCCCGCTCGATCCGCCAAGTGTCCATTGATTGTAAGCGATCCTGCGGCAGCTCGGTGAGCCTTTTACCTTTGGCCGCGATCCGGACTCAACCCAGCACCCTCGCGAAGCGTTAGACTGAAATCACAGGCGGGCCGATTCGGTCTCATCACCTATCGGGTCGGCTTATTTCTTCTTCTTTCTCGCAACCACAAAGGGCCATCTCATGGCGATCTCCAAGCGAGCACTGCTGATCGGCGTCAATCTCTACAAGATCGCAGGGGCAGACCTACGCGGCTGCGTCAACGACGTTCGCAACATCGAGCCGGCGCTCAAGAAATATTATGGCTTCAAAGCAGCAAACATCAGCGTCCTGACCGATTACGACGCGACCAAATCGAAGATCGAAAAGGGGATCCGCGATTTGATCCGCGGATCCAAGGCCGGCGATGTGCTCTACCTCCATTACTCGGGCCACGGTTCGAACGTCGAGGACACCAGCGGTGACGAACCCGATCGCCGCGACGAAATCATGTGCCCCACCGACCTCAACTGGAAAAAGCCGCTGACCGACGATTGGTTGCGGACCCAATTCGACAAGGTCAAGCCGGGCGTCAACCTGACCGTGGTGATGGATTGCTGCCACTCGGGCACCATCACCCGCCAGATCCAACCCCCTGACGCGAAGGTGATCAATCGTTTCTTGCCAAGCCCCTTCGACATCGCCGAAATGGAAACCGCTGGCAAGATCCGCGGCAAGATCCGCCGCCCGCGGGGGCTCAAGCCGGCTCGTAAGTCACGCGGCAGCGTCGATGTCGAGGTCGTCGACATCCCCGAAGTTTTGATCACCGGGTGCAAGTCCGATCAAACCTCCGCCGACGCCTTCATCGAAGGTTCCTATAACGGGGCGCTGACTTATTACCTCGTCAAAGCGATCGCCGAGAATGACGGCAAGCTCTCGTATCGCGACCTGCACGAACAGACGTTGTGCGCGATCAAGAAGGAAGAGTACGACCAAACCCCGCAACTGGAAGGGAGCCGCGAACACCTCGAGCGGAACTTCCTCGAATCGTTCGCCACGTCGTGAGTTGATTCGACGTGTGACTTGCCCCGACGCGGGCCTCGCGTCCGTCGGTCTCAGGATTAAGACCGCAGCAACACCAGTTGCAGGATCGTGAAGAGCACCACCAATAGCGTCACGACCTCCGACACCCTGCCCACCGCGGTCAGCCAGGCCTGATCCTGAAGCGGTAACGAACGGGGGCCACGGCAAAAGGTCAACAGCGCGATCGCGCAACCGGTGATCAGCCCGCCCAGGTGCGCGCTGTTGTCGATGATGTCGCGACCTAGGTAACCGAGCACGCACATGAAGACGAGGTTCGCGGCCAACCTGCCAAAATACCCGGGCGGCAAGATGCGATGGCAAACCCAACCGGTCACCAACAGGTAACCGAAGACCGCGGCGATCCCCCCCGATGCCCCCAGCGACGGGTTGGGGACCGAATACCAGCTCGCCACATTCCCGATCACCGCGCCCAGCAACCAGACCAGGGCGACGAAGTAACGATGGATCCCTCGTTCGAGCTGCACGCTGAGGCCCATCATCACCAAAATGTTCATCGATAGGTGCAACAGCCCTGCATGCATCGTCGCCGCCGTCAACAATCGCCAGGGCTCGGCAGGGACGAGCGGTTTAACGAGCCCTGCCACCGCGATGTCCGGGCGTGGGCCTGTCCCCCCAAGCGTCATCAGTTCGCCCATTTCGAGCGCACCGGAACGGTAGAGGGCTACGAGCTGTGCCAAGAAGACGACGACCCACGCACCGACCAGCCAATTGGTCCGACGAGTCCCCCGATTGCCGGCCAGCGATAGCCAGACCGAATAGCGGACCTCCGACGACAGGTCGGCCAAGAACCGATCGGGTTGATTCTTAAGCCGACGCAGTTGGATCATCGACGAAAAGTAAGGGAACGCGCCGTTTACAGCGAAGTTTACAGCGAACATCAAGAACAACAGCGACACCACGGGGCTGTCGGAAACGACGAAGTACGTCACCACCGCCAACGCGGCCATCGGGAATAAAAGCTTGGCCGATTTTTTGAGCGTCGCCTTTAACCTCGCTTCGTTCGCTTCGAGCAGCATCGGCTGCAATTCGGGGCGGTCGGCGGCGGTGACCAAATGTTTTTCACCCGGCGCCGCGACGATCGCGATCGACGGACGCTCCAGCTTTCCGTTCCAAAGGACTTCCCCCGGGCCACTCTTGGCCAGCGTCTGGATCTCTTCCAGCGAAGTCTCGACACTCTTCCCCCCCTGCATGAATCCCCAACCCTCCAAGAGCGGATTTTCGGGTAAGCCGGCGGGGTCGACCCACGGTGCCGTCGGTCGCTCCTTGACCATCGGCTCGCCGGATGTGCCGGGAATCGTTCGTTCGTCGGGATCGGGAACGGCCATGACGCATCCTCAATGAGAAAGTGAGCTCACTCAATAACATCCGCACAGATCATCACGAAATGTCAACTGGCAAGCCGTTGAGTTACGCAACGATGGGCAACTCACCTATGGGTATCGCCGCCAACGAAAAAGGCCCATCGATCGGGATCGATGGGCCTCGCGTTTTGAGATCCGATGGTGTGGCCATCGGCCGTCGTTACAACTTGATCTCGACCTGCGGCGATTCGCCTAACTTCACCTTGCGGGTCATGTTCGCTTCCAAGGCGGCCTGAGGAAGTTTCTTCAGGGTCGCATCGCCGCTGGCACCACCCTTCGACGACTTGGCGACGAAATAGGCATATTCGCCGGGGATACCCTCCCCTTTGAATTCACCTTTCGCGTCGACTTCCATCAGCACGGGGTGACCCGCTTCGAGAGGCTGGAGCGTCAACAGGACATTCCCGACCGGCGACCCATCGGGGCCGGTCAGCTTGCCAGTGAATTGCGACGCGGCGCCGATCTGTTCGATCTTCGTTCCGCAGCCACCGATCAACAGCAATGCCGCTAACAGGGTTACGATTCGCATCATCATCTTTACGTTCTCCTTACGATTGAACCGAGTTGTTTTCGGATCAGAAGTCATTCGGGACGTTGCGTCCGTCGTTCGCGCCGATGAGGAACTTTAGCAAGACGCCGTCGATCGAATCGGAGATGAAGCGGACCGAGGCATCCCCCATCGAGGCGTTGATCCCGCCCGGGTGGAAACCGAAGGGCTCGTCGTTCGGTCCGCAATTGTTGACCGTCCAGCGGCATTCGGCAGGCCCGCCCAAAGGCGTTTTGTACTGGTTGATCTTCGCGGTCCGAGGGGCCGGAGCGATCGCATTGCTGGGGCCCGAGTAGCCGTTCGTCGCGGCATCGGGGTCGGCCCACGCAAAGACGCGGCGACCGCCTGGTTGACCGGCCTGGTTGTTGACCGATTCCGGCGGGCTCGCAACGGGTGAATTACGTGCCGAGAAGGCGCCAAAGCTGCCGACGTTGGGGTGCGCGCGGCTGGCGTCTTCCATTTGCATGATCGTATTCGATGTCCCGTCGGTGACGCGGGCGAAACCGCCATCATCACAGCTCAACATCCCCCCTACGACTTGGGCCAACCATGCGGCCGATCCGGCGCTTGGGGTTCGCGTCCCGTAGGTCGCCGAACCGACGAGGGCGTCGACGTCCGAGATCGCGACGAACATGTAGTCCAACCCGCCGTAACCGTGCACCGGGTCACGCGCTTCGTTGGCGATCGGCGTCGATGGGCAGACATAGGTCGAGATCTTTGTCTTCGCCGCGAGCTGGCCGCTCGGGTGATACGGGTCGTCGTATGCGATACCCTTCGCCTTGCGGTGCAGGATCGCGCCCGAGGGGGTGACGAAGTTCTGGCCGCTGGCGGTCGCGGCGTACTGAGCGATCGGGTCGGCGTTGTGATTGAATTGCTCGTAGACCGCCATCTGTTCGATGTAAGGAAGGAGCAGCGTCAACGTCGAGTGGATCATGTAGGTCGTCGAGTTCGACCCGGTCGAATCGCACTGGCCGCTATGCGGCAACTTCTTGTAGCTCGATTCGAAATTATGGACCGCCAAGCCCATCTGCTTCATGTTGTTCGAGCATTGCATGCGGCGGGCCGATTCGCGTGCGGCTTGCACCGCCGGTAACAACAACCCGACCATCACGCCGATGATCGCGATCACGACCAACAGCTCGACAAGGGTAAACCCGCGGCGCTTCATCACCGCAGGCAGGAAACTCACTTTCATAAAAAACTCCACAGGGACTGAAATAGAACGCTGTCGTTGCAACACGCGACAAGTCTAGAAGTCACCCCCCGAAATCGGACAGGGTCCGGAGGTTAATTAATGATGAAGATCGTGCGCGGTTTCGGATTTACGTGCCATTCGCGAAAGATCAACGAAGATTTGGTGATTCCGTGTGAGCAAATCGTTAACGATGTGTTCAAGGAGTGTTAAGGAAGTGTTAATTATTTCCCGATTTGGTCTCCGCAGATGCTTGGCTATCTCGATGACAAGCCCAAATCTTTCCCACAGGCCGGGCTGGCGGTTGTGTGCCAAGGTGTCCGAGCGGTTACTTTTTTCGTCTTGAGGAAGCGGTAGGATCGAGGCGATAAGAATTCGGCTGTGGTGTCGATGCGTCACCGGATCACAAACGTTCGACTTAAAAATCGCATCGCTCGCGATCCCAGCGAACGCCAGCCGACCGAAACCTTGGCCCAACCGGTCGTGTCCGAAGGGATGATCGATGTCGTCTCTGTGGGCGTCGTTTCTTTGGGCGTCGTTTCTGCGGGCGTCGTTTCTGCGGGCGTCGTTTCGAACGTCACCGTCGCTTGGTAACGAGCGGCTTGGGCATCGCCGCTGATCGTCGCGGGGGAATCGATCCCCAGCCGCCGCATCATCGACGGGGCGATTTCATCGGAAGTCGTCTTGGCGATCGCCGTGATCTTGCCGCGCAGCGTGCGGACGGGGGCCTGATCGAGCCGCAGCGTGACCGATTGGCCGATCTTCAAATCGACGACCGAAGCCTGATCGATCACCAGGTTCGCGCGAACACGTCGCGGGTCACCGACGGCACAGACGACTTGACCGCTTTCGATGAATGCCCCCGCGTTGACCGGGTCGAGCGGCGAACCCGTCCATCCGGGTAAGCGGGCCCACCCCGTCAGTCGGCTGCGTTCCCCTTCCTGATCCGTCTTCCTCGCCGGCGCGAAGACGGTGCCATCGATCGGTGAACGAATCGTCAACCGCCGCAGGTCTTCTTGCAGCAGTTCGAGCTGCCTGCGGGTTTCGGCGAGCGTCGTCTCTTCGCCCGGGATCATCGCCGATAATTCG
>JBEIRZ010000451.1:0-3508 GCA_040375695.1 Planctomycetaceae bacterium
CGTTTTTTTACGGGAAATGCCGGAAAACGAAAGGGCACGCAAGGGAGTCAGGCGACGGCAACAGGCCGGCTCAAGCTTATCCGAAAGGGCGTCGCCGGAGTACCGGAAATTGAGCGATCGGCGTCGTCCCGGTTGCCCCTCAGGGATCGAAAAACGGTCGGCCAGGGAAAAACGGTCGGCCAGTTAAAGATGGTCGGCCAGGGAAAAACGGTCGGGAAGAGTGGGCAGTTTTATCCGAAGCTGGGGATTACGCAGGGACGGGAGAAAAGTACACTAGGACGAGGATCAGCAAGGGGCCAATTTTTTGGCAGTTGTCCGGTCGGGTCGGTTCACGGTTCTACCCGATGTCTTTGCTGTGTCGATCGTTCCATCCCTGCAAAACACCATGGCTTCCGAATCCGGTTCCCCCGCGGCAAGCGATCTCTCGTTTTTCACCCGTCACGAGTTTTTGATCCGCCGCCTGCACTCGCTGACCGGGATCGTCCCGCTCGGCCTTTACATGGTCATCCACCTGACGACCAACGCCAGCCTCCTGAACGGGGCAGCGACCTTCCAAAGGGCGGTCTACGCGATCCATTCGCTCGGCAAATTGCTGCCGCTCGTCGAGTGGGGCTTCATCTTTTTGCCGCTGCTGTTCCATGCGATCATCGGCGTCTGGATCGCCCGGACGGGGCGGAGCAACACGGCTCATTACAAGTTTGCGGCCAATTGGCGGTACACGTGGCAACGCTGGACCGGGCTGATCGCCTTCGCCTTTTTGATGATGCACGTGTTGCACCTCCACGGCTGGATCCATGCCGCGACGTGGCTCGAATTGGGTGAACGGGTCGGCTTCGCCCAGTTCCGCCCGTACAACGCCGCCAGCACCCTGGCGATCGCCCTGGGGGGGTTCTTCTGGAAGGCCTTTTACCTGATCGGCGTCTGGGCATGCGTCTATCATTTGGCAAACGGCCTCTGGACCGCCGGGATCACCTGGGGGCTTTGGACCTCCCCCGCCGCCCAGCGCCGGGCCCTCAAGATTTGCACCGCCATCGGGGCTGGGCTCCTGGTCGTCGGGACGAGCGCATGGTGGGGGGCGATCACGACCGACCCGATCGAGGCCAAGAAGATCGAAGACCGCATGTACGGGGTCAACGTCGAAGCCGGGGTGGTGCCGCTGAGCGTCGAAAAACGCTCGCAACCCGATGCCGTTTCCGACAAGTTAAATTCCGTACCCGCGGCCGAATGAACTTCGACCCCCTCCCGGTTTGATACCCGCTGGCCCAAAACAAGATTCAGTTTCATCCGCCGCATCGATCGCGGCAGCAATCGGAGATTACTCAACATGGCAAAGCATCGAGTCGTCGTCATCGGTGGCGGTTTGGCTGGCCTTTCCGCCACGATGAAGCTCGCCGAACTCGACGTTCAGGTCGACCTGATCAGCCTGACGCCGGTGAAGCGTTCGCATAGCGTCTGCGCCCAAGGCGGGATCAACAGTTGCAACGACCAGACCCGCCAATTGGGTGACGACGAATGGAAACACTTCGACGACACCGTCTACGGCGGTGACTTTTTGAACCATCAGCCCCCCTGCAAAGAAATGGCTTATTGGGGGCCAAAAGTGATCGATCTGCTCGATCGCCTCGGCGTCCCCTTCAACCGCACCCAAGAAGGGTTCATCGACCGCCGCCGATTCGGCGGGACGCTCTACAAACGGACCGCCTTCGCCGGCGCGACCACCGGCCAGCAACTCCTCTACGCCCTCGACGAACAGGTCCGCCGCCGCGAGACCGAAGGGCTGGTCAAGAAGTACGAGTTCTGGGATTTCCTCGGTCCGATCAAAGACGAGTCCGGACGCTGCCGAGGCGTCATCGCCCAAGACATGGTCTCGATGGAAATCCGTCCCTTCCCTGCCGACGCCGTGATCATCGCCACCGGGGGCAACGGGCTGCTCTTCGGCAAGAGCACCATGAGCGTCTTCTGCACCGGCAGCGCCGCTAGCCGCTGCTTCCAGGCCGGCGCCAAATACGGAAACGGCGAATTCATCCAAGTCCACCCGACGGCGATCCCCGGTGCCGATAAACTTCGCCTGATGAGCGAATCGGCCCGTGGCGAAGGGGGCCGCGTTTGGGTCCCCCGCAAACCCCATGACACCCGGCCGCCCAAGTCGATCCCCGAATCCGATCGCTGCTACTTCCTCGAAGAACGCTACCCCAAGTACGGCAACCTCGTCCCCCGAGACATCGCCACCCGCGAAATCTTTGACATCTGCGTCAATGAAGGGCTCAGCGTCGAAGACGATCGGATGTGCGTCTACCTCGACCTGACCCACATCCCCAAGGCCGAACTCGATCGCAAGCTCGGCGGGATCCTCGAGATCTACGAAAAGTTCCAAGGGGTCGACCCGCGGTTCGAACCGATGAAGATCTTCCCCGCCGTCCACTACAGCATGGGCGGGCTCTGGGCCGATTACGTCAAGTCGGCCAACGGCGGCTTGTTGCACGGCGCCCCACGTAACCAGATGACGAACATCGAAGCGCTCTACGCGATCGGCGAGTGCGATTATCACTACCACGGCGCCAATCGCCTCGGGGCCAACTCGCTCCTGTCGTGCATCTTCACCGGCCTGTTCATCGGGTCGTCGGTCGTCAATTACGCCGAAAACCAAAAAGGCGGACATGCCCAAGTCCCCTCGTCGCTCCTCGAAGCGGCGGTTAAGGCCCAAAAGGATCGTCACGACGGACTCCTCAAGGGTCAAGGCGGCGGCGAAAACCCCTACCTGATCCACCAGGAACTGGGCGACCTCATGACCCGCGCCGCCACCGTCGTCCGACGCAACGACCAACTCCGCGAGGCCCTCGGCACCGTCGAAGATTTGCACAACCGCGCGATGCGAGTCAGCCTCTCCGATGGCGGTAACTGGACCAACCAAAACGTGATCTTCGCCAAAGCGGTCCAGGACATGATGCCGCTAGCCAAAGCCCTCCTTCAAGGTGCCCTGCTCCGCGACGAATGCCGCGGCGCCCACTACAAGCCCGAATTCGAAAAGCCGAGCCTCACCGCCGAAGACCCGGTCGAACGTCGCCGCCAAGCCGAAACTTGGTGCGACGAATTCGAAGCCAACAACCGCCGCTTCCTCAAGAGCACCATCGCCGTCTGGGACGGAAAATCGAACCAGCCGCAGATGAGCTACGAAGATGTCGACACCTCGATCATCCCACCCCGGCCAAGGCTCTATGGCCTCGTTGGTGCCGACGTGATCGAAGAGGTTTGGAAAGAACGGTCCGCCGCCAAGGCGAAATCGCCCGAACTCGCTTCCGTTTAATACCCCCGATCTGCTAACCCTTACTTGGGGCCGGCCGATGCGATAAGCAACGCCGAGCCCAGAAAAAACATAACCGGTCATCCCGATCGACCGACACTGACCGTGCCCGATCAAGCACTGCCCGATACAAGCACTGCCCGACCGCACCTGACCTTCATCCAACATTTTTCACTCAGAGGGTTCTCGACGTGATCGCCCCCGCAC
>JBEIRZ010000021.1:0-29644 GCA_040375695.1 Planctomycetaceae bacterium
GCTGGAGGACGATCGGGTTGGTCCTGACAGTTTATGTCATTCAGTTGGTCGTCTTCGGCTTGGGGAAATCGGCGGAACGGCTCGATTGGCTGCGGGGCTGGTCGTTCTTCAATTGGTACCGGCCGCAAAAGCAGATCGCGTTAATCGCCAAAGAGGGTTGGGCCGCGCCGTGGCGGCTGACCGGGCCAGACGCGGAATCCTGGTTCGGACCCGGGGTTTATCCGCTGCTTTTGCTCGCCGGCGGGTTGCTGTTTTACGGGGTGGCCATCTGGGTATTCCGTCGCCGCGACCTTCCGGCACCGCTGTGAGGAAAATCGGTGAACAGGATCGGTATCCATGCCGCTTTCAATACGGCCGGCGGGGGTGACCCGGGACGCAAGCGTCAAGGAACGGGCGGCTAGGGGCGGACGGCTAGGGGCGGACGGGGCTCTCCGAAACGCTCGTTGTGGAAAACTGGGTCAAATTTTATACTCGCGTTGTCTTACGGCTTACATTTCCCGACGATCACCTAATGAGTCTATCCGACCGAACCGTCGCGGTATCCGCTTCTGACCCCCCCCTTTTTCGTCCCCCCTATTTCCTTGGGGTGGACGTCGGCGGGACCGGGATCAAGCTCGGATTGGTCGATGATCAGGGAAGGGTCCTTCAGTCCGGATCGATCGAAACACGAGAAGCCGAAGGGCCCGTTGCGGCGATGCGACGCGTGGCAGGGGCGCTGGAGCGATTCGAGTCGGAGCTCGGCATCGATCGCCAGGATTTGGCCGCGATCGGCTTGGGGGCCCCTGGGCCGATGGAGATTCGGACGGGAATGTTGGTCGCCCCGCCGCAACTCCCTTCCTGGTCCGACTTCAATCTCCGTGACTGCTTAGCCGGCTTGATCGGCAAACCGGTCGCATTCATCAATGACGCGAACGCGGCGGCCTTCGGCGAGTATTGGCTGGGTGGGGGCGAGGCCTCCGATTCGATGGTGCTGTTAACGCTCGGGACGGGGGTCGGCGGGGGGATCGTAATCGAAGGGCAAATGGTTCACGGGACGAACAGTTTTGGCGGCGAATTCGGCCATTTGGTCGTCGATTCGGCGCCCGACGCGAGGCTCTGCGTCTGGGGCGGGGGAAGGGGCCAATTGGAAGCCTACGCATCGGCGTCGGCGGTCGCCCGGCGGGCGAAAGAGCGAGTGGGTGCGGGAGGGGGAGGTTGGCTGCGACAGATCGACGGTGAAATCACCGCCTTGGACGTCCATCACGCCGCCCTGGCCGACGACCCCTTAGCGCTGGAGATCATTGACGAAGCGGCAAAGTGGTTAGGGGTCGGCGTCACGACGATCG
Organism: Planctomycetaceae bacterium; assembly: GCA_040375695.1. Classification (GTDB taxonomy): domain Bacteria; phylum Planctomycetota; class Planctomycetia; order Pirellulales; family Pirellulaceae; genus UBA6163. The sequence goes on from JBEIRZ010000021.1 coordinate 1,326, forward strand.
TCCATGTCCTCGACCCGGGACTGGTCGTGATCGGCGGGGCGATGACGTTCGGCGGCCAGGATTGCCGGATCGGTCAACGTTTTCTGGAGGGGATTTCCAGGGAATTTCGCCAGAGGACCTTCGACAACGTTTTCTCAGGGACCCGAATCGGCTTTGCACTCCTGGGCCCGGATGCGGGATACCTGGGGGCGGCCGGGTATGCCCGAGACCGCTTGGCCGCCGGGGGATTGGGTTAATCCTTCTAAGCTGTCCGCAATCAGGCCCGTTCCCAAGCCCTCAGGGTGGGATCGCGTCGCAGGATCGAAATCACTTACCATTCTGATATGACTCAATTCATTCGCAATTTCTGCATCATCGCTCACATCGACCACGGCAAGAGCACGCTCGCCGATCGGCTGTTGGAATTCACGGGCACGGTCGACAAGCGCCTGATGAAAGAGCAACTGCTGGACGACCTTGACCTCGAACGACAGCGGGGGATCACGATCAAAGCCCGCGCCGTTTCGATGCGTTACAAGCTCGATGGCCAGCTTTACGAGCTCAACCTGATCGACACCCCTGGCCACGTCGATTTCCACTACGAAGTTTCCCGGTCGCTGGCGTGCTGTGAGGGGGCGCTGCTGCTGGTCGATGCCTTCCAGGGGGTTGAGGCACAGACCGTGGCCAACGCCTACGCCGCGATGGAACACGACCTGAAGATCATCCCGGTGATCAACAAGATCGACCTCGCTTACGCGCGCCCCGAAGAAGTCGCCGAGGAGATGAACCAAACGTTGGGGATCGAACCAGAGGATTGCGTCAAGGTGAGCGCGAAGACGGGTGTCGGGGTCGACGAATTGTTGCGGGCGATCATCAAACAGGTCCCGCCCCCCAGCGGCACGGCCGACGGCCCCCTGCAGGCGATGGTGTTCGATTCGAGCTACGACGACTACCGCGGGGCGATCACCTATATCCGGATGATGAACGGGACGGTTCGCAAAGGACAAAAGATCCGGTTGCTGCGTGCCGGCACGCAACACGAGGTCGTCGAGTTGGGCCAATTCGTTCCTGGCCGCAAAGCGTGCGACGAACTGACCGTAGGTCAGGTCGGTTATCTGATTTGCAACATCAAGTCGTTGGGTGATGTCCACATCGGCGATACCGTCTCGACCACCGGCCCGGATGCTGCCGCGGCGCTTCCGGGCTATGACCGTCCCAAGCGGATGGTTTACTGCGGGCTGTTCCCGAGCGACGGGCAGGATTTCACCGAACTGCGGGAGGCGCTCGAACGGTTGGCGATCAACGACCCGAGTTTCGATTTCGAACCTGAAACGAGCGACGCCCTAGGCTTCGGTTTTCGGTGCGGCTTCCTCGGCCTGTTGCACATGGAAATCGTCCAGCAGCGTCTGGAACAGGAGTCCGATGTCGACCTGGTCCAAACGGCACCGAACGTCACCTACGAGATCGTGACGAAAAACGGCGAGACCCTGACGATCCATAAGCCCCAAGACGTCCCCGACGCGGGCGACATCGAGGAGTTTCGCCAGCCGATCGTCCGGTGCAACATCGTGATCCCGACCGAGTACATCGGGGCGATCATGCGGCTTGCCCAAGAGCGCCGCGGGATCCAGCGGGGACAAGAGTACATCGGCACCCAACGGGCGATGTTGACCTACGATATCCCGTTGGCCGAAGTGATCTACGATTTGCACGACAAGATCAAAAGTGCGACCCGCGGCTATGGGACGCTCGATTACGAGATGGTCGGTTACGAACCGGCCGAACTCGTTAGGCTTGACATCCTCGTCAACGGGAACCGCGTCGACGCCTTGAGCGTCGTCTGCAACCGTGCGGACGCGGACCGACGTGGTCGCGCCGTGGCGAAGAAACTCAAGGCGGAAATCGAGCGACACATGTTCGAAGTCGCCGTCCAGGCGGCGATCGGAAGCCGTGTCATCGCCCGCGAGACGGTCCCGGCGATGCGGAAAAACGTTACTGCCAAATGCTACGGCGGTGACATCACGCGTAAACGCAAATTGCTCCAGAAGCAAAAAGAAGGGAAGAAGCGGATGAAGGCGGTCGGGAATGTCGAAATCAGCCAAAAAGCGTTCATGGCCGTCCTCAGTGGTGCCGACGGCAGTGAAGGTTGACGCGGGTCAGCCGTCAACACGGTCTCGGCATCAGACTCCGGCGTAACGATTCAGCGCCGAGGCTGGCCAATGCCCTCCTTCGAGCAATTCGATCAGAACCTGACCCGCGTTAAAAGCCGCTGCCCCCGAGTTTTCTCGGATCACTTTTAACATGGATCCTCCCAGCGAATCGCAGAACGGGATGAAGTCACGGCGATACCCCAGGCCACCACGCAGCCCCAGCTCGATCGACTCTGTCGAACGGACCACCCGATCGGCCAAGATCTCCGCCGCCTCGATCCACATCGGCGCGGCGAGATGGACGACAACCTCGTCCAGATCCCAAACGCGAGCCTCCCGGGCATAACGGGCGATCACCGCTTGTGCGATCGGATCGACCGGGTGTGAATCGCCAGGTTTTTCATCGATCCGTGCGGGATCGAAAAATCCGCCCCCCGCGACCGCCCCCAACCGACCTGCCTTGATCATCCCGGGGAGGATCGGGGCCGGGTCGATTCGTTTGGGGAACGCACGCCAAAAGACGCGGCCCGAGTCAAAAGCGGTCCGGATGCCGATCCGATCGATCAATTCCAAAGGAGACATCGGCATCCCGAACCGGAGCGCCGCGGCATGGAGCATCGACGGCCCCACACCCCGGCCCAGCAGCAGGAGCGATTGGTTCAGATAGGGGGCCAACAGCCGATTGACAACAAAACCCGGCTGGTCTCCCGTCTGCAGCGAATCTTTACCCAGCCGAAGTGCGAATTCACGGCAGCTCTCCAGGGCGGACGATGGGGTCGCCTCGCGGGGGATGAGCTCGACGAGCGGCCTCTGCCCAACGGGCATAAAAAAGTGCATCCCCAAAGCGTTGGGATGATCCGGGACCGCGGCGAAAACATCGGCGACGCGAAGGTTCGAAGTGTTGGTCGCCAAGACGCAAGCGGGGCCCCAGGCCCGTGCCGCCGCGGCAAAGAAATTTTGCTTAAGGTCGAGTCGTTCGGTGATCGACTCGAGAACCAACCATGGCCGAAACGACTCAAATGCCGACGCGTCACCGAATCCGATCGCCGACAAGCCTTCGACCGGCAAGCTGACCGGATAACCGCGAACCCCCTCGGCACCTGACATCACCCCCCGTTCGACCCTCGCCAAAGCCGAAGCGTCGACGTCCGCCAAACAGACCGTCAGGCCGTGGCCGAGACAATGATCGAAGATCGCACGACCCACGATCCCTGCACCGACGAGCAGCAGCGGCGAATCAATCGGTGGAACGCCGCCGGGGCCCTCGGCATCGCTTGGCATACGCTCATCGCTGGTGGCTGGTTTCGAAATCATGCGGATATGGTAAACCAAGGGTGCCCAGAACTCCGACACCCCATCAGGATCAGGGCGACACGATTTCATCGGACCTCGCGTGATCGGCCAGAACCATGCCCCAAGAGCACATCCGCAGCCACTCGTCCATCGCTCGATCCTGCCCCGCCGTTACCCGTCCAGCCTCTGGTCGGCTCGAACGGTCGGGGATACTCGGGACGATCTTCTTGGCCATCGCCTGCATCGTCGGATGCTCCGGTTCGGCGGTCGAAGTCGCCCCTCCGAAGTCCGATGCGCCGGCCGGGACGGTCACGGTGGTGATCGCCACGGAGGACGGGGGCGAGATCCGCAAAGAAATCGCGGGGGTGGCGAGCGGGACAACGATCGCCCAAGTCATGCGCTCGATCGATGACCCAGAGATCAAGATGCGCGGCAGCGGGAGCACCACCTTCGTCGAATCGATTGGCGGCATCGGCACGGCGGAGGGGAAGGGTTGGACCTTTCGGGTGAATGGCGAATGGGCCGACCGTGGGGTAGGCGACTACACGCTCGAACCACCCGCGGAGGTCCGTTGGACGCACGGATCGTTCCAGGAAAAAGCCGAGGAACCGTGATCGCCCCGGCGATCACGAAAACCGCTCAGAGTTGCTACAGCCCCATTTCTACTTCACGCATTCATGACAGCGAGGGACAAAATGATGAACGGATCTGAGACCACGGCGGGCGAAGGTGCGAAGTGGAAGCCGATCGGTCGGAACGAGCGAAGGGTGCTGGGGGTGTTGGTCGAGAAGGCGAAGACGACGCCGGACCAGTACCCGTTGACGATCTCGTCGCTCGTCGCGGGCTCGAACCAAAAGTCGAACCGGTCCCCCCAAATGCAATTGGACGACGAGGACGTCACGATCGCCCTGGACAACCTCAAGGGGGTCGGTGCGGTGCGCGAGATCCAAGGGAGCGGGAGGGTGAACAAATACCGTCACGCGGCATACGAATGGCTCGGGGTCGATGCGGCGGGGGCTGCGGTGATGGCGGAGTTGCTGTTGAGGGGGCCTCAAACGGCTGGGGAATTACGTGCCCGGGCGGCTCGCATGCATGACTTCGCCGACCTGGACGGGATGGTGACGCTGATCGACCAGCTCCGTACCGCCGGCTTGGTGCAGGCACTCTCCCCACCGGGCCGCGGCCAAATCTTCGCCCACTCCCTTTATCCCCCCGACGAGCAACAATATTTGGGTGAAAAGGTCTCGTCGTCTGCGGAAACCGAACCTTCGAGGGAACACCTGGGTGGCGGGAACGCACCGGACAATCGATCCGAACACGACCTTCGCGAGAGGGTCACAAGGCTGGAGACCGAGGTCGAGGAATTGAAGCGCCGGCTGGATCAACTGACCAGTTGAGCGACGGCGACGACCGGTCGGACGCTATCGTTCGACAACCGAGTAAGATAAGTTTCAAAAAGACGTCGGGCCGTACGGGCGCCGGCGACAGGCCCCAAGGTGATTCATGCCAACCGCGAAGAACGTTCTGGGAACCGACTTACAAACCTGTAGCACCGATCCGATGACGGGTTTCTATCGAGACGGCTGCTGCAACACGGGCGGGTCCGACGCCGGGCTGCATGTGGTGTGCGCCGTAATGACGGACGAGTTCCTGCGTTTCAGCCGGGCGAGGGGGAACGACCTGATCACCCCAAACGCCGCATTCCAATTCCCCGGCCTGCGCGCGGGCGACCGATGGTGTTTGTGTGCCTCGCGGTGGAAAGAAGCCTTTGACGCCGGCCAAGCCCCACCGGTCGTGCTCGAGGCAACCCACGTTTCGGCTTTGGAATTCGCGACCCTGGAAGAGCTGCGCCTTCACGCCTACGAAGACTGATCCGGCCAATTCGAACGGGGCGGGGCCACGATCACTCGTAGTCCCATTTGCTGATCCAGGGATCATCCATCGCCTGTTGAAATCGCTTCAGCTTCTCCTGATAGACCCGCAACGTCTCGGTATGACTTGGGCTTTCGGCAAGGTTCGTCGTCTCGTCAGGGTCATTGCGGATATCATAAAGCTCGAACCGCGGCCTTCTCACGTATTGGTCGACAGTCTTCGCACCGTAGGTCGCTTCGGGACCCTGGCGGTACTGCGCCTGCCAGCTCGACGCGGCCCACAGGTCGGACGCGAAGGGGTAGGGGAGGCCATGCGCTATGTTCCAAATCAATTTGTAACGGTCGTCGCGAACGACACGCATCGGGTAATACATCTGGATCTCGTGGAACGTGTGCGAGGCGAAGATCGTTTCCCAATGGGGCTTCGCGGGATCGGCGAGGTTCGTCAGCCAAGAGCGGCCGTGGTAGGCGTCGAATGCCTTTCCGCCATTGAAATTATCGGCCGGTTCGGCCGGACCAGCGGTTCGGTCCGGCTTGGGCCGATCGGCGAAGACCTTCGGGGCATTTTTCTCGCGATCGAGCGCCCCCGCGTAATCGAGGAGCGTTGGGGTCAGGTCGATGTGGCTGACCAACGCCTCCGAACTGACACCTCGACGCGGTTGGCCAGGGTCGCGAACTACCAAGGGTACCCGCAACCCGGGTTCATAAACGGTCGTTTTTGCCCCCGCGAATGCCATCCCATGATCGGAGGTGAAGACGATCAAAGTCTTGTCGTAAAGCCCCGCCTCGCGAAGGATCTCGACCAACCTCGCAACCCCGGCGTCGACCCGTGAGCAGGATTGGTAGTAATGCGCCAGCTCCTCGCGAGTCTCCGACGTGTCCGGAAGGAATTTCGGGACGGGGACGGCGCCAGGTTCGAAAAAAACCTCCTCGACACCGGGATAACTCCCCCGACGAGGCCGATTCCCAAAAAGGTCAGGTTTCAACTCGAGGGATGACGACTGGTCGAGACCGCCACCACGGTGCGGGTCGGCCGGGGCGAAGTAAAGGAAAAAGGGTCGCGCGTCATCCGCGGTCAGGAACTCGCGTGCCGACTCGGCCATTTGCGCCGCGTTGCGAGCGTTCCCGCGGAGGTATGTCTGAAACTGGTAAACGTGTTCCGGCCCGACGTGATATTTTCCGATGTGGCCGGTGCGGTAGCCGACCGTCCCGAGCACATTCGGCAGGCTCAATCGGCCGACGTCTTCAAAGGTCAGAAATTTGTGGAAATGGTGCTGGTGGCCATATTGCCCATTGCGATGATTGTGAAGCCCGCTCAACACCACGCTGCGACTGGCACTGCACGATGCCGTGGTGGCGAACGCGCTGCGGAACAAAACCCCATCCGCCGCGATGGCGTCGATCGCCGGTGTCTTGGCGACCGGATCGCCGTAACACCCCAGCGTCGGACTCTCGTCGTCGGTGATGATCAGCAAGATATTCCGGTCAGCAGCCCTCGCCCGGTCAACCATCAGGACGCCAACGAGCACCCCCGAGATCAGAAAGATGACCGACAGCAGACATGAGCAGGATCGAGTTGATAGGGACATCGCGATCGGATGGGTGGGGGGACGAGTCACTCGACCGGAAGGCCGAGACGAGGTGCAACCAGCAAAAGATTGTACCTTTTAGAGCAGGGCCGAGGCGATTTCCGCACCCCAAGAAGTTCGACTGTAGCGACTGCATAACCCCTGCCGAAAAAACGGAATGACGGGACGCCAACCCGAAGGTTCAACACCTCGGGCGGCCCCATTGGTGACGCTAGCAAATTGCCGAGCGATTTGCCCACCCCTACCCAATCAACCGAGCCCGCGATGAGCCAGCCCATTTCGGCCGACCTGGAACGCCCTTTTTCGGGCCCACCCCATGCCGGCCAATACTTGCCGATCGGCCCGATCGAGGATGCCTACCGGAAGACCCGGCGGATGCTGGAGCGTGGGGAAACGCTCGCAGTTGTCATCGGACCTCCCGGCACAGGGAAGACCTTATTGGGGGAAAAATTACGCCAGGAATTCGCTTCGACGCACCGCGTCGTTGGGGTCGGTGAAACGCCCATCACACGCCGAGGAAGCCTGATCCGCCAAATCCTGCTGCACCTCGGGACCGGTCGGAAGGTCGCGACAAAGACGATTCAGGACCAGGACGACGACGCCTTGCACCTCTGCTTGATTGAGGCGCTGGGCGACGGGCGGAGGTCGGCCCAACCGGTCCTGCTGTTGATCGACGAAGCGCAAATCCTCGGTCCGGAATTGCTCGAAGAGATCCGGATGCTGACGAACTTGATCCGCGGTGGAAGGCCGCTCGTCCAGGCTGTCCTCCTAGGCGGGCCAGGCCTCGACGAGAAGTTGGCAGACCCGTCGTTGGAATCGTTTGTCCAGAGAGTCGCTGTCCGCTGCTACCTTCACCCTCTGACTTACGAGGAGGTAGCCGATTATGTCCGTTTATCGCTCGCTGCTACCAATTGGAAGGTCGACGAAGAGGCACTCAGGGCGGTCCATTTCGCTTCCAACGGCATACCCCGACTGATCAATCACCTGATGGACGCGGCGATCGACATCGCCCACTCGCGTAAGCTCAAGCGAGTCGACCATCCGACCGTTCAGCAGGCCTGGGCCGAAGCGCAACAATTGCCCAGTCCGGTGATGGAAGCCGAAGTTCGCCCGCACGGGTCGGAGATCGAATTCGGCGACCTGGAAGAGACGCAGCCGGCGACCGAATCACGACCAATCGCCGTGGCCATCGATCACACACCGCCGACGATTGATAGCGTCGAAGGGGACGCCGAGCCGCCATGGCGACCGCAGGCGGATCCGTCACCCGGCCTCTCCGACCCGCTCGTCGGCCTGACGATGATCGATTGCTTTTCATCGCATTTCGACGATCGACTCCTGTCCCCGGAAATCGAACGATCGCGAGCCGAACCGCCGCGGCCGCATTCGATCTCCCAAGCCAACGATCGCCCTGGCCCACGATTGCACACCGAAGACTCAAGCGCCGAAATGAGAGCCGATCGGCGAATGGCCCCGCCGGATGAACTCCTGTTCGGCCAAGGTTTTGATAGCGACACGCCGGTATCGCTGGAACCCCCGCCGCATCAACGGCCGATCTTAGCGAAGGTCGAAGATCTCGATTGCGTCGAAGCGGAGAATCGGTTGCATTCAGAGATCCGGAGGCTCAGCCGGGATGTCAACGCGGCACGCCGGGGGGAAACGGCAACCGTACCGCCGTCAGACGATTTTGCCATCGCCGGCGACGATCGTGACCTGTTGGTCATCGACGAAGAGGGGGTCGCGGTGATCGAAGAGCCCCACGCCGGATTTTTCGCATCGGGGGGGATGCGTAAACCGACCCGGGAGGTCGATCAGAGTTACCAGGATCTCTTTTCCCGCCTTCGCGGTCGAAGGTAAAAGGTAGGGCATGGAAGGGCATCTTGAGCAACCGGAATTCGATCGACTGGAACCTTTGGTTCGGGCAGTTTGCGAGCTGGAATCTCGCTGCGGCCTGACCCCGGTCCTGGTGATCGACCCGCGGCTGGTGTTGGCCGACGATTTTTATATCTCCCTCTGCCGGGGGTTGATCGAACGGACCGGGCGAACGGTCCGGCTCGATTTGCTCCCTGGGCACCGGTTCGGGCTAACCGGAGGGGGCGTTGAACAAAGAAAATACGGCTGGAAAGGCCCCTGGTTGCCAGCGCCCGTCGCGTCCGCCATTCTGAAGCCGCTGCGTCGCTTCGGGATCCGTCGGATCGCCTCACGCCTTCCCCAAGAAGCCCGAATCGAATCGACACTGGCTGTAGCCCGCCCCGGAGGACCGTTGCGTGACTTGGTGGTCGGTCTGGCCGGTCCTGCGGATGAACTCCCCCGATTCGCTCAGCAAATCGCGATCGGCATCGTCCCCTCCTAACTCCCACCCCGATGACTCCCGTTGGTCGAAGGCACTGACAGCACCGCCGAAAAGGGGCGTGATGGCCCACCGTACGACGCGTTAAAGCCGCTCCTGGTGGCAGTCTGCACCTACAACGAACGGGACAATTTGCCGGAACTCGTCACCAGGATTTTCGCGGCCGTGCCGACCGCCGACCTGCTGGTGGTTGATGACAACTCTCCGGACCAAACCGGCCAGTGGGCGATCGAAGCGTCCCGCGGCGACCCCAGGATCCGCGTGCTGAGCCGAACCGAAAGGGGATTGGGCGGGGCAATTCGGGCCGCGCTGCAATACGCCGTCGAGCGAGGCTACGAATACCTCGTCAACCTCGATGGCGACCTCAGCCACGCACCCGAGGCGATCCCCGATTTGGTCCGACTCATCGCCTCGGACCCCGGGTTGGACGTCGCCGTCGGGTCGCGGTACTGCCCAGGGGGGCGCATCGAGGGGTGGCCCCGACGACGGCGTTGGATGAGCCGGCTGGTCAATCGCTTTGCCGTCAAAAAGCTCAATCTGCCCGTCTCCGATTGCAGCGGCTCCCTCCGCTGTTACCGCGTCGCCACGCTTGCCGCGATCCGGCCCGACACGCTCGAAAGCGATGGCTACTCGATCCTCGAAGAAATCCTCGTTCGGATCGACCGTTCCGGGGGAAAAATGGCAGAAGTTCCGATCGTTTTTACAGACCGGACGCGGGGACAAAGCAAATTGTCGATGGCGGAGGCCTATCGATCTGCCAAACATCTTGTCCGATTGGCCAAACGCTACCAATATCCGGGAAATGACAATGGGAAAGCGTCAATCGAGTGATCCCAGCAACCGCTGAGCACTGCCGCTGCGAGCCCCTGCGAAAGAACACATCGCGGGCACAGCAAAAAAGTGGTTCGCGACCGGGTGCATCCTGCACCCGGTCCGTGAGCGACTCGACGCCGGTATCCCACCGATGTGAATCAAAGAGGAATCAGCCCGTGGCCGCAAGCTGATGCCACCAGGAACCCACGCAAGGCGAACTCGCGGAAGACGACCGAGAGGGTCGACAAGTCAAAGCATACCCACAAGCGAAACTTAAACCAGTGCTTGTTTGGAATGGTTTAATTAATTTTACAGCGAGATGCTAACGATTAGCCCTAAGCCTCTGATAACAAAGACTTTAAGGCCATTTCCCGGCACCACGTCGAGCGGGAGACATCGACGACAAAGGAAAAAAAGACGCCATTAAATGCCAGCATTTGGGCCGGATACCCGGTGCCGGCTCAGCACAGCAACGAGCGGTAAAGGGTTTCATAACGGTCGACCATCTGCGGCACGGAGAACGATTCTACGGCCCTGGTGCGGTTCTGCTCGGCCAGTACTTGGCTGGCGGTCGGGTTTACCCAGAGGTCTTCGACGAGCGCAGCGAAGGCGAATGGGTCCTCGGGGAGGGTCGTTTGGTACGGGGCGTTGTCACCGAGCAATTCGCTGACCCCTTCCACCTTTGTCGCGGCAATCGGTTTACCCACTGCCATCGCTTCGAGGACGACGTTGGGCATCCCCTCGTAGCGGCTTGGCAGGACAAGCAGGCGACAGGCCTTGATCATCGCGACGGCATCGCGCCGCCAGCCGAGGAGTCGAAATCGATCACGACCCAACCGTTCTTCCACCGACTCCAGGGTCGCCCTTAGCGGGCCTTCGCCGACGAGGCAGCACCGCATCTCGGGGTACCTCGCGAGGAGCGGCTCGATGGCCTCCACCAGCAGATCGAGCCCTTTCTGACGATGCAACCTCCCCACGAAGAGGACGACCTGGGAATCGTTGGGCCAACCGATCTGGTCCCAAGCGGCAGGGACGATGCGATCGATCGCATCGATGTCGATCGCGTTGGGGATCACCTCCAAACCGCGAATCGCTCGGGGGAAAGCGGACATCGCGAACCGGGCAACGGAATCGCTGACACAGACCAAGGCATCCATCTGAGCGATCGCACGGGCTTCCAGAAGTTCGCGGAAGCGTGAGCGTTCGGCGACGCGCATCCCTCCGATGCGAACCGGGACCCCGACAGACTTCGCCGCCCAAGTCGCCAACACATTGGCGTGATAAAGCATCGTCTGAAGCAGGTCAGGGGGGTTGCGCAAAAAACGTTCACGCAGCCACCAGTAGGCCTGGATCACTTGGCGAGGCCGATCCCACCCCCCGGCCTCCACGGCGACCCCCTGGTCCTGAAGCGCCACCACGAGCTGGGCCTGATCGCCCTGAGGCAACGACCCGATCGACAGGACGCGAACGTCGTGCCCGCGTTGCTGCAAACCGATGGCCAGCTGCGTCAGACACCGCTCGGCCCCCCCAAAAGAAAGCTCGGTTATCGCCAAGTCGATCCGCATCGCCTATCCGCGTCCTGGGGAACGGCCAGCCCCTCGCCTCTGTCGCGTTCGCCGAATCGGAACGCCATCCGAAAAACTTGGCGAAAATGGGGACAAACCAATCTACCATGATCGGCAGGGCGGGAAATGTGAATCTTCGGCGTCGGCGGTCACGGCGGTCTCCCGAACAGGTCCACGAATCTACTTCCCGCCTTGCGAATCTCGGGCAGATCGGCGTTAATCCGGGGCCGACCTTCGCCCGCACCGATCCGTTCACGCCTCAAGCTTTCAACCTTCAGGTCCCATGGCAACTCGACGCCGAGCCCGCGAAATCGTCCTTCAATTGCTTTATGAGGCCGACATCAACCCTTATCGGGACGCCAAATCGGCGAGAGCTTTCATCCATTCCCGGCTGCAAGGACGCAAGGCTTTGATCGATTTCGCCGATTCCCTGCTGCGTGGGACCCTCGAAAAGCGGGCTTTGCTCGACGAAAGGATCTCCAAACTTTCGACGAACTGGGCCCTGTCTCGCATGGCGGTGACGGACCGGAATGTCCTGCGTTTGGGGGCCTACGAGATCCTGTTCGGCGACACCCCGGGTCGGGTGGCGGTGAACGAATCGGTCGTCCTCGCGAAACGCTACGGTGACCGCAACAGCCCGAGATTCGTCAACGGCGTGCTGGACCGCCTGATGCGAGAAGGCTCGGCCAAGCCATCGGCCTAGCCGAAACCGCGGTTTGAGCCTCACGACGTGATCGTCGCCGGCGAACGGCTGTCGTCAATCGGCCGATTCGACCCCCATCGGGTCGGCTTGAAGACCGGCCAAGTACGCGACCAGATCGCGAAGTTCGCGAGGGGTAAGGTACTGGACCAATTCCTCCGGCATCGCCGACTTGCCTCGCTTCTGATCAACGATCGAATCTCGAAGGATCGTTTCGCTCGTACCGTCGGGCCGAATCAAACGGACCGATTGGTCATCTTGCCCCTGAACGATCCCGGTGTGGACTTGGCCCGCATCGTCCGCAATGACGACCGTTTCGAACCCTTCGGCGATCCTCGCATCGGGGAGACAGATCGATTCCAAAAGGTAAGCGCGATCGCGAAACTTGCCGATCGAGGAGAGGTTCGGGCCGACCTCGCCCCCCTCCTTGCCGACACGGTGGCAACGGACGCAAGAGAGTTGCGTCCGTTTGAACACCTCGGCACCTTTACGAGGGTCACCGCCGCTGAGCGAAAACCACCATCGCCCCAGCGGGTTTTCCGCCTGAAGTTTCTCCTGATGTCCCCGCAGCAACTCCGTCCAGGGCAACCCCTCTCTGGCGCTTGCCGCTTCGAACAGGTTGAGCGCGGTGTCGGGGGGGAACGTACCGGCGACCAAATCGGCCACACCCCTGGAGATACGCTCGTCGATCCGCGAGGAAGCGTACTTCGCGGCGAGATCCCAGGCGGTTTGTCGTTCCGACAAGACCTCGCTATCGACCCCTTTGATGACGAGGTCGACCCCTTGCTCTGGGGAGACTTCGGCCAACGTTTCCATCGCGGCAATTCGGAGCCGGGTCTCGGACGAATCGGTCAAGCCCAAAGCGGCTTGGGCCGCGGCTTCGGGCCGCAAACGCCCCAACGACCGCAACGAATCGGCCCGCGATTCGGGCTTCAAGCCGGTATCGGCGACACGCGAAAGCAGGACCGGTACGACTTCGGGGATCCCGTAATCGGCCCCGACCACGATCGCCAGTTCGCGGGCTTCATCGGCGTTTTTTAAGATTGTCGGGAGGACCTTGGCCAGGGCCGATTTCGCGACCGCCGCGGGACGCTCCGGGAGCGGACGATATTCGTTGAGAACGCGATCCCTCGGGTCGGGTCGGCCCCAATCGGCGAGCATCTTGATCGCCTCGAGCCGCAGACCGATCGGGTTGGTCGGCACCGCGGCATAAGCCGCCAAGGCGGCAGCCGCTTCCGGGGTACCCAACCGATAATTCGCGTTCAGCACCCGCCGCATCACCCCATCGTCCGAAACCCCCATTACCAAGAGACCGGCGAGCGAATCGAGTCCGGCCGCGATCGGTTGGTCGTGGATGGCGCGAGCCGCCTCGGCGACGACAACAGCGCTGGTGTCCTGGAGGAACTGAGCGACCTCGAAGTCGCCGCGGCGGCGCAAGGCCACCACCGCCGCCCGCCGGACGCTGACCGAAGGATGCGTCCCAAGCCCAGCAAGCCTTTTCGCGTTGGCCGTTGCGGCAAGGGCCACGATCGCGGCGTGACGCTCGATCGGATCTCGATCTTCATTAGCGGCAAGCAGTTCGACCAAGCGATCCCAACACGTCGGATCGGTTACGGCGGGGCCGAGCGCCGCCAGGGCGAGTGCCGCATGCATTCGGACACGCGCCGCCGGGTCGGCGAGCATCTCGACCAATCGGTTCTCACCTTCGGACCATTGACGGTCGCCCACGGCGTCCGCCGCAGCCGCTCGGACATATTCGTCAGGATCATTGAGCAAGCCGATCAGGCCACGGCTGACCGTCGAAAGCTGGTCGGCGCCGGCCTTCTTCAGACGTACCGACTGTTCTGCACCCCAAACGCCATGCAACCGCGCCAATCGGGGCAGGGCCTTGTTGGAAGCGACATGGATCAGGCGCTCCGCCTCGCCCCGCTCGGCAAGCTGCCACTGCGACTCGTTCCGGACGCGGCGATCGGCATGGGCGAGCAATCCCTCTAATCGGTCCGCGGGGACGACCGACCAGTCCTGCTTTAGCAACCCGTTTACCTCGGCGTTCTGGGCCGGATCGTTGTCGGGGCCGAGGAACCGATAGACACGCCCCTTGCCAACCCCGTCCCAACCTTCTACCCAATCGCTGACCCAGATCGCGCCATCGGGGCCAAACGCGACGTCGGTCGCCAACAGGCCCCAGATCGGCTCCGCATGATCCGCGAGGCGGTAAAATGCCCCTTGGGGCTCGAGCCGAAACGATCTCACGCCGCTGGCCCCTGGGGAACCGCGGAAATCGCAAACCAAAAACCTGCCGCGTAGCGAGCGATCGCCACCGGTGCCGGGGTCAAACGCCAAACCGGCCGGGCCGTCGGTCAGGTTCGCGATCGGCGGGATGATGTAAGCCGACTGATCAGGATGGTAGGGCTGCCAAAGCTTTTCCCTGCCGAAAGGGCCGCGGTCAGGGAGGTACTGATAGTGCATCCGCCAACCCGAGTCGCCGCCGCGGACGATCTGGGTGATCCTCGCGCGGTCCCCGCTGTCGCTGTTATTGTCAACGGTAAAAAGATCGCCAAAGTCGTCGAACGCGAGCTCCTGGGGGTTTCTCAAACCGGTAGCGACAACCTCCAACTTGCTGCCATCCAGTTCGCAGCGAAAAACCGCACCCGAACTGGGATTGCTCAGCATCTGACGCTCGTTCGTCGTGACGCTGTAGCCGCGATCGCCGATGCTGAAATAGAGCCTCCCGTCCGGGCCGATGATGGGCCCGTGCAGGTCGTGGCCTCGGAAGGCTACCCGCACCCCGTAACCATCGGAGAGCACGACGCGGCGATCGGACTGTCCGTCGTCGTTATCGTCGATCAATTTCCAGAGTTTGGGGATGCAGGTGTAAAAGACAGCCTGGCCCCTGACGAGCACCCCCGCCCCGGTCCCTTCCTCAAGCCGAGAAAAGCCATCGGCCACGATGACGGCGTCGTCGGCGGTCCCATCACCATCCAAGTCACGGACCCGGCGGATGCGATCTTCGAAGCGGCTGTACTCCGAGACGGCGTCCCCCAACAACCGCTTGTGATAATCGATCCGCTGCTGTACCGACTGGGATGCGAGATCGGCCAGCAGCCACTCCTCGTCATGCCCACGGTTGTCGGTTACCCCTCGTTCCTGTCGAAAGCTTTCGCAAACGAACAGATTCCCTTGGTAATCGATATCGAAAGCGACGATGTTGGCCACGTTGGGTTCCGCCGCGAAGAGGCTTCTCCGCCATCCCTGCGCAACACGAACGGCAGCTAGCGAGCCCACGGGTTCGTCAGAGGCTGGGGCGACCAAAACCAAAGACGCGTCGTTGTCGGCGGCCTGCGTCAACTCGCACCACCCCACAAAACCGAACCAACCCACAAAACCGAACCAACCCAGGGCGACCCCGAACGACAGCCGGAGTAGAATCTGGGCGATCGGGCGTCTCTTCACGGGCGAATCAAAGTTCATGGAAAACCGGAAATCGTCAGACGGTCGGATCTTTCTCAAACGGGCTCGGCTCGCAATGGGTTTGGGCGGACTGGCCCTTGCACTTCCGCAGAAAGCTTAGCCGGTCGTCGAGCAGTTGGCCAGGAAATGACTCGCCATGGAAACGCCATCCGATCCCCTTCGCGATGACCCTCAACAGACATCGGCCGGCGTCTTGCCCGGGGGAGATAAAATTCCCCCGGACGGCGAGGCCGGCGACAACGCAGGGCCGAACAAACTCGATTCGCCGAACGTCTCAGACGTCCGACGCCAAACGGCCTTGGCCGCGATCGTTGCCGCGTGGTTGCTGATCGGTTTCGCGTCAGCAGGGTTGGTATTCTTCCCGGGCGGAGGGGTTGCCGTCGCGTCCCTCGGGATTGCGGTCTCCGCATTCGGCATGGCATCGGGCAACCGCAAGGTCGCGATCGCGGCCCTGGCGGCTAACTCGGTGCTTTTAGCTGCAAACCTACTGCGTCTTTACTGACCGCTTGCGGCGCGATTCGGGAGCCCAGCGCCGCCCTAGCGGAGGGATTGAGGAATTGCACGTCCAAAACCGGACTTGCGATGGCCCAGGCCGAGTTGCTATCGAAGCCTTCGCAGTGTCTTCTGATCGCCGGAGAAGGATCCTCACCGATGTGGTTGCGAGTTGCCCAATCGATCGTGCTTGCCGCAGCGTTTTGGCTGTTCGCCAGCGGCGTCTCTGCCCAGATCACCCAGCCGATCGGTAACGGGCAGCAGGGCGGGAGCCAGATCGCGACGCTGGAACAGCAGTTGATCAACCGATTGAAGGCCACCACAGCCGACCGGCAAACGTACATCAAGCTGGTGGTGCAAAAAACCGAAACGGGTGAACTGGACCAAGCCCGAGTCCTGGCTTTCGAACGCTACGCTATCCGCCGCAATCCTGAGTTCCCGTTCCCCTTCTTCGAACGGGCGATGCGTTTCGAAGCCGACCGAACCGGCGTGGTCTTGCCGCCGGTCCGTATGCTTGCCAATCCCGCGAATCAGCCCAGGCCGGGCAAGTAAGACCTGTGGCTAACGAGGCTGCTCTTCCATCTCGCGGATGTAGGCCCGCAGCCTTTCCAATTCGTCGCTAACGCTCTTGAATTTCAACATCGTGCTGACCTTCTTGAGCAGCGCGGTCTTGTTGATCGGCTTGCTTAAGAAATCGTCGGTCCCCGCGTTGACCGCCCGTTCGATATCGCCGAGTTCGTTAAGGGCAGTCACCATCAGGACCATCACCCCCGACGTCCCGGGATGATCCTTCAGTTGGCGACAGACCTCAAAACCGCTGAGCTTTGGCATCATCACATCGAGCAGCAGCAGGTCGGGCTGGAACTGCCGCACCTTATCCAGGGTATCGCGACCGTCGACGGCCGTTTCGATCTCGCAGTCGACATCGACGAGGTAGGCTTCGAGCAGTTCACGGTTGGCCGCGTTATCGTCCGCGATCAGAATTCGATGCGTTGCCATACGTTCCTAGTCCGGGATGGATCGATGTCGGAATCGGTAGGTGAAGATTGAGAAGGGGGCAGTATCGAAACGTTCAAACGATCGCCAAGGCGGCACGGTCGGCGGGGACGGGAAAACCTTCGCAGAGGTCGCGGACTTCGCCCGCGATCCTTTCCAAGGTCGCCTCATCGTCCGCGTGCGACAGCGCCTCGTGGATCCACGCCCCGACCCGCTTCATCTCATCGACCCCCATGCCTCGCGTCGTCAGGGCAGGGGTGCCGATCCGGACACCCGAGGGGTCCATCGGCTTGCGGGTGTCGAAGGGGATCATGTTCATGTTGACCGTGATACCGCATCGGTGCAGAGTCGCGGTGGCGACCTTGCCCCCCAAACCCAACGGGGTGACGTCGACCAACATCAGGTGATTGTCGGTCCCGCCGCTTACCAACGGCAACCCGGCGCTCATCAGGGCCTCGGCCAATGCCTTGGCGTTAGCGACCACTTGCCGGCCGTAGGTTTTGAAATCGTCGCGGAGCGCCTCGCCGAAGCAAACGGCCTTGGCCGCGATCACATGCATCAGCGGCCCCCCTTGGATCCCTGGAAAAACGCTGCGGTTGATGTCTTTGAGGTACTCGTGACGGCAAAGGATCATCCCGCCCCGTGGGCCGCGAAGCGTCTTGTGGGTCGTCGTGGTGACATAATCGGCATGCGGGACGGGGTTGTTGTGAACCCCGGCCGCCACCAAGCCGGCGTAATGCGCCATGTCGACCAACAGTTTCGCGCCAACCTCTTTGGCGATTTCGGCGAAACGCTCATGGGGGATCTCCCTTGGGTAGGCGCTCGCGCCCGCGACGATCAGCTTGGGGCGATGTTCGCGGGCCAGCCGTGCGACCTGGTCGAAATCGAGCCGATGGCGATGCGGGTCGACGCCATAACTGTGGAAATTGTAGAGCTGACCGCTAATGTTCAGCTTCATCCCGTGGGTCAGGTGTCCCCCTTGCGCCAAGTCGAGCCCTAAAACGGAATCGCCCGGCTGGAGGCAGGAGAGGTACACGGCCATGTTGGCCTGCGAGCCGCTGTGCGGCTGGACGTTAGCGTCCTGGGCCCCGAACAGCAGCTTCGCCCGTTCGATGGCAAGATCTTCCGCCACGTCGACATGCTCACACCCGCCATAGTAACGCTTTCCGGGGTAACCCTCGGCGTACTTATTGGTCAAAACGCTCCCCGCCGCCTGCATCACGGCGTAGCTGGTGTAGTTTTCGCTGGCGATCAACTCGAGGCCTTCCCGCTGGCGAACGGCTTCGGCTTGGATCACACCCCAAATCTCGGGGTCTTGTTGCTGCAACGGGCTCATGCAGGTTCTTCTGTCTGTGGAAACGATGGGGTGCTGTTAACTCGACGGTCGGCAGGGTCCGAAAGGTCGCCCGCCCGATCGCCATAACGACGGCCGGCAGACCACCCCCGCGGAGGCGAATCCACCCATTCGGGAGCGACCGTCCAGTCGCAGGGGTCCAAACCTTGCTTACCGCCTGATCGATTGTCGACCCGCTGAGGGCTCTCGTCAATGCGAACCGCGAGAACCGGAAAGAAGCTTTCGGGCGCAACCGGGAAGTTCGCGGAATCGACCCAGGGCCGGGCCAGGTGAAATTCCCCCGCCCCGGCCCGATCCCCAGCGGCGATCTCCATCCCCAAGGGGCCCCGGCGGGTGGCCCGGGGAACAATCCGAGCGAATAATCGTCAAAGATTGCCAGATCGCGATTATTCTTGTGCTTGCGGGGGGATCCTGGCGTTTTTTCCCAAGCGAGAAAATCGGTTCGAAATAAACTGAAGCGTTTGCAACGCGGCCCAGCCGTCCGCACGCCAGGGACTTGCCCTCAGACACATCCTTACTGACCTGTCTACCCCGTCCTATTGGAAATCGTCGCCGATGAAAGAATATTTGTCGCTGCTCTTGGCCGCGGTCTTGGCGGCCCTTGGATCGACAGCCTTGGCCCAGGGCCCGCCCCCCGATGATTTCCCTCCGTTGCCGGAGGTGATCAAAGGTTATGAGGCGGTCCCGTCTTCGGACCAAACCAACCCGAGGGGCCTATTCAACATGTGGAAGCGGGACAAGGACGCGCAACTGCTCGTCGAGCTCCCGAAAATGTTTCAGGGGAAGCGATACTTTGTCGCCCTGACGGTCAGCAGCGGTGACGAGTATGCCGGTCTGCAAGCTGGCGAGTGGGTGATCGAATGGCGGCGCTATGACAAGCGATTGGCGGTTCTGGCACCCAATCTTGACATCCGCGCCGAAGGTGAGCCCGAAGCGAAAGCCTCCGTAAAGCGGCTCTTCACCGACCAAGTGCTGATGGACATCCCGATCCTCACGCTGGGACCGACGGGTGGGCCGGTCATCGACTTCGACCAACTCCTGCTCGCCAACGCCAGCAAGTTCTTCGGCCCGACGGTGCGAATCGCCAACCCGCAACTGGTCGCCTTGAACAAGGCGAAGCTTTTCCCGCAAAACGTCGAAGTCGCCTTCGAAGTCGTCGGGGCAGGGAATCGTCTGCAGTCGCTGCACTATTCGTTCAGCGAAGTCCCAACCCCCAGCAACGGCTTCAAGCCACGGATCGCCGACGGGCGTATCGGCTACTTCACGACGTCCTATACCGACCTGAGCAAGTACAAGGACGATGACACCCGAATCCGGTTCATCAACCGTTGGCACCTCCAAAAACGCGACCCGAATCTGAAGCTTAGCCCACCCAAGGAGCCGATCCGGTTCTATGTCGAACACACCACCCCGGTGCGATACCGACGCTGGGTCAAAGAGGGGGTCGAGTACTGGAACAAGGCGTTCGAGAAAGTCGGACTGATCGATGCGATCGTCGTGGAATACCAGGACGCCGAGAGCGGTGCCCACATGGAAAAGGACCCGGAGGATGTGCGGTTTAACTTCATCCGTTGGCTCAATAACGACGTCGGTACGGCGATCGGCCCCAGCCGCGTCCATCCCGAAACGGGCGAAATCCTCGATGCCGATATCATCCTGACCGACGGTTGGATCCGGCATTACAACTTCAATTACAACGACCTGATGCCGAAAGTGGCGATGGAGTCGATGTCCCCCGAAACGCTCGCATGGTTGGGCAAAAACCCCAATTGGGACCCGCGCGTTCGGCTCGCCTCACCCGAAGACGCCAATTATCTGCGCAACCGTTACGCGGCGCAGTCCCAAGAGCCGATGGCCGGCTTCGGCATGGCGCAGGCAGACCCGAGGCTGCTGGGGGATGACGAGTACGACGGGCTGTACGGGGCGACGAGCCAGAAGAACGGCCTGTGCATGGCATCCAGCGGTCGCCAACTCGACCTGGCCCTGACGCGGATGAATTGGGCGATGGTCCTGTTGGCTGACGAAGTCGCCGAGGAGGAAAAGAAAAAGAAGGAAGAAGAGGAGAAGAAAAAGAAGGAGCAGGAGGCCCAGGCCGCTGCCAAGCCAGCCGAGGGTCAAAAGCCGGAAGAGCCAAAGGGTGAAGAACCGCCGAAGTCCGATCAGCCCAGCGGCGATAAACCGGCCGAGACGGTCGCCCAGACGAAGGCGGAAGGCGACATGCTCGACGGGGTCCCCGAATGGTTCGTCGGGCCGCTGATGGCCGACCTTGTCGCGCACGAGGTCGGACACACCCTCGGCCTGCGGCATAACTTCAGGGCCTCCGCACTGCTCAAGCTCGACCAGATCAACAGCGAAGAGTCGAAAGGGAAGCGGACCTTCACCGGCTCGGTGATGGACTACACCCCGATCAATTACCGCTATGAGTCGGGCCAAATCCAGGGCGACTATGCGATGAATGGCATCGGACCCTACGACTTCTGGGCGATCGAATATGGCTACACGTTCGACGACAAGAAGCTCCCGGAAATCCTCAAGCGATGCAACGAGCCCGAACTTCAGTACGCCACCGACGAAGACACCAACGGGCCAGACCCGCTGGCGACGCGTTACGACTTTAGCGCCGACCCGCTCGATTACGCTAAAGAGCAGATGAAGCTCGTTAAACTCTATCGCGACCGGCTGCTCGATAAATTCGTCAAGGACGGCGAGAGCTGGGCCCGTGCCCGCCGCGGGTATGAGCTGACGCTTTCGCTGCAAATGCGGGCCGTGACGATGATGTCCAATTGGGTCGGCGGCGCGTTCGTGCACCGCGACAAAAAGGGTGACCCCGGCAACCGTCCGCCGATCGAAGTCGTCCCCGCCGCGCAACAGCGGGCGGCTCTCGATTTCGTGATCGACTCGACCTTCCGCGATGAAGCGTTCGGGTTGACCCCCCAACTCCTGGAAAGGATGTCGGTCGACAAGTGGTTGGATGACGGAGGCCGTTCGGCGATGTCTTCCGAAGCGACTTGGCCGATCCACGATCGTGTCCTCGGGATGCAGGCCTCGGCGCTGACCCAATTGATGAACCCGACGACACTCCGCAGGGTGCTCGATAACGAAATGCGAGTCCCGGCCGATGCCGACGCACTGACCCTGCCCGAGATGCTCGATAAGTTGACCGCATCGGTCTGGAGCGAACTCGACCAGGATTGTCCGGATGGCCGTAACGATCGCAAGCCGATGATCACGAGCCTCCGCCGCAACCTGCAACGGGAACATGCCCAGCGGCTCATCGACCTCGTCTTACGGGAGCCGACCGACACCGCGGCCTTCAAGCCGATCGGGACCCTCGCCAAAATGCACTTGCGGAAACTGAAAGACCGGATCGCGGCTTCGCTCGCGAAGTGCGGCGGGAAGATGGACGCCTACAGCTCCGCCCACCTGATGGAGATCCAGGAGCGGATCGCCCGCGTCCTGGAGGCTAATTTCATCGCCGGGGCCAACCCGGCGCAACAGCAACCGCAGGTGATCATCTTGGGTGGCGAAACGCCTGCCTCGGAATGACCCTTAGGGGGCCTTTAGCCTGCCAAGACATTGACGTCTGATCCACGCGCCGCCGGGGAAAAACCCCGGCGGTTTTTTTTGCCTCCGCCATCGCTTCGCTTCTCGCGCCCGCTCGCAAAATTCCTGCTTGATCTAGGAAACCTAGTGTACTATTCTAGTAGAACACTAGGTCAGCCAATGACCCGGCCCTTACTCGAAGTGGGTGCCTCCCATGTTTTTCACGATCGACCCCAACAATGGCGTCGCGATTTACGACCAGATCGTACGACAGGTGAAATTCGCGATCGCCGAGGGGACACTTCGCCCCGGCCAGCTCCTCCCCAGCGTCAGGGCCCTGAGCCAAGAATTGACGATCAACCCGAACACGATCCAGCGTGCCTACCTGCAACTGCAAGCCGACGGGGCGATCGAGCCGTTGCGAGGGCGGGGCTTGGCGGTACGAACCGAAGCCACCCGACTCTGCATCGAAGCACGGCGGGACCTGATCGCCCAGCGACTCAGGTCGGTCTTGAGCGAATCGCTCCATGCCGGCTTTTCGAACGCGGAGGTGAAGCGAATCGTCAGCGAACAATTGACCGAACTCCAGGGGAATGTCCCCTCGATATCGGCCCCCTCGGCATTGGATGCGGAGGGTTCATGACCCGTCCCCTCGAACCCACAGAGATCGGTTCCCAACAACCCACCCCATCAACCTTATCAGGATCGAATTCCATGCCCCAAGCCATCAACGGTTCGGTCATCTCGGTGTCGGGATTGTCAGTCCATTTCCCAGGGTGCGACGCGCTGCGAGGCGTCGATCTGGAAGTCCCTTCGGGTACGGTGTTCGCGTTACTCGGGGAGAACGGTGCGGGAAAAACGACGCTGATCCGCTGCCTGACCGGCTTTTTAAAACCGTCCGCAGGGAGTTGCCGAGTCCTGGGCTTGGACCCGGCACACGACGCGCTGGAGATCCGTCGACGCGTCGGTTACGTATCGGACGCCCCGGCGCTCTACGACTGGATGCGGGTCGGCGAGATCGGCTGGTTCGCCGCGTCGTTCTACGCCGACGGATTCACCGATCGCTATCGGGAGGCGATCGCCCGCTATGAGGTGCCCGAAGGTCGCAAGATCCGGCATCTCAGCAAGGGGCAACGCGCGAAGGTCGCACTCGCGCTGGCGCTAGCCCATGACCCGGAGCTGTTGATCCTGGACGAACCGACCTCCGGCCTTGACCCACTGGTGCGACGCGAATTTCTCGAAAGCATGCTCGACCGGGTCGCGACCGGCCGGACGGTCTTGCTATCGAGCCACCAAATCGCCGAAGTCGAACGGGTGGCCGACGAAGTGGCCATCCTGCACCAAGGGAGGTTTGGTGTAATCGATTCGCTCGGCACACTCCGCGAATCGGTCCGCGAGGTGACGATCAGCCTCGAAGACCCATTGGTCGAATTGCCCGTCGTCGAGGCCCCCGCCGAAATACTCAGCGAGCAGACCGAAGGGCGGCAACGTCGATTGGTGGTTCGGGGGATCAGCGAGGAGATGCTCGATGGCTGGAGGTCCCGACCGGGGGTGACGCGGGTCTCGATGAGGGCCGCGTCGCTGGAAGAGATTTTCGCCGCCTGCGTGCGGGGCGGAAACAGGGATCGGTCAGGCGGCCAGACCCAAAGATCACACTCGACCAAATCTGCGTAAGCTTTGTTGATCCGTAGGAAAGGGGAAGATGCCATGAACGATCGTTTGGCGATAGGACGATTGTGCTGGAAGGAATTCCGGCAATTGTTGCCACTGGGGCTGCTCTTTCCCCTGTTGGCGGTGATCTTTTTTGCGGTTGCCATGCTGCCGGGGAACACGCCGCTAGTGACCCTCGTGGTAGGCGGTATTTCGTTCCTGGCCGCGACGATGCCCGGACTGTATGCCACGGGGGTTGGCGCGCTATCGGTCAGTTACGAGAAAGAGCAACGGACGCTCGGATGGCTCGCGTCGTTGCCGATCAAGCCGATTCGGATCGTGCGGGTCAAGCTGTTGATGGCTTGCGCGGGGCTGATTTTGTTCTGGGCGTTGGCGACGGCGCTGATGGGGATTGCCCGATTGGTTAGCCGCCAACAAACACCCTCGTTCTTCGAAGCGTTCGACACCTTAGCCTGGCCGGTCCACACGTTGTTCTTGATGATGGCTGGCTTCGCACTCGCGTGGTCGACCCGATCGGGAATGGCGGCCATCCTTTGGGTCCTTCCGGTCGCGACGATCCCGGTGATCTTGTCGAACCTAATCCTGAGCCTCTTCCGTTGGCGGTTCGACTTCGAAATCGACCCTGCCGCGCCGGTCCTCATCACCTGTCAGATCGTTTCGATCGCCGTGGCTTGGTGGTTGGCCGAACGGAACGGCAGTCGAGCGATCGGCGCGCAAGGCACGGGTGGCCACACGGGCTTGCGGTCGACGCGCGAGGAAGGGCTTTCGGAGCCATGGGGATGGCAGGCCGAAGGGGCCGTGCCCAGGTCCGAGCCCTCGGCCCTCGTCTGGCAATTCGTCGCCCAAAACCGAATGGTCCTGTTGGGGCTTAGCCTGATGCTCGCCACCGCCGCGTTGATCTGGCCGCTTGGCCTTTGGGTATGGGGCGGACTGCATTCGCTGTCGATCGTGATTTCGGTGCTGGGGGTCAGCTGGTTGGGAACGAGCGTCTTCCAGGGTGACAGCATCGCCCAACGGATCCGCGTCCTCGCCGACCGCGGCATCGCTCCGGGCTGGGTTTGGTCGACCCGACAACTCGCCCCCGCATCGATCGTGTCCCTCTTTTTGCTCGGCCTGTTGATCGCGTTGACGGTCGCAGGGGCGGGGGACTCGGCCGCGGACCTCTTTCCGCTGCTGACCTTGTTGGTACTGATCATCTACGGGACCAGCCATTGGGTCGCGCAACTCCTCCCCAGCCCGATCATCGCCTCGATCTCCGCGCCTCTGGTTGCCGCGATGGCGGCAGCATACTTCACCCTTTCGTACGTGTGGTTTGCCCCGCCTTGGTGGCTGATGGCGATCACGGTCCTGATCCCACTGGTCGCGACACGGGCGCTGACCCGCCGCTGGATGGACCGCAGACTCGGCTGGGGCTATCTGTTCGCCAATGTCGGCTTCGCGGCCTTGATGGTGATCCTCCCGATCGTCCCGCGGGTGGCAAGGTCATTGACCGAGCCCGGGATGCCATCGGAAGCGAGGAGGGAACTTTCCGCGCTGGCACCGCCGGGCATATCGGCATCGACACCGCTCAAAGAACTGGTCATCTCCGGTGAGATCGGCCGACATGCCAGCCTTCGCGGCTTCGCGGCGTCGACACCGCTCAAAGAACTGGTCATCTCCGGTGAGATGCACGGCGAGCCCGTTACCTAGGGCGAGCCGTTGAAACCGAACAACCCGCCGCGGCCGATGGGGGACGAATGGGCCGATAAACTCGCCCTGGTCCGTGACCAACTCGACTCCAGCCAGATCCCGATTTCGGCCGCCAGCGGGGTAGCACTGGAAAACCTACGAGGGATCGCCGAACTGTGCCTGCTGGCGGAGGGCAACCGATCGCTCACACCTGCGGAACGTGAACAGGCGACGAAGATCTATCCCGAGACGGTGCGGTTGCTCGCCCAGGCCGCTAGGCGGCTTCGGATGAGCCATCGATTGATCGAACAAGACATGGCCGACCTTGTCGAAATCTGGCTCATCAAGGAACTGCGTCGGGCCGGATCCCGCGAACGCCTGGGTTCGGAAATCGATTCGAATGTCCGTGGGTTGCTTGCCGATCGGGAAGTGCGGCAGAGGGCACGGGAGCGGGCTGTCGCCGCGAGCTGGGCCGCTTACCAAACGGCCAAGAACAAGGATCGATGGGCCGAACCTGAGCAGCTCGGCGGCTACCATCGCTTCGGTAGTTTCGTTCCTGTCAGTACCTCGGGTGCAAACGATGGGGAGTTCCGCGTCGGTGAACTCTGGCAGTGGCTTCGCGCCGGGAAGCAAGGGACCAACCCGGAGCGGCTGGAGCGAATCGCGCAGGCGTGGGGTGTCGCTCCATCGGCCTACGGGTTGGGAGAGATCGGCCCCTACTGGCGCGCCGATGACTTGAATCGCTACGTCCATCCGGGTTTCCAACCCTACGTCCTTCACCCCGGCTCGCAATGGTTCGCAGGTTGGGAAGACGAGGCCGAAGCGGTGGGGCGTCGTTTCGAAGAGGGCAATCTAGAATCCGCAGGAGTGCCGCAGAAATGAATACGAAGACCGATTCCATCCGATCGTCTCAGACGCGACGCCGCTGGTTGTTCTGGGGCGTTTTGCTACCCAGCATCCTGCTGTTTGCCGTGATCGCCTCTCAGGGCATTCGGCAGTGGCAAGCCGCCAAACGTTTCGAGGCCGAGATCGCACAGATCCGCGCCTCGAACTTGCCAATCGATAGTGCCTCGATGACACAGTGGTTCCGGGAAATGACCCGGACGGAAGGGGCAACGGCTTGGGGCGAAGTGTTGCTGGCCTTGGAGACAGCGACGGCACCAATCGCCAGCTCGGAGCGAATGCCGTTCATCGGGACTGGCGATCTGATCACCGTCCCCGATCCGGATCGGCAGTGGCCTGAGGAAAAACAGGTCGGGGAATACCTGCGGTGGATCGAACCGACGATCGAAAAGATCCATCAAGCGGTGGAGCTACCCAAACCGGTTTGGCAACCGATCGAGTTTCGGGGGTTTCAGACCCTGCTGGCAGAACTGCAATCCTCGCGGGGAGTGACTAGGCACCTGCAGTTGGAGGTCGAACATGCCCTTTATCAGAAAGAGACCGAACGGGCCCTGCGGGGGATCACATCACTGCGTGGCGTCGCCGACGCCTTCGATTGGCAAATCTGTTTGGTCGGCGACTTGGTCCACCGGGCTCATGCCCTCGCTCACCTCGCGACGATCCGCCGTTCGATGGCCTACGGCCTATGGGACGAGGCGGAGATCGACCGAATCGAATCGCAATTATCGCCTCGCGATGCCTCGCAGATCGCCCAGCGATGGCAACGGGTCTTCATTGGGGAACGGGCGATGTTGTTGTCGAGCCTTAACGACCTGGGGATGACAGATTACACCATGGACGAATTCGGGGCGGCGGCGACGAAGGTCGTTGGTCTCCCTTCGGTGAAAGTCGGGCTGCTCGAAAAGTACTACCAGATGATCCGCATCGCAGATGGCCCATTGGACGGATTACCGGATCGCGCGAACGAATTAGAACTGTGGCTCACCCAGAAGGGATCCGCATTCGATCTGACGACGAAGTGGACATCGATGTGGCTCCCCGCGATCCGCGCCTACTCGCAAAGTATCATCAGGGAAGAGGACGACCGGAGGGTGACACGAACCTCGCTGGCGGTCAAAAAACATCAACTCCGCGAGGGACGATGGCCCCAAGAATTGGCAGCCCTCGACGGGGTCGGCCTTCCCGCCAACGAGCGGGTAACTGTCGGCGGCAAGCCGCTGGGTTATCAAGTCGATGGTGATGCCGCATGGGTTTGGGGACCGGACATGTCATCAGGAGCGGCACGGCCGGAGGTGCTCCCCGAACGCCCTGATCCCGGGGATGAATCGACCCGAGACCGTTCACCCTGGGCGATGATCCGGTGATCCGCTTGGCCTAATCGCTCGGCACGGGCGATCGACGCGAGCACCAGCGGTCGATGATTTCGTCCATGTAAAATCGAGGGGTGCCCCGGGCAAAAAAACCGACATGTCCGCCGCCGCTTGAAACGAGCAATCGGACACTGGAATGATCTCGGATCGCCTCCGCAACGGGGTCGAAAGAAGAGATCGGCACCAACGGGTCGTCGGCCGATGTGAGGATCAAGGTCGGGATGTCGATCGCCGGGACCCAAGGCCCTGAGGAAGCCTGCGCGTAGTAGTCCGCGGCGTCCCGAAAACCGCTCAACGGCGCGGTGATCCGCTCATCGAGTTCCCACAACGTCCGCGGCCATGGGCGGTTGAACCTCGCCATCGCCTCTTGCGATCCCCGCAGCGGTTCGGGCAACCGCCTCAGCAGGAAATGGATGAAGTAACGGTTATAGCCCCGCAGCAGGAAGCGCTGCATGTTCTGACTGCAACGGGCCAAATCGACCGGGGGCGAAACGGCGACCAGTCGGTCCCAACGCGACATCCACGCCGGCCGCGGATTGAC
>JBEIRZ010000013.1:0-33254 GCA_040375695.1 Planctomycetaceae bacterium
CATCAGTACCTCGCCCCGTTACGGAGCCGTTCGATGCCTAAGCCATTTCGCGATAGCACCAACCCGCAACCGCTTCACCAGTCGAACGTTACCAGCGGCCATTCCCACCAGCACGCGTTCACCCACTTCAACGCGCTGACCCCCGAAGGATTGATGGTCCGATCGCGGCGCAACGCGATCAAAGCCGGGATGGCGGGGATCGCAGGGCTGACCTTGCCAGACCTGCTGCAAGCCCGGGCGATCGCCGGACCGGCCCATGACCGACCGGCCAAAAGCGTGATCTTGCTGTGGATGACGGGCGGCCCGAGCCAAATCGACACTTGGGATCCCAAACCGACCCGTCCCCCGGAGAACCGCGGACCCTTCGGTGTCATCTCCACGAAAATCCCCGGCGTTCAAGTCTGCGAGCATCTCCCCAAACAGGCGGCGATGCTCGACAAGTTCACGTTGATCCGTTCGGTCGATTGCCGCAAGAGCAACCACGAACCGAACATGGTCTTCCAAACGGCTAACCTGGAAGCCGAACCGCGGGTCAACCCGGAAGCGAAAACCTACCCGGCGATCGCGTCCATCGTCGCCAAACATCATGGGTCCAACGCCCCAGGCATTCCCCCATACGTCGGCTTCTATCGCAGCCCGTCACACATCGCGTTCGCCGGTGCCTTGGGTCAAGCCTTCAACCCCGTTCAGGGGAATGACGCGTCGAAACTTCCCATCTACGACCTTGTGGGCAACAACACCGGCAAGGTCTCCGCCGCGCAAATGTTTCAACTGTCGCGAGGCCTCGACTTCGATCGGCTTTCGCAGCGCCGCAAACTCCTCAACGACCTCGACCATATGCGTCGCGACATCGACTCCAGCGGGACGATGGAGGCGATGGATCAATTCCAACAGCAAGCCGTCGAAATGTTGATCGGAGAAAGGGCTCGCGAAGCGTTTGACCTGTCGCGAGAACCCGAACCGATGCGACAACTGTACGGGGACCACCTCTGGTGCCAACAGGCCCTGCTGGCGCGGCGACTGGTCGAAGCCGGCGTCGCCTTCGTCACCCTCGACTTGAGCTATCACACGGCGAGCGGTACTTGGGACAACCACGGCGACAACATCCCTCCCTACGGCGGGATCAGCCGTGGTCTCAAACCGCTGCTGCCGCTTTACGACCACCTCGTCACGACCCTCGTCAGCGATCTCGAACAACGGGGTCTCCTCGATCAGGTGCTCGTGATCTCGATGGGCGAATTCGGACGCACCCCGCAACTCGGGACACAAGGGAGCACCGACGGCCGTAACCATTGGCCCCTGGTAATGTCGATGGCGATGGCCGGCGGGGGACTGCGTCATGGACAGGTGATCGGATCAACCGAAAAGGATGGCGGCACGATCCTCAATCGACCCGTCACCCCCGGTGACCTCGCCGCGACGATCTACAAATTTTTCGGAATGCCTCTGGGTACCCAATACATCGACCCGAAAGGACGACCACGCAACGTGGTCGACCACGGGGCGCCGATCCACGAACTCGGGGTCTGACCGCTCGGATCGTAAGAACGTCCCGCAATGGGACAGGCCCGACCCGATCGGGTCAGTTCCGAGATTTGCTCGGCTGCCCGTAGTACTCGTAGCGGTCCCAACGGTCGTCATTCGGGTCGAGCCGCGGGTCATCGGTCGCCCGCATCCAAGCCTCCAAACGCTTCCGATGCCGCTCCAACTCGGCCGCATATTTAGGTTCTTGGGCTACGTTATCGAGCTGCTCGGGGTCGACGCGAAGGTCATAGAACTCCTCGGCAGGGCGTTTGCCGAAGATCAAGGAAAACCTCTCCGCTTGTGCGGGATCATCGCGATGAGCCAGCAGGTAATCCTTGACCAGCGTCGTATCGACATCGCCGAAAGGCCGTTCGTGCACGAAGAAAACGTCCGGGTCACCGGCGGGCCAACGCAACGGGCGGTAGTTGCGGAGATAAAGAAAATTCGCGGTGCGGACCGCTCGGACGGGGTAAGACAGATTACCTTGTCGGACATTCGCGTGCCGTTCGCGCTCGATAAAGACGGCATCACGATCGGGGACCTGACCTTCCCCCTTCAGCAGCCCGACGAAACTTCGCATCGTCATTTCGGCGGGAATTTCGACTCCCGCGAGTTCGAGAATCGTCGGGCCGATATCGCCGATATTCACAAACGGCTCGACCTTTCGGCCCCCCTCGAGGCATGCACCCCATCGGACCGCCAGCGGGACGCGTGAGCCCGAATCGTAGCAATTCGCCAACCCACGCGGCATTTGCCACCCGTTGTCGCTGGTGTAGATGACCACGGTGTTTTCCAGCAGTCCGGAGCTTCGTAAAGCCTCGATCGCATCGGCAGCTTCGGCATCCATCTTTGCCACCCCACCGTAATAGTTGATCAGGTCTTTGCGGACCTCCTCGCAATCCGGCAACTCAGGAGGGACGGCAACTTGTCGGGGGTCGATCCATGTTCTGGCCTGATCGAAATGAGGCAACAGCCCACCGCGGGTTGCCGTGTCGGTGTTACCGAGCCAAAAGAAGAACGGTTTCGAACGGTCACGTCGGGTCGCGAAATCTCCAAAGCCGATGTACTTGCGGCCGACCGGGTTCTCCGCCCAACCCGAGACTTGATGATTCCCCGGCCCCCACCCCTTGCCGCTGTATCCCGTCTCGTAACCGGCCTGTCGCAGGAGCTCCGTCACGACCGGCGTGTCGCGCGGAAAATCGCTCCACAGGTTAGCCCTTGTACCGAGCTGATGCGCCGCCTTACCGGTCAGGATGCACGAACGGGTCGGCGAACAGGACGGGACGGGGTTGAAAGCGTGGGTGAATAAAACACCCTCGCGGGCGACGCGATCGAATGCCGGCGTCCGGGCCAACGGATCGCCCAGCACCGACGCGTGCGGCCAGCGCCAGTTATCAGCCAAGATCAAAAGGATGTTGGGCCGCTCCCCCGCACCGGCCACCGACGCGAGGGCGAGCCACGTCGATACCAGCCACCCCGCATTGAGACGCGGCCCCCGAAACTGAGGCCGGCCGAACCTGTCGCCAAGCCCTCGATAGCCCCATGACCCCATCAAACCAACGCCCAATCCCGAGCAGGCCGACTGCGGAGCAGGTTCGCGTCGGGGTCATCGATAAAGGTCTCTTGCCGAGGATCGATCCTCAATTTCCTCTTCAAAATCCATGCCGCCGCCGCCGCATGGCAAGCGATGTGCGAACGACGCATATGGTCTTGATTGGCCCGGGTCATGCCACGCGATCGGATGCAGTCAAAAAAATCCCTGGCATGGGCGGAAACGTCCAAACCGCGAACCCGCTTGGTCTCCTCGGTCACCTCCTGGCGGAGCGATTCCGGGGTGACGATGATCTCCCCTTCGTCCCCCGTCTCGACCGACCCCTCATCCCCGATGAACCTCACCGGACAGGTCCCAAGACGGGTCACGTAATGCGGCTCCCGCACCCCAAAGGGCGTTGGCAAGAAGTCGATCACGAGCTTCACACCGTTGGCGTATCGACAAACGATATTCGTCTCCGTCGGCTCATACTCGATCGGCATCGTGTCGTCCGCTCGGTTTGCCCACTGGCACAGGTCGACGGTATGGGCGCCCCAATCGAGCAGTCGAGCCCCCGAATCGAAATCCCATTGGCCTCGCCATTTGCCATCGACGTATTGTTGGTTGAAGGGCCTCCAAGGGGCCGGCCCTAACCAGAGGTTCCAATCGACAACCTCCCGAGGCGGGGTGGGTTGGCCGGGCAACCAGGTGTTGTCGAGCGTCGGGACATAGACCGAGGCGTGCATCGTGTGCAGCTTGCCGAGCTTTCCGGCATGGACCCACTCGACGGCCTTGCGAAAGTTCGGCACGCTGCGACGCTGGGTCCCGGCCTGAAACACACGACGCTCGGCATGCATCGTGTCGGCGAGCTCCTGGCAATCGGCGATCGTGATCCCACACGGCTTTTCGCTGTACACATCCTTCCCCGCCTTCGCCGCCAGAATCGAAGCCGCCGCGTGCCAACGGTCACCGGTCGCGATCAAGACGGCATCAATATCTGGACGCTCGAGCAATTCGCGAAAGTCACGGTACAGTTTGCAATCGCCGTTGCCGTAGTGCTGGTCGACAAGCTGCTTTCCCGCCTCACGGCGAGACGCCTGCACGTCAGCGATCGCCACACAGCGAACGTCCGGGAAAGGGAGCATCGCCTTCAGGTCATAGGTGCATCGCGGGCCGATCCCGATCACGCCCAATGAGATCTTGTCGTTCGCACTAGGCTTCGACGCCGCGGGGTTTGCCCCGGTGTCGCCCAGCGCGAAGGGACCGCGAAAGGCCGAGATCGCCGCCGTCGCCGTCACCCCCCCCGCCATGAAGTGGCGACGCGAAACATGCCTCAGAACACTCATGACATCCGACCTCGATAAGGGGATAAGGACAGGGATTGGCCGATCGGCACACGGAACCCCCTTGGTGGGCATCTCCTAGCGGGCATCGCTAAGCAGGTTCACCGACACCAGTTTCCCCAACGGCGGCGGATTCCGCAATCGGTTTCCCAGGCGGCATCGACCGACCTGGGGCTTCGCACCCTCCCAAATGGCATCGGTCGTGACGACGGATCGAGACGGATCGCAGGATAAGCCTCCCCGCCGGATCACTCGTCCGAATCATCGATCCTGACGGCCTGGTCCAAAAGTTCGGCCGCATAACCGAGATGCCTGGGGTCATCGGTGACCAAACCGAGAATCTCCGCCAACTGGGGCGGGGTCGGAAGATCTTCGTCAGCACTCACCTTGATGACCTTGTAGGCCACCCCGAGCTCATAGAGACGGATCAGATCGTCCGCGGATCGGACATGGTCGCGAAGCCTTGTTAACCGATCCCTTTGGGGAACGGTCTCCTGATCGGGGGCGAACTCGAAACCGCGATTCTGAAAGATCACGGTTCGGTAACGGGCCAAGATCGTCGCTGTGAGCATCGGCTCGCGAAGCTCTGGCATATCGATCAGCTCCCGTTCGACATCGGTCCAGGTAAAGTGTTCCTCGCGGCTCATCGCTTGATAGAGCCGTCGAAGCAGATCTCGACGCCGGCCGGGGTCCCGCTCGTAACGATAAAAACCGAGATTCGACTCGCGAATCTTACAATCGGCATGGGACTCTTGCCGCGGATGGCGCCCGTCCGACCCGCGAAGGTTTTCCGCCAACCGGATCGTCACATCCCCATCGGTCTCGTGCTTCCCGAGGACACAGATATCCGGCAGCCCGCGAAGGAGATCGGCGAGCCTAGCCGCCCCGTAATGACGCTCGTCAAAGGTCGGGGAGAAGACCCGACGAAGGAGCGGTTTGACCATCGCACCTTTGATCCCCTCGGGGTGTTGCGCCAAAATGCCGACCAACGACCGCCTGAGTTCTTCAAGGTCGCCGGAACCTTTGCCGCCGAGCGGATCGGAATACCCGACTGACCCCTCCTGATGATCGAGCAGCGATTCGAACTGCAAGAAGCGGTCGCAGTGGGAAGCGAAAGCGGAATTGACGAACCCCAGAGGCGAAATCCCGATCACGACATTCCCTTCGCGACGCAGGGCTCGCATGACATGGGTGAAGTCGCGGTCGGCGGAGACGATCACATAGGTGTCGAGGTGCGGCAGGCTCCGCAACGTCGCCATGGCGTCAACCGCGATGCGCATATCGACGCCATTTTTTACGGCCCCCCCGGGACGGCGCATCCCCAGCACTTGCACCAGTTCGAAACCGAGTCTGTAGAGTTCCCCTTGGTAGGGGTAGACCTCTTTGACCCGCCAATCGGCATACGCGTTGGCGACCAGCACCCGACCGTATTCCTCGGCCAGGCGCATGATCGCCCCGCAATGAACCCGATCCTGTTCGGCCAAACCCCTGACAACATTCTCGAAGTCAATCAGCACCGCCACGTGGCCAGATGCAACACTCCCCATCGATCCTCCATCAAGGGCTTCGCCGAATCATTTGTTGGCCACCGTCCGACGGTACAGCGGATGGTCGCTTTGGCCACCCGCGCGGAGATACGCCATCAACTGGATGATTTCGGCTTCGGTAAAGGTATCCAATAAACCGGCTGGCATCATGCTGGTCGTCGCCGGACGAGTCTCTTCGACCTGATCTCGCGACAGCGTGGTCAATGCCGACGGGTCGAGCATGTTGGTGAGGACCATCAACTTGTCGGCATTGATGTTGATCACCCGACCGACAACGACTTCGCCGCTGTCGGTGAGGAACTGCGTCGCGCCATACTGGTCACTGATTTCCTTATCGGGTTGCAGTGTCGAAACGAGCAAGTCGCGGGGCGAAAACCTTCGCCCGACCGCGGTCAAGTCAGGCCCCAAGATCCCGCCCTGGACCCCCATGCGGTGGCACTTGTAACACTGGGCCTGGGCGAAGACCTCTTTACCCTTTTCGAAGTCATAGCCCTGTTCGTCCCGCGCGACGGATTCGGCCAAATCATCGACCGTCCAAGCCTTAACGACCGGACGCGGCGGGCGTGCCGCCTCGGCCTTCTCCTTCGGCGGCTGGAGGACCGATGCCAAGCGGCCCTTGAGCGCCGGGTCGTCGGGCAAGCTATCGATCGCCACCTTGCGGATGTTTTCGATAAAGCCACCGAACGACATCCCCCCGCGTGCTTCCGACATCGATTGGAACCAGCGGAAGTACTCGCGTCGTGTCTCCTCGCGCCAACCGCTCTTCACGGCACGCAGTGCCATCGCGTAGTGGATCTGATCTTCCTGGCTCGGCGCTGTCGACATCAAGGCAACCGCGCGATCAACAACATTCCCTTTCCCATCCAATGCGGGCGCGTCAAGGTAGATCAACACGTGAGCCAGTTCGCGATCGACGAGCGGGTCTCTGCTCGGAAAATGGCGGTTGAGCTGACCCAAGACCCGTTCACGGTCGGCGTTATCGGGCGCCCCCAACCGCATGAAGATCAAACCATAGGCGCGACAGAGGTCAAGCCGCTGCTGCTGCGTAAGTCCTTCCCAATCGAGAGCGGCGACCTTTGCGGTCAATTCGGATTTGCCGACGTCTCCCCCGCCGACCCTGGCCAAGGCGACGGCACCGTTGATCAACGCGTGCGGCTCGCGGAGCGTTAGGACCTTACCACCCCACTCGGCCGCCGGCCGATGTTCCAAAGCGACCCTCGCGGCGGATCGGATTCCCCGATCCGCGTGCCCTAAGCTGTCGAGCGCCAAACCGATATCCGTCGCGGCCCCCGGCACATGGGACGTCTCCAAACGCCTCCTCAAATCCCGGGCGGCGATCACTTCGGCCGTATCTTCGAAGCCGTTCACCGGTGCGGTCGACTCTTGGCCGACATAACGGATCCGATAGAGCCCCGATTGCGTCTTCCTTCCGCCGACCGTTAAGTACATCGCCCCATCCTGCGGACGGATCACCAAATCGGTCGCCGGAAGAGGGGCCGCGGTCGCGAAGGTTTCGAACGTGCCGGTGTAGCTGCTGCCCGAAGGATCGAGGTGGGCGGCGTAAATGTTTCCGTAACTCCAGTCGCACAAAAACAGCGCGTTCTGATACTTGGCCGGGAACTTCGCCCCGTAACCGAAGCAGATCCCGGTCGGCGATCCGGGCCCTATGTTCACCGCAGCACCGAAGCTGTCGACGTAATACTCGGGCCATTTCCCGGTACCGTTGCGCCATCCGAAATCGACACCGCTGACGACATGATTGACCCGTGTCGGCCGATACCACGGGACCCCGACATCCCATTCCATATCAGCGTCGTAGGTGAAGAGGTCGCCCTGGCGGTTGAACGCGACGTCGTACTGGTTGCGGAAACCGACCGCGATCAATTCCGGATCGCTCCCGTCGGGATTCAGCGAGATGACGAAACCGCCCGGGGCGAGCCGGTTGGCGTTGTGGCCACGGGCATCCGGCATCCGCCCCAACAGGTGGTCTTCCGACCAAACCCGCGGGACTCGACTGCGGCTAACGTTCTCCGGGATGTCGGTGTTGTTCCCCGCGCAAAAGACCAACCGCTTGCCATCAGGCGACAACACGATGCCATGGGGCCCATGCTCGCTCCCCGCATTCAACGGGACCAGATGCTCTTTCTTGTCGTATTGGTCGTCACCGTCCGTATCGACCAATCGCCACAACCCGCCCGTCGGGCCTTTGAGGTTAACGTTCGCGTACAGGGCGCCAAAGGCGTGTAGCAAACCTTGGGCACCCTGAAAATCGATGTTAAGCGACTCGACCTTCACCGGCTGCGAGGACACGTCGATGCGGAACAAACCGCCATACTGATCGCACGCGATCAAACGACCCTGCGGGTCAACGGTCAGGCTGACCCAAGACCCCTCTTGCTCGCCGCTGACCTCATGCAGCAGTTCGATCTGGAACCCATCGGCAAGTTTAAAGGCATCGGCCGGGGCGACACCGAGCCCGCCCTTTTTGGGTTGAACATCTGATTTGGCGGGGGCTTCCTGCGAAAAGAGCGGTCCCGCAAGAAGCGGTACGCTGATGATCGCAAGGGCCATGAAAAACCGATGGCAGGATTTCATTTGAAAACCATGGACATGAGGGGAAGAAGCAAGACAAGGCCGACCGAGCAAAAATGACGGCCGTCCGGGTCTCCAGTGTAGCCCTCAGGGACGTTCGCCGTAAAACCGCCCGTTCCCGCGATTCACCCTCATCAACTATCTAAGCGATCGGACCCACCAAAATGCTCAGAAATCATCCTCCAACGGGCAACTTTTCCCCCAAATACGCTGTGGTGATTAGATCCCACCCCTCTAACGGGTGATGAGGCATGTCCTATCCCCCCCGAACAGGGATCGAGATCGAGCCAGAGTCAAACGACACTCGTTGGCGATCGCCCGCTGGGTTGTCGACCTTGAGGAGGCGTGCCAACGCCCTCCCCAAGGGTCGCCGGCGCTCGCCTTAGGCCCCCGCCAAAAGGGCCCCTTTGCCCGCCCGTCTCGATGACGTCGCAGACCTACCGGATCACGCAACAGACTCGCGGTTCGGCCCGCGAGGGTGCCAGGGCGAAGAAGGAGATGCTCAAGCGAGCCAGTCGGTCATCAACTTGGCCGGTTCGACGCCGGTCAACCGCGAATCGAGCCCTTGAACCTTGAAGGTCATTCGCTCGTGATCGATCCCCAACAGGTGCAAGACCGTGGCGTGAAAGTCGCGGATGTGGACCGGATCGCGGACGATGTTGTAACTGAAGTCATCGGTCTCACCGTAGATCGTCCCGCCCTTGATACCGCCTCCGGCGAGCCACATGGTGAAGCAGCGCGGGTGGTGATCACGACCGTAATTCTCACGGCTGACGCCCCCTTGGCTGTAGATCGTTCGGCCGAACTCGCCGCCCCAAATCACGAGGGTCGAGTCGAGCATCCCGCGGGCCTTGAGGTCTTGGATCAGACCCCAGCAGGGTTGGTCGACGTCACGGCACTGGTCGGGCAACCTGCCGGCAGTATTGCCATGGGTATCCCAGTTGTTGTGGTAAACCTGGACGAAGCGAACGCCGCGTTCGCAGAGCCGCCTCGCCATTAGCGCCGACTGCGCGAACGTGCCGGGTTGCTTGGCCGCCTCCCCGTAAAGCTGGAAGGTCGATTCGGGCTCCTGCGCGATGTCGGTCAATTCGGGGACGCTGGCCTGCATCCGAAAGGCCATCTCGTACTGTTCGATCCGCGTCCGCGTCTCATCATCACCCAGGCGATCGTAGGCGATCCGGTTGAGGGCGTTGATCGCGTCGAGGGTCTGTCGTCGGACTTGGCCCGAAACGCCCGGGGGGTTGTTGATGTAAAGGATCGCATCACCCTTGCCGCGGAACGAGACCCCGGCGTGTTGTCCCGGCAGGAACCCGGCCGACCATAAGCGGGCAGAGATCGCCTGCACCTGTTCGGTGTTGGTCGGCTCGGCGACGAGCACGACGAAGGTCGGCAAGTCCTGGTTCATCGACCCCAAGCCGTAAGAGATCCAGGAGCCGATGCAGGGACGGCCGGTGACCTGATTCCCTGACTGCATGAGCGTGATCGCGGGCTCGTGGTTGATCGCTTCGGTATGCATCGACCGGACGAAGCAGAGGTCATCGACCATCTTGGCGGTATGCGGCAGCAATTCGCTGACCCACATCCCACTCTTGCCGTGCTGGGCGAATTTGTACTTCGATGGTGCGATCGGAAAACGGGATTGCCCGCTGGTCATGGTGGTCAGCCGCTGGCCGCCGCGCACGCTCTCCGGCAGGTCCTTGTCATACCAATCGTTCATCACCGGCTTGTAATCGTAAAGGTCCATCTGCGCGGGGCCGCCGACCATGTGGAAGTAGATCACCCGCTGCGCCTTGGGGGCGAAATGCGGAAGTCCCGCAAGGGCCCCCACCGGCCCGATCCCAGGCCCTTGCGAGGGTGTTGCGGCACGGGCCGCCGGCGCCGGCGTTCCCATCAATTGGCTCGGGGCGGCGTAGCCAAAACCCTGCGCCGTGGCCGTCAAGAAGCGGCGACGATGCAGGATCGGAAGGAGCGAATCGGGGCTGTTCATACTGATCGTTTCCGGATCAACGCGAGGGGGGGCGGTCGACGGCGTCCCGGTCCATCGGCAGACCGATCCGGAAAACCGACGACCGATGAATCATTTGTTGAGGGCTTCGTCGAGGTTAAGCAATTCGTTGGCGAACATCGTGTAGGCGGCCAACTCGCTAGCGGGCAGGTCCTCGGGGGTGGGGGACTCGCCGATCTCGATCAAGGCTTTGGACGCGACAGGGTCCCCGGCATAATGCGTGAGCAAAGTTTCGAGCGACTCGGAGACGATCGTCAGTTCCGCAGCCACCAACGGCCGGGACAAGACCCTGCGGGCCATCATTTCGATGCGGGCGACCGGGTCGGCCTGGCCCCGCATGACCAGCGACGCGAGGTGCCTTGCTGCCTCGATCCCTTGGGGGTCATTGAGCGTCGCCAACGCTTGCAGCGGTGTGTTCGTGCGGTCGCGGCGAATGGTGCATGTCTCACGGCTCGGGGCGTTGAAGATATCGAGCATCGCCGGCGGCGCGCTCCGTTTCCAGAACGTGTAGAGGCTCCGGCGGTAGAGGCTCTCGCCGGTATCCTGACGGTAGTCTCGGGTGTTGCTGCCGCGCATCGCGACCGCCTCCCCAACCCCCTCGGGCTGGTAGGGCTTCACGCTCGGGCCGCCGATCTTCGCCGACAACAGTCCGCTCACTTCCAAGGCCTGGTCGCGGATCATTTCCGCGTCGAGGCGGAAGCGGGGGCCTCGCGATAATAAACGGTTGTCCGGATCGATCGCCAACTTGTTCGGTTCCGCCCTGGCCGCTTGGCGGTAAGCCGCCGAGGTGACCATCAGCTTCAATAGCCGCTTGACGTCCCATCCCGATTCGCGGAATTCGATGGCCAACCAATCGAGCAATTCGGGGTGCGAAGGGAGCCGACCGGTAACCCCAAAATCGTCGCTCGTTTCGACCAACCCGGTGCCAAAAACCTCTTGCCAAAATCGGTTGACGGTCACGCGGGCCGTGAGCGGGTGTTCGGCGGCCAACAACCACCGGGCCAAGCCCAGCCGATCGCGGGTCACCCCCTCCGGGATGCGGGGCAAAACGGCGGGAACTTCCGGGGTGACACGTTCGCCACGCTTGTCGTACTCGCCGCGGGCCAGGATGAAGGCTTCGGCCGGCTGGCTTTGCTCGGCCATCACGTGTGCGATCGTCCCGGCCGCTTTGATCGCCGACTCCTCGTCGCGTAGCGACGCCAAACGCCGCTCCGCCGTCGCGTATCCGGGGGAGTCGGTGCGAAGCCACCAGGCAAAAAATTCTTCTTTCTCTTCCGCCGTTCGCGACTTTGTCCCCCGCGCTGCGAGGTAGCCGATCCGGGTCGCCGTGGTCATCGTTCGGACTTCCTCGGGGGCCAAGTTACGCGAGTAAAGCCGCACGTCGTTGACCCGGACCCCAGCGGGAGTCTGGGCTTGGCTGCGGGCGCCGATCCGAAACGGGACTTCCGTACGGATCGACCCGTCGAGCTTGGCCCCCTGGACGTTCCGCCGCGTCTCTTGTTCGCCGTTGACGTAAATTTTTAAACCCGCCTCCGATCGCGAACCGTCGTAGGTGATGATCACGTGATGCCAACGGTTGGCGGGGAGGGGATTGGCCGTAACGACCTTGAGCGCGTTGTCCGGCCAGGCGTGGATCAGGTGGGCACCAACACGATTCCCCTCCAACCACAAATCGAATCCTCGAAATTGATTCCCCTCATCCATCTTGGCCAAGACCGCACCGCCAAGGTTGTCACCCGGCAAGAAGATCCAAGCCCCGTACGAGAACGAATCGGTCTGCTCCCAACCCTCGGCAACCGTCCCGACCGTCAGCACCGAGTCGGCGGCAAGCTCCAGGGCCGCGGGGGCGACGTGGGCCGGGGCGGACCAACGGAGCTGATCGGCGTAACGGGATCTGAATTTGCCGCCCATCCTCAGCGTCGAAGCGGGACCAGCCCCTTCGGCAAGTGGGGCATGAAGCAGCAGCGCGTCTTCGGTGATCGTATCGGCGATCGCGTCACCCCCCAGGGTCGTCACGGAACCATCGAAGCGTTTTCGCTCGGACTCGCGGATCTGATCGAGCGCACGCTGGGCCTCGGCGATCTCGGCGGGCAAGGCCTCGAATCGGGCTCGGTCTTCGAGCCTCGGGACCGCTATCACGGGGGGCGTGTCCTTGATATTCCCGTCCATCACGGCCTGCGTCGTGTTATTGAAGAACGCCGATAGCGAATAGAAGTCACGCGTCGATATCGGATCGAACTTGTGGTCGTGGCAAACCGCACAACCGACCGTCAGCCCCATCCAGACCAAACTGGTCGTCTCCGTCCGATCACGCGCGTAGAGCACCTTGTACTCCTCGGCGATCACACCCCCTTCATTCGTCGTGATGTTGCAGCGGTTGAAACCGGTCGCGATTCGCTGGTCGAGCGTCGGCTGCGGCAACAGGTCACCGGCCAATTGCTCGATCGTGAACTGGTCGAAACTCAGGTTGCGGTTGAAGGCGTCGATTACCCAATCACGATACGCCCAGATCTCGCGATAGTTATCGAAATGGATCCCATGCGTGTCGGCGTAGCGGGCATAGTCGAGCCAGTAGCGTGCGCGATGTTCGCCATAACGCTTCGACTCGAGCAGGGCATCGACGTAGCGTTCGTAAGCCTCCGGTGACGGGTCGGCGACAAAGGCCTCGACCTGCTCGACGCTCGGGGGGAGCCCGATCAGGTCGAGCGCCGCGCGACGCGCGAGCGTCCTTCGATCGGCTTCGGCCGCGGGCGTCAAGCCGACACGCTCAAGCCCGGCCGCGATGAAGTTATCGATCGGGTTACGGACCCACCCCGCGTCGCGAACGCTGGGGACCTCGGGCCGCACCGGCGTGATCAACGACCAATGCGATTGATACTCGGCACCCTCGCTGATCCACCGCCGCAAAAGCTCCTTCTCACCCTCCTTCATCACCTTGTGGGCCGCCGCCGGTGGCATCGATTTTTCGTCGCTAGCCGGTAAAAGAATCCTAGCGATCAGCTCGCTCCCTTCCGGCTCACCCGGAACGATCGTCCCACCTTCGACCGCCCCTTCGCGTTGATCAAGCCTCAGCTCCGCTTTCCGCGCGGCGCTGTCCGGACCGTGGCAAGCGAAACAATACTCAGCCAAGATCGGGCGAATGTCGCGGTTGTAAAGCAACTTACCACCCGCTCCCCCCGAACCCAAATTGTCCCCCGCACCCAAACCGGTAGAGGGGCTCGCCGGCCCCTCCGCGAACGCGGCCGAACGACCGATCACACCCACGAACAACGTGGCGACCATGCCGAGACATAGCGGGCGAAATTCGCGAAATTGAAGGATGACCAAAATACGATCTCTTTCGACGCGCGTTGATGAATTTCGAAACAACCTCGCCCCAACCTGGTCGCGAACGCGGGTCGAACCGCTGGGACAAACCGCCAGAAAATGGCTTTTCGTCTCCTAGTATAGTCTCCGGGTAACGGTGAGGTTCGCCACCGCGTGCCAAACGAGGGTGCGACCAACCGCCGCTGCCAAAACCGATTCTTCGCGAGACGGGGCAAGAACACAAATTCGGCGTTGATCGACAACGCGATCGGGTGGTTCCCGGAGGCGTTGCCGCCCTGACATCCCGTCAAGGCGGCACCTCGCCTCTGCACCCGAGGGCCACTCGACCCTGGGTCCGGGCCATTCCTTAGGCCAGCACCAGGGCCGCGCGAATCATTCGCCCGTAAACAATCTTTTGCTGACCCCTACAGCCACCCTCAGGGGATGCGGAAAAACGGGAGGGACATTCCGTGTGCGTGAACGAATCACCGTAGTCAATCCGTTGGTCTCGCCTCCTCGGAACCGCAACCGCCGCAAATCCATGCGACGAATCGAGTCGCCCGATTCATTCGGGTTCGGTAAAGCTCGGCCTTCGCGGGACGCCCCGTGAGGACCGATCATGTGCCAGCACTGGCGCCTTGTAACATGAAACTAATAGGGATAAGTCAACCCGTTCCGATCACCTCGGCTCGGGTGAGCGAAATGTTGTCGCCACTCCCACCGCTTGTCAAGGAAGTCTTGATCAGCAATCGACCCACAAAGATGTTCGTTCGAGCAAAGCGAACGGTTTTGATCGGGAATTGCACGCGATAAAAAATTTTTTGGTACATTCCTCATCGCTTTCTCACGCTTCACCAGTTTGCCACGACGGGCCTGTGATGACCGAATCCGCCGACACGAAATGGGCCGCTTCGAACGTCGCCGCGTGCGAAGAGTTACTCGGCCATGCCGTCTGTAGGCGGATCGGCATTTATTCGTTGCCGTCCGACTTCGTGCTGACGGTGATCGTCCCGATCTTTAACGAAGTCAGCACGATCGATGATTTGGTGGGGCGGCTGCGGGCGACCGGATTACCGTTGCAACTGGTCTTGGTCGATGACGGCAGCGGTGACGGGTCGGGGGATAAACTCGACGCCTATGTCGGCGCACCTTCGGTGACGGTGATTCGTCACGCCGCGAATCGTGGCAAAGGGGCGGCGATCCGCAGCGGCCTCGAAGTGGCCAACGGTCAAGTGATCGTGATTCAGGATGCGGATCGCGAATATGACCCTGAGGACTTTCGTTACCTGTTGCAACCGATCCTCGAAGGCCGAGCGGACGTTGTTTATGGGACGCGCTACGGCCATAGCGATCGGCAGGTTTCCCCGCTTTGGCATGCCTGGGTCAACGGGTGGCTGACCCGATTGGCCAACCTGGCGATCGGGTTGCAACTCAGCGACGTCGAGACGTGCTACAAGATGGCCCATCGAGACGCGTGGCTAGCGATCCGCGACGAATTGCGGGAAGAGCGTTTCGGGATCGAGATCGAGTTGACGGCCCGCTGGGCCAGACGAAAGATGAGGTTCTACGAGCGACCGATCCGTTACCAGCACCGCTGGTACGCGGAAGGAAAAAAGATCGGCTGGAAGGATGGCGTAGCCGCTTTAGGTTGCATCTTGCGGTACGGGGTCCTGAGGCGATAAATCGGTGAATCGACCGCCACCGGAAAATCAACGGTTGCCGCCCGAACCCCTTTCCGGATACAGTTCATGGTCAACGCATGAGCCCAAGCGATTTTGCTTCGACATAATCACGTCGCCGTGTTGGAACACCGGGAATCGACAAGGGATCTGCCGGCCGCAAAGAATCGGCTAGCGAGTAAGCAGGCAGGATCCAAACGAGTTGCGAGGTCGGCGTTCAGACAAGCGAGAGAGGGCAGGCGAGAGAGGGCAGGCGAGAAGGGCAGGGCGGACAACGAACGGAATCGGGGAGTGAACCGGAATGGCGATTACGACCATCGGATACGCCGTGAAGAGCGTGTCTGCTAGAACGAGGAGGTATTGAGGATGCTTAGCGAATCGAAGATCAAGGCGATGGAAATCCTGCTCGTCGAGGACGGATTGCTCGACGCCAAGGTGACGATCGAAGCGCTGCACCGATCGCTCGTCCATCACCGCTTGACGCTGGTGCGAACCCGCGAAGAGGCGATCCGCTTTCTCAACCAGGAGGGGGTCTTCAGCCGAGCCCCCAGCCCCGACCTGTTGCTGTTGGACCTTTGCCTCCCGGACGGTGACGGGTTAGACATCGTCAGGCGGATGAGACAATTTCCTGACCGCAGGGCGGGAATCCCGGTGGTCGTTTTGACCGCATCCGATGACGAGCAAACGCGGGCCCGATGCGACTCGATGCAGATCGACGATTTCATCTCCAAACCGGTCGACGAATCGCAATTCCTGCGGGTCGTTCGGGAACACAAACGGTTGTTGATGTTCAGCCACTCTCCGGTGGGATCCGTTTAGCACCGCCCGTTTAGCCCCACCGGAGCATTAGGTCCGTGACCGAGCCTCCAACCCGTTACCGAATCGCGATCCCGCTGGCCGCGATTTGCCTGTTGGCGATTCTCAGCTCGCGCTTCGGCGGGTGCCTGATTGGCAACGAACGCCTGGGGTTTCGTGACGTCGGTTTTTTCTTCACGCCCCTTTATGGCTATTTGGCAAAGCGGGAATCAGACCAAGCCTTACCGTTGCATAACCCGCTTGACGAATTGGGGGTCGCGATCGCGGGCGAGACGACAACCGC
Source organism: Planctomycetaceae bacterium (assembly GCA_040375695.1). Lineage (GTDB taxonomy): Bacteria > Planctomycetota > Planctomycetia > Pirellulales > Pirellulaceae > UBA6163. The sequence continues at coordinate 16,627 of JBEIRZ010000013.1, forward strand.
CCTCTTTTATCCGCCGCGTCGTTTGATCTTCGGGTTGATCGCCTCACCAGAAACCGCGATGGGATGGTACGTGGTCTTGCACCTGGTGCTGGCGGGGGCAACCGCGGCTTACGCGGCCCGCCGTGCCGGGGGTGGCGATTGGGGGGCTGCTTTGGCGATGATCGTCTATCCCCTTTCGGGCCCGATCCTGTTTCTTTATTGCAACCCGCCCTTTCTGGTTGGGGCGGCTTGGATGCCGCTGGCGATCGCCGGCGGCTTGGGATTGGCCGCGCGACCCTCCTGGCGCGATTCGCTAATCACCGGGACGACGCTCGCGATGATGACCCTGGGGGGTGACCCCCAATCGGCGGTGCATGTGATCCTGATCGGCTTCGCGATCGCGCTGAACGCACTGTGTCGCGATCTCGGAAACGGCATGAAAACCTGCGCACGACTTTCCGTCGCACTCGCGCTGGCGACTCTACTCGCCTTGCCACAGGTCATCGCCTCTGTCTCGCAGGGACTGCTCAGCGTCCGCTATGGTACCGCGCCGCGCGATGACACCTACGCGTTTAGCGTCGCCCCATGGCATTGGGCCGAATTCGTGCTGCCGATGGCGAGCGGTCACCTCTTTCCGACCTATTCCCGGATCAGCCAACTCGTGCCGGGCGATGGCCGGATGTGGGTGGCGACACTCTACTGCGGTTTGTTCCCGCTAGCGCTCGTCGCCCGCCGTTATCGTTGGTCCGGTCGCGATCGGCTCGATGGCTGGGACACCCTGTTGCCGATCGCCCTCCTCGCCGCACTCGGAAGTTTCGGAGCGGGGTACGCGCTGCGGATGGCGACCACGACCGCCGGATCGACAATTTCAGATCAGCACGTCGTCGCCGCAGGGGAACCGCATCGCTCCGGCGACAAATCAGCGCGAATTGACGACCGATCGATTCCGCGGCACAGGCAGGCAACCGCACCGGGTGACGCGGTCGGAGGTCTCTATTGGTGGTTAACGGTCTTGGTCCCCGGCTATTCCGGATTCCGGTATCCGGCGAAGTGGCTCTCGCTTGCGGCCTTGGGCGTCGCGATCGCCGCGGCCCGAGAATTTGGGGGGTGGTCGCCTGGGCGGCGGGCGGGTTGGGTTACTGATCTGATCGGTTGGGCGGTTGTCGCAACGGCGATTGCCGCGGCGATCGTGATCGCATTGACGCGATACCGCCTTGCGGCCGCCGGGGCATCGATGCCCGCCGATCCGATCTGGGGACCGCTGGACATCGACCGAGCGGTCAGCGACCTGATGTTATCGCTCGCTTGTGTCCTGGCCGTAGCGGTGCTGGGGACATTGTCGCTGGGCCGTGATCCGGTCGCGCCGAACGGGCCATCTCGACATGCCCTTATCGCGATGCCTTTACTCCTCTGCGGCATCGACTTGACGATCGCGGCTTGGCCGACGGTTGCGACCGTCGATAGGGTTCAAGAGCGGCGCGCCTCGCAAGTCCTCGACGCGAGCGCGACAACTCACCCCGCGTCACGAATATCCGGTAGCGGCGCCAGCGTCCGTGACTCCCTTCCCCCGCGAGCGGTGCGGTTCGCGGATCGGGGTTGGCCTACGGCGTTCGCACGAACCCCATCTTCGGGTCGGCAACGTTTGCAGGATGCCGAAATGTCGATGCGTGCATTCGGCTTCGGCCGATGGCACCTGACTCAAGGTCACGGCGTCGTGAACCCGATGTTGTCGCTCCCTGGTCGCCGCATGGCGACTTTTTGGGAAGCGGCCAACGGGATAGCGCGCGAATCGGATGGGGCAGGGCAGGCCAGTTTTTGGGGGGCGATCCTGCGCTGGCTCGCGGTCGACACGATCCGAACCAACGCCGAATCACCGCCGCGCGACGTCGTGGGTAGCGAGGCCAAAATCGCTTGGCACGGCGAGTGGCAACGGATCGAACCACAACGCGATGTCGACGTTGTGTCGATGCGTCAACGGCTGAAGGAAATCGCTTCGGGTTCCGCGACCGCGGCCCGCATCCTCGTCGAATGTGGCCTTGAAGGGTTCGACCCGATCGAAAGTTCCGCGTTGGTTCCTCGAGCAGAACCGGTGAAGGTCGAGGTCCTCGAAGCCGCCCGCGACCTGTGGCGTGTTCGCGTGACGTCGGGGCGACCGGGCCTAGTGGTTTGGAAATATTTCCAAGACGGGAACCTCAAAGGGTCGCTGATCGCTGAGGGAGGTCAGTTACCGGGCGTGGCCCATCCGACCGAAGTCTACCGCTGCGACCACCTCTTTTGCGGCGTCTTCGTACCGGCGGGCGATCACTTGGTCGAAGTGCGTTATGAACCTCGCTGGCTGTCGCCAGCGATCTTCGCTTGGGGCTTGGCGTGGCTGGCCGTCACACTGGGCTGCATCGGCCGGGGTTGCCCTTCACTGTGGGTGGCGACGTACCGATCGAACTCTGCCAACATCCTCAGGTAGATCGGCCCGGGGCGGCCTTCGGCGATCCGCGCCCCGTCGACCCGGTCGGCAAACCACAACCCGTTGTCGGTCCCCATCAGCCAGACTTCGTCGGCATTTCTCAACTCGGCGGGGAAGATGGTTTCGTGTTTCCAGGTCAACCCGAGCTTGTCTGCCAATTGACGCACAACCCCCTGGGTGACACCCGGTAAGACCTGCGACGCGGTCGGCGAGTAAACCTTGCCGTCACGGACGATGACCACGTTCGCGATCGAAGTGTCGGTGATGGAACCGTCTTCATCGATCAGCACACCCAGCGCGCCAGGGGTCAATTGTCGCGCGGCCATGTCAGCGGCGAAATAATGCAAGCGACAGCGGACTTTGATGTCCCGCGGCCAGCAACGGGCCGATGGTTGCTGCACATCGGTGATCACCAAAGGCTCACCCTTCAGACGACGCTTCCGGGTCGCGGCGGGGTCGAGCGGGTTGAGGTGGATGATATGTGTCGGTTTCGAACGCGGCCGATCGATGCGGCCGGGTGTCGCCAACATCGTGATCCCGAAATCACCCACCGACGCGCACCAATCCCGATTCCGATCGATCACTCGCTGGATCGATGCGGCGGCGACCAGGGGATCGGTGGGCAGCAAGATCTTGAGGTGCTCCAGCGTCCTCCGCCAGCGCGCCAGGTAGTCGGGCAACTCGAAGACCCTTCCGCCGTAAGTACGCAACCGCTCAACCGCGATCGCACCCTGTCGAACGCCGATGTCCTGAACGGGAATCGCCAGGGCGGAGATCGATACCCACTCCTCGCCCCCTTGATCCACCCAGGCGAGTGTCTCAGTCGAATCGCTCATCGCGTGTGCCTCGGTAGCGTGACCGAGTTCGTATGGGAAGCCTTTTCTTCGCCGAGCGTGATCACTCGGAACCCAGAAATAGCATATCCGAAAAGAGGGCGGCGATCGAAGCCCCGGCGTTGCATGACCGGTTGTAATACTCCTTTTCGCTGTGGATCAGCCCCATCGCGGAAGCGCAATTGCGGGCGGTCATCGCGATGGGGGCACCATCGACACCGCTGGGCGGACGGCGGGGCCCGATAAACCCCAGCGCGGGGGTCAACGAACCCGGCTCGATCAACCTATACCGCTTCAAAACGGCGTCGCGACTGTTGTAGAAGACGGCCAATCTACCGATATTGTGGCCGGCCAACCCATGGTGCTGCCCTTCGTCCAGCCAACGCGCCTCCAGGGCAGGGGCCAGGAGAGCGACCGGCAGGTTGGCACCCCGGACCGGGTCGCCACTGAGCTGTCGCCCGCCGAGAACCCCACCGGCCAACGCGTGCAGCGCCCCGGTCGTCACGCGGGCACCAAAGCTGTAGGCCACGATCGCGACGGGAATGTCCCGGCGAATCAACTCCCGAAGCAACCAACCCAAATACAAACCCTCCGCTTCGGTCATCTGCGCTTTCGTACGGCCGTCCCGCAACAGCATCCCCGACTTGTCGCTCGGCCACGTGAACATCGCGAAGTCATAGCCACCCTTCGGTAGGTGTCGCGCTAGCTTCCCGTGCACGAACCGACCTCGTTCCAACGCCTCGGACGAGGAGATCCGATTCCCATGAACGTGAAGGATCAAAGGGCGCGAAGGGCTTAGCCCATCAAAGAAAGAACCGAGGTCGGTCGGCCATGCCCTGCCGACGCCGTCGACCTTCGAGGCATCCAAGTCAGGCGAGTCCAAATCGACACAGCCGCAACTGGTCGGCAAGCGACGTGAACTCACCAGCCAAAGCGAGGTTGTCGTGGTAACCGCTTCCTCCGGAGTCGGGCAATCTTCCGCCGGATCTGCGACGCCTTCCCCTTCATCGGTGATCACGACGCCGACATCACGCGGCGCCGCAACTGGCTCGTCCGAAATCCCGAAACCGTCATCAACCTGTTGGTCATCGAGACCGACAACCGCCGCGGGATCCGACGAATGTCCCTGGCCCTCGGCATGGATCAAACGCACCGAACCTGCCGCACTGGGCTCTGCCGCACTGGGCTCTGCCGCACTGGGCTCTGCCGCACTGGCCGCGATGACGGTGATGCCGAGAATAACGATCGTGAGGGTGATACGCGGCATGTTTGCGTAGCGCGAGGAAGGATGTTGCGAATATTCCTCAAATTGTTGCACAAAAAAATCAAGTGTCGCTTGCTTGATGGTCATCACGTCCTAGATTTGTGCGGCTCGATGTTCGAGTCGCACGGTCACGCTCGGTTTGCTTATCAAGGTAAATGTAATGAACTTCCGTCTTATCACCATGATGACGGCTGTGCTGGTGACGACCGCCGGCAGTGGCTGCTCGGGCATGCGAAACTTCCTCTTCGGCCGTGGCGCAGCTTGCGGCGCGAACTGCGCGACTCCAGGTTATGTCGAACCCGGCTGCGGTCACGAAATCGCCTGCGGCACTGAAATCGCCTGCGGCACCGAACTCGGTTGCGGTCACGAACCGGCCCCAGCCCCCCATGGCTTCGGCGGTTGCGGTTTGCTCAAGGGACTCGGCCTTTGCAAAGGCTCGGACTCGTGTGGCTGCGGGAATCATGGCTCCGGCAGCGGCTATTACAGCGGCTACACCCCGATGGGATCGGACCCTTACGCCAGCTACGAGGGTGAGGTCGTCGGTTCCGAGGTGATCGGCGAAACCTACGGCGGTTACCCCGGACCGGTGGTGAGGGAAGGGATCGTTGGAGAAACCGTCCTACCCGGCACGACGATCGTTCCAGGGACCTCCGGCTCGACGATGTTGCCACCCGGCACCGTGATCCCAGGGACTTCCGGTTCGACGATCATCCCAGGGACGATTTCTCCCGGGATGAGCGGATCAAGCGTGATCGTCCCCGGGACCACTTCGAAGGATAACTTCGGCGCTCGCAGTGGCGAACGGATCATCGGCCTCGACCCCCAACCGGTCGCACCGCCGAAATGACACCCTCGCAAATCCCTATGACCTTCCCGCGGGTCGCCTCGACCGGCGACGGTTACGACTGGGTAGGCCAACGCCGATCGTTCCTAACGTGCGGCCTTTGAGAGATTTTCCTCCCCGACAGGGTTGAGCGGTGGCATAATACTTGGAACGTCGATCATCAACGCAGGGGCGTGCGACCCGGTGGAGTTTCATCCCGCGGGTGTCACGTCCCTGATGCCGTTGCTATCGGTACCGCCTCGCTTTGACCCCTGGTGAGTGGGGCGGCCCGCTGAAGCGACGCGTGGGTGCTCGGTCCGCATGCTCCGCTGCTGATCCTTCGAGGCGAACTCTCAAGCTATGGCGAACGATCGAAGCCGTCCCGCATTTTCTCCGCTCACCCGCCGCGACTGGATGGCGTCGGGTATTTGCGCGGCCATCGCCGCCATGTCGGCAACGACGGGCCGCTGCCAAGATGGCCGTGACGGACCGCAAGGAAAGGGGAAGGGGACTCGAGAAGAATCCGGCCTTGTTCGCCCAGACGCTACGGCACAGGATGCTTTTGAGAAAGGTTCCCAGGCGACACCCGACGACGGTTCTTGGCGATTGTCCTACGCCGCCCCGCAGACCCAGCGGTGGAGCCTCGGTTTGAAATTGAACACCGCGGGCGCGACCTGCAACGATGTCTTGGCCACCTTCCCGGTCCCGATGGCTTGGCCGGAACAGTCGGTCAGGCTGATCTCGACCGATATCGACCCGCTCGTCAACCGCTGGGCTTTCCGCGACCACCCCGGCGGGGCCCGACAATTCGTATGCACCATGCCGCGGGTTCCCAGCGGCGCTGATCCGGAGGTCTTGATCGAACTGGAGGTCATCAAGTCCCGCATCATGCCCCCGGTCGAGACTTCGGACTTGCTCGTCCCGCAAAGGACGAAATCGGAACTGAAGGCATTCCTGGGGGTCAGCCCCTACATCGATACCGGTAATTCCCAACTCCGATCGATCGCGAAGGAACTCGCGGAACGAAACCTTCCGAACGCGTGGTCACGGGTCGAATCGATTTATGACTGGGTCCGCGAGAACGTCCAATACGTCGAGGGAGACCTCAAGTCGGCGTCCCAGGCGATCCGCGATGGCGACGGCGATTGCGAAGAATTGACGAGCGTCTTTGTCGCACTCTGTCGGATCAACAAGATCCCCGCCAGAATGGTTTGGATCCCCGACCATTGCTACCCCGAGTTCTACCTCGAGGACGAACAGGGGAAGGGGACTTGGTTCCCCTGCCAGGCGGCCGGTACAAGGCAATTCGGCGAAATGGACGAATACCGGCCGATCCTGCAAAAAGGAGATCGGTTCAAAGTTCCCGAGAAGGGGCAACAGGTGCGATACATCGCCGAGTTCTTCCGTTGTGTCCCCGCCGGCAATCGGCAACCCCGCCCCGTCTTCGTCCGCGAAGTGATCGAGGTTTAGACCTTTACGAATCCCCCACCGGCGGGTCCAGGTAAACCCAAGTGACACGCCAACGAGAAGTGACCATGCCCTGTTGTCGTTCGTTACTCGCCGGCCGCTTGCTGTTTGTGACGGCGATTGTCGCGATCGCGATGGCGTTCCCTTGGCAGGCACACGGTCAGGGCCAATCGGGGCCGATCATCGCCCCGGGGATCGATTCCCTGCCGACCAATAGCTATCCGAACGACAGTTATTACCTCGCGTTGGCGCAGTACCGCGAAGGGGAGATGGCCAACGCGGCAGTCTCTTTCGAAATGGCACTCGGACGCTGTCGCAAAGACCCGCAGGGCCGTTGGCTCGATTCGATCCCAGTCCTGGCGATGATGGCGGAGTCGCTCTATCAATCAGGGGATCTGGCCGGGGCGATCGAAAACATCGATGCCGCCTTGTCGATCGCACTGCGTCAGCGCGGATGGCTAAAGGCGATCAATTGGACGGAATTGGCATCCGGCGCCGTACGCCAACCCGATCCGGCCGCCTCGTGGGCTGGCCCTCAAGTCCCCACCGTGTTGCCGATCCCGGATCGCTTGTCGCTCGCCTCCGGTTCGGTCGACTTGACGCAAACCTTCCAACGTGGGGGCGTCGCCGAGTCGGCAAAGTTGATCCGTATCGATGCGGTCGAAATAATGCGAGGGATCGCGCTGGCGCTCTATCGCCGCGGCGTGATCCTGGGTGAAATCAGCGGCGAGTTCCCGGAAGGGGAGCAGGCGTTGCAGGCGATCCTTTACCCACCGAACTTCAATGTCCCGATCGGCAAGGCGATCATCGGTTCGATGCGCGGGTGCGGCAAGTTCGCGGCCGGTAAGGTCGACGAATTGGCGAGCGACATCGGCAATTACGCCGCCTTCGCCGGAGGCGTTCACCCGCTTACGCCCGTGGTGCTCCTGGCGGGCGCCCGCCAAGCGGCGACGACGAACCAGCCCACCATCGCGATCGCGCTGGCAACCCGCGCGGCGACGGCGGCGTCGGCTTTAGGACAATCGGAATTCGTCGGCGAGGCGATGCTGATCGCCGCCGGGTGTGTCGATCCCGCTTCGGCCAAACCGTTGCAACTCTCCGCTTCCGCCGCAGCGATCTCTCACCAACGACGAGGCGGGTTGGCAAGCTTGGGGGCGATAGCCGCAGCGGCCGACGCGGCGCTAACCGCCGGCGACCCTGCCGCGGCGACCGCGATGTTGACTCAGCTCCGTCGGTTGATCACCCAGCGCGATTTCCAGCAACCTCGCTTGGCGGCACACGCGGATTACCTGCAGGCGGTTGCCGCGGCCCAAGCCGGCGCGTCGCTCGGTGACGGCTCGGGCGCTGTCGACGAACCGCTCTCACGCGCGATCGCCTTCGCCGGCAGCGGGGGATCGCTGATGCAGTGGGGCGCCGCTCGCCGCGGGCGAAACTCGGGCCCGTCCACGCCCAGGCTTTTCCAGTTGGGCTTCGTCACGGCAGACGCTAGGTTCAAAGGGCTCAATGGCCGGGCAGTCGAGGCCCGCATCGCAGGCTATGTCAACGACCCGCCCATCGGCGTTTGGCGAAACGACCCGGTCGATGCCATCGCCTTCGCGTCATTCGACCGCAACGCCATCGCGCAAGACCAATTCGCCGCCGCCATCAAGCGGGGCGCCCCCGAATCGATCTTGATCCAGGGGGATGCCTTGCTGCGGCAACGTTTCGTCTCCGCGCTGCCGCTGGGCGGCCGGGTCCAACAAGTCCGCTCCGCCGTCTCCACCAGCCGCTCGTTGCTGGGCCCCGAAACCGTCGCCTGGCTCGACCAGGGCCCGGTCGCCCTGCGGGCCATGGGCGATATCCTCGCCCTTCCCCCGGCCCCGGAAGGATCGCCCGAAGCGATCGGCAGGGGACGCCAACTCGAATCGTTAGCGACCCAGATCGCCTTATCCCGAGGCGAGATCCCGTCATCAGCACCCCACCCCCTGGCCGATAGCCAAGGCCTCACGAACCTTTCACCGGAATCCGGGCTCCTCAGCTTCATCGATATCGGTGCGGCGATCGTCTGCATCCTTGCCGCAGGCCAAAAAGTTGAGGTGTGGCCAGCCCCCGCCTCAAGGGTGCTCGCCGCCGACGTCGCGAAACTCCTCCGCGGGATCGGCTTGGGACAACGCCGGGGTGGTGGGGGCGAACCGGCAAGCGATGCGTGGGAAGGCTCAGCGCTCACGCTGCGACAACGGCTCATCCCCGACGACAAGTTGCCCCTCTTCGAACCGCTCCGCCAATTGTCGATCGTCCCCGACGGGCCACTTTGGTACCTCCCGATGGAACTGCTGCCGATGGGAGCAGGCGACGACGCTAAGCTGGGCCAAAAGTTCTCGATCACCTACGCACCGACCCCGGGCTTCGCGCTCTTTCCCGCGGCGATGCCCCGGCCCGATTTAGGGATCGGATCATCCGCCGGACCTTTCTTCGTACCGCGCGATCGCGACCTGAACCAACAGCTTTACACGCAAATCACGGAGGGGCTGCCGAACCATGTGACGCTTCCGAGACAAGGGGTGCCATCGAGCAATCGGCTGGGCGAATCGCTCGGATTCTTCGCCGCCTTGGGGGTGATCACACCCGATGTGAACGCGCCATTGGCTACCGGGGTATCGCTTTTCGACGCCAATCCGACGAGCGGATCGCTCGGGGCTTGGTTACGTCTGTCGTCACGCACGCCACCGGCGATGTTTCTTCCCGGTTACCGAACGGCCGCAATCGCACCCGCGCTGGGCACCGGTCGCGAACTCTTCATGACCCTCACCGCCCTGCACGTCGCTGGGGTTCGCGACATCGTGATCAGTCGCTGGCCGGTCGGCGGTTCTTCCACCGCGATCTTGACCCGCGAATTGCTTCAAGAGGTCCCGCTCCAAGGGGTCGCCCCCGCCTGGCGCCAAGCCTTGCAGACCCTTCGCGCCGGAACGCTCGATCCCCAGTCCGAACCGCTGATGGCGGGGTCAGCCGTCAAGGAAGAAGTGAGCGGCGACTTACCGCTCTTTTGGGCAGGTTACCTGTTGGTTTCTCCACCCGACGAGAAATCAACCCCTGGCGCTCAACCCAACGGTGCGGTTTTGGCCAATGGCGGGGCACCCAACCTGCAAGCCCCCCCCGGTGTCGCGATGCCGCCCCAAGCCGCGGCCGGCGCCGCCAACCCAGCCGCGGCCGCAAAGATCCCCGCGGCTGAAGACAACGAGAAGGATACCCCCGAAGTTAATGCCGATGACCAGTCGCAGACCGACCCGAAACGGGAAAGCGAGGACGGCGAACCGGACACCCCGAAAGCCGACAGCCCGAAAGCCGACACCCCAACCGAAGGTGATGCGTCCGAACAAGAGCCAACAGCGGATCAAGGTTCAGACGCGACCGATCCCTCCGATCGCTGATAAAGCCTCCGCAACTCCTCTGCCAACCGATCGATCGTCTTTTCATCCCCCTGTAAAACCCGGTGGTCGAGGACCCAAGTTTGGGAGACTGCCGACCGGGCCTCTACGGCTGACACGACCCTCCCTCGCGAAGGGGCGACGCTGCCGGGAACGCGGAACGGCTCACCGGCCGGCAACCCCTGATGCGTCGCCAAAGCGACCAAACCTGCCAGATCCACGCCCGCTCCCTCGCGGAGACGAATCGGCAACTTGTAGTGGACGCGACGCTCACTGGGCACCGAAGTTGTCGGCCAAAGCCAATTGGGCGTCTGCTTCGCGATCGATTCGATCAACTGATCGAGCCGGGCGTTCTGAAGCTCGACCCAAGATTCGAGCCTTTGCCACTGGGGGATCAAGACGGCGGCCTGAAGGGGGCTGATCGGGAAGGCATCGCTAGGGCGATCACAGAAGGTCGCCAAACGCTGAGCCAGATGGTGGTCGCAGGTCGTCACCGCACCGCCGCAACCGGCGGTCAAAGGCTTCGACCCGCCAAAGCTCCACGCCGCGAGCTTGCCGAACGTGCCGAGCGGCCGACCGCCGAGCATCGCCCCGGGAGACTGGCAAACGTCTTCGATCAAGACCCACCCACGGCTCTCGCAAAGCTCCGATAAATTGACCACATCCGCGATTTCGCCGTACAGGTGAGAAACGAGGACGGCTGCGGTCTGCGGTGTCGCGGCCGCTGCGACCGATTGCGGGTCGATCGTCCACCCCCCGGGGCGGGTGTCGACAAACACGGGAAGGGCCCCCAACAAACGGACCGCCCGCACATTCCCTGGGTAGTCGAAGGCGCCGCAAATCACTTCCGGCGGCAATTCCCCGCCCCCGGCGGGATCGCGAACTTGCCGAGGATGCGTTTGCCCGGGCAACCGATCTTGCAGGGCCACCCTCAGAGCCAATTCGACCGCGGCCGAACCGCTGCAGACAAGCCGAACCTGCTGGCCTTCAGCCTGGGAAGTTGCGTCCCTGTCGAGAAATCGCCCGATCAGATCGCGCAGTTCGGTCACGACCTCCGGGAAATACCGCCCCCAATCACCGCTGCGATAAAGCGATTCCAGGCGGGACCAAATCTCGGGATCGGCCGGGGGCCAAACGGGACACTCAAACCGGCCAAAGTCGGGTTCCCCCCGTGCGTTGACCCTCGATTCACTGCCCGCTTGGGGTGGAAGCAGCCCCCGCGGATCGGCGGGCTGGGCTTGTGACGTTTTTTTTGAAGTCATATTATGCCGTATCGTTCTCGGCCCAATTTCGGCCAAGAGAAGCCGTTTTCGCCCCCTCACCCCCAGCTTATCCATGCCGCTGCCGTCACTTCGACTCCGCCCGTTGCTGGGGGATGGTGACCTCTGGCAAGGGATCCTGGCCCAAGTCGAGGGGGGAGAAGCGACTCCCCTCACACCGCTCCAGCAATTCCTGCAAGGCCCCTGGCTGTTGCTCGGCGGGATGCTGGCGCTGTTTTATTTCATCGTGCTCGTTCCCGAACGGCGCCGCAAGGCCGAAAGGGCGGCCCAACTTGCCGCGATCCAAAAGAACGACCGGATCGTCACAATTGGCGGCATTCACGGCGTCGTATCGGCGATCAACGAAGGGAATACGCTGACCATTCGTCTCGATGAGAGTGGCAATAACAAGATGAAAATCGACCGAGAGGCCATCGCGCGGATCGTCACCGATAAGCCGAAGGAGGAATAAACAGGCGTCGCGGCCCTGTTATTCCTAGGGTAAGCTATCCCGTTCGAAATGACGGAGGATGGTCCCACCCCCCTGATAATCGACACCCCCGCACCGAATTCTCCCAACCGAATTACTCGTTACTTAAGTTCGACCAAGACCATGGATTGTCTGAACCTCTCCTTCTCTGCGGTGTCGATGCTGCTAGGCCAGGCCGCGGTTTCCACGGCCGCTAACGACGGCATCTCCGGAAAACAGTACATCGCCCTGCTGATCTTCGCCGCGGTCTTGGTCGTTCCGTTCCTATTGGGCAGGTGGCTGTCGAAGGCCCTGCGGATGCCTGACTACGCGACCCCCATCGGCCTGATCCTGCTGGCTCTGATCGCTTCCTTGGCGGTCCTGTTTTTCGGAAAGATGGGGTTGGGAGTCGACCTCCGAGGCGGGACGATTTTGGTTTACGAGATCGATCCGACCAAGAGCATTGGGGCGAATGACGACACCCAAGCACCAGACGGCTCGACCTCGCCGAATCGGATCGCCAGCAGCAAATTGATCCCTTCGCTGATCAAACGGATCAATCCCAGCGGCACCCAGGAAATCGCGATCCGTCCCTATGGCGAAAACCAGATCGAAATCATCATCCCCGAGGTCGACCAGCGCGAGGTCGATCGGATCAAGGAAGTGATCAGCACCGCCGGCATCCTGCGGTTCGCGATTCTGGCGAACACCCGCGATCACCAACGCCTGATCGAAATCGCCCGTGCCCAGGCGAATGAGGCCTCTCAAAGGAACCGGCTTTCGCGAACGATCCTCGATTCCGATGGCAAAACCCCCATCGGATTCTGGGCGTTGGTTGACCGAGAAGATGCGAAAGGAACCAGCGACCTGCGACCGTTTCGTGTCGACGTTTCTCCGTCGATCCTTCGGAACCCCGCGGATGGTCGGATCCTGGAAGTCCCTCCCGGGGTCGTCGGGGTCGATGGTTTGGCCCAATGGGTCAAATCGGTTGGCCTCGAAAACATCCAAGTCCTGATGGTCATCGATCAACAACTCGACGTCACGGGCGAAGATTTGGCGTTCGCCAGCAGCGGCTTCGACAACGACGGCAGCCCCGCCGTGCGTTTCAAATTAAACGATTCGGGATCAGGCCGTTTCTTGGCGCTGACCACGAACAACGCCCCCGATGGCCAACATCGCAGGCAATTGGGGATCGTCCTCGACGAGATGCTTCTCTCCGCACCCGCGATCCAATCCCCGATCTCCGGTGACGGCCAGATCACAGGGAATTTCACCAACGAAGAGGTTGGGCAACTGGTGCGAATCCTCGAAGCGGGTCAATTGCCTGCCGCCTTGACCAAAGAGCCGATCGCGGAGAACCAGATCGACGCGACGTTAGGCGCCGATACGATCCGCAAAGGGTTGATCGCCGTCGCCGTCTCGTTAGCAATGGTCCTCCTGTTCATGCTCTATTATTACCGCTTCTCGGGTCTCAACGCCTGCATCGCGTTGGTCCTGAACCTGCTCCTGACCGTTGCCTTCATGATCCTGATCAACCAACCGATGACCCTCCCCGGTTTGGCAGGTTTGGTACTGACGATCGGGATGGCGGTCGACGCGAACATCTTGATCTTCGAAAGGATTCGCGAAGAACGGCAAAAGGGCGCGGCGCCGCGGATGGCCATTCGCAACGGCTTCTCCAGGGCGACGACGACGATCGTCGACTCCAACCTGACGACCTTGATCACCGCGATCGTCTTGTATGCCGTCGGCACCGACCAGATCCGCGGCTTCGCCGTGACGTTGATCCTGGGGATCCTCTTCAGCATGTTCACCGCGATCTATGTCTCCCGTACGATTTTCGACATCGCCGAACGGAAGGGCTTCTTGTCGCTATCGATGAGCGACATGCTGAATGATTGGCGTCGTAAAATTTCGGGGGGTGAGATCATCGATTTCATGCGACTCGGACCTACAGCGATCCTGATTTCGCTCGCGCTCATCGGGATCGGGTTGGCAGCGATGTTCGCCCGCGGCAAGAACATCCTGGACATCGACTTCGCCGGCGGCTCATCGGTTACCTTCCGACTCGCCGATGCGACGACCACCGACGCCGTCCGCGCGGTCGTTGGGAAGAGCCTTCCGGACATCAACGGTCAGAAAATCGACTTCACCGTGAACAACGTCAGCATGGATTCCGCCCCCTCGGGGACGATCTTCAAAGTCGATAGCTCGATCGATGACGTCGACAAACTGAAGTCAATGCTAGGGCAAGGATTCGCCGCCGACGGTTCGCTCAAGATGGTGACCTACGACCTCAAGATCACCCCGGCAGACCTCCCGAAGCAAGGGTCATTGCGCAAGAGCACCGCGACGACGTTGGTGGCGATGCGTCCTCAAGACCAAGCCGCCGCCCCAGCCGCGACGGAGGTGAAGGAAACTGCCGACGCCGCCGCACCAGCGCCCGCGGCCGCAGCGAACCCGGCCACGGAACCTGCGGCAGCAACGCCCGAAGCTCCGGCAACACCACCCGCCGACCCTGCCGCCCCGCCAGCAACCGTGACGCCTCCGCCGGCCCGGAAGGCGGAAGTGATCAGCCGTTCGAAGATTTCGTTGGGCATCGCCGGCAAGAGCGAAGATTCGGCCAAAATCAGCTCCAAGACACTACTCGCTTCGATCGACCGCGCGGCCAGAGATGCCGGCGTCTCCCTCGATACCCTGGGTGTTGAACTGAGCCCGATCGGGCAGGGGGCTGACCAGTGGAGCCCCGACAGCGAACTTCGCTTCGGCGAATGGGAAGTCGGACTACCGATCGAATTCGGACCGGCCAGCGAAGTGATGCAGACGCTCGAAAAGACCCTCAGCCAAGACCCGATCTGGATCAGCAGCAGCAGCGTCGGCGGACGGGTCGCCGGTGACATGATCAGCCGCGGGATCGTCGCGATGATCGCCAGCTTGCTCGCGATCATCGCCTATGTCTGGTTCCGGTTTCATCGCATCCATTACGGCTTGGCAGCCGTCGCCGCGTTGGTCCATGACGTCCTCGTGACGCTCGGCGCGATCGCCGTCAGCTACTGGCTCGCCAGCTACCTCGGATTCCTGCAGATCGAACCTTTCAAGATCAGCCTGACCGTCCTGGCGGCACTCCTGACCATCATCGGTTATTCGCTGAACGATACGATCGTCATTTTCGACCGTATCCGCGAGGTGAAAGGGAAGAGCCCTCGATTGACCGCGGCGATGATCAACAAGAGCGTCACCGAAACGCTGAGCCGAACTTTGCTCACGGCCATCACGACGTTGATGGTCGTCGTCATCCTCTACTTCTTTGGCGGCGAGGGGATCCACGCCTTCTCGTTCTGCATGGTCATCGGCGTGATCGCGGGTGCCTACAGCACCGTCTTCATCGCCAGCCCGGTCTTGTTGTGGTTGGTGAACCGCTACGACCCAGAAGGCCAAGGCTGATCGAGAACGACCGGACCTGAACATCTCGCCGAGGTGGGGCACCGATCCCACCTCGGCTTTTTTGTTCGCATTTCCGACAAACGAAAGCGCCGCTGGCAAGGACCTGCGCCGCGTGTTAGGGTGTTCGTGGTCCCTCCTTTCTCCTTCATCTATCGCCCCGCCCGGAGCTCAACCTGATGAGATCCTTTGCCGCCGTGTTGTCTCGGCTGTCGCTGTTAGGCATCACTGCCACCCTCGGCATTATCCAAACGGCCGTCGCGGCCGATCCGGCGAGCGCCAAGGCGAAACGCCCGAACATCGTCTTCCTCTTTTCCGATGACCACGCATTCCAAGCGATCGGCGCCTACGGCTCGAAGGTCAATCAAACCCCTCGGCTCGATCAACTCGCCAAGCAGGGGATGATCTTCGATCGGTCATTTTGTGCGAATTCGATCTGCGGTCCCTCTCGGGCCTGCATCTTGACCGGCAAGCACAGCCATCTCAACGGCTTCATGCGGAACGGAGACCGATTCGACGGTTCTCAGACCACCTTGCCGAAACTGCTTCAACAGGCCGGTTACCAGACGGCGATGATCGGGAAGTGGCACCTCGAAAGCGACCCCACCGGCTTCGACCACTGGGAAGTCC
The DNA here is from genome assembly GCA_040375695.1 of Planctomycetaceae bacterium. GTDB lineage: Bacteria > Planctomycetota > Planctomycetia > Pirellulales > Pirellulaceae > UBA6163. The sequence goes on from JBEIRZ010000013.1 coordinate 32,657, forward strand.
TTCCCGGCCAAGGACATTACTACAACCCGGTCTTCCTCCAGAAAGACGGGTCGCGAAAACAGTACCAAGGTTATTGCACCGACCTGATCGGCGATTTTTCGATCGAATGGCTAGAAAAGCGAGACCCGGATCGGCCATTTTTCCTGATGAGCCAACACAAAGCCCCGCACCGGAACTGGGCCCCGCACCCACGCCATTTCGGTAAGTACAAGCTTGGCACAATCCCCGAGCCCGCCACGCTGTTCGACGACTATTCGGGCCGCTCGTCGCTGCTGAAGGAAAACGAGATGTCGATCCGTGGCCATTTCCACTGGGGCCACGACATGAAATTCCATGGCGAGAACCTCTACCCACAACACTTTTTGGGTGGCTTAGAGGATGGCGAATACAAGCGAATGACCGACGAACAGCAGAAGGCCTGGGACGCTTATTATGAGCCCGAGAATCAGGACTTCCTCGCCAAGATGAAGGCCGGCGAACTCTCCGAGCAAGAAATCACTCGCTGGAAGTACCAACGTTACATGCACGACTACTTGGGCTGCGTCGCCGCCGTGGACGAGAACGTCGGCAGGATCCTCGATTACCTTGATGAGCGTGG
>JBEIRZ010000411.1:0-3928 GCA_040375695.1 Planctomycetaceae bacterium
GCGCATTCGGGTTATTTGCTGTTGGGGGTAGTGGCGGCTTTGCATCTGGGATCGACGCCGCAATCGATCCTCGTCTATCTGGCCGCCTATGTCGTGATGACGATGGGCGTTTTCGCGGGGCTGGCCGCGATCCAGGGACGCAGCAACGAAGAGCTGAGGATTGATCAGGTGACATCGCTGGCCCAGGGGAATCGCGGGCTGGCGATCGCGATGACGATCTGTTTACTGAGCCTGATCGGAATTCCGTTGACGGCGGGATTCTGGGCGAAGTTCGGGATCTTCTTTAGTGCGGTCTCGGCGGGGAGTCCGTTGATCTTGACCGGCGCGGTGGTGATGGCGATCAACGCCGCGATCGCGGCGATTTATTACTTGCGGATCATCGGCAATTTGTTGCTGTCACCGTCCAAGGGTCAGGGATCGGTGACGTCGATCCCGTGGTCGGCCGCGGCATGGACGTGCGTCGTCTGTGCGTTGGTCACGGTGACGTGGTTCATCGTGCCGGGCTGGATGTAGGTCAAGGACCGATGTGAAGGGCGTTATCTGATTCGCCCTTTCTATCAAACCGCCGGTGATCGCCAGTGATGGGGCGACTCGCTTTGACCGAGTCAGGCCCTGCTGGAGGTCCTTTCTGGTCAGCGCCCGTTTTGCGCCGCGGGCTTGCCGTGGCAACTTTGGACGGCATTTGAACCGATAGCGTCACGCCAGCTTGTGGCTTGAATCAGACCGTTGCGATGCGGTGAGCGTGGCGAGCAGCCCTTCGTCAGGGGCATGCCAACAATACATTTGACAATGCGCGAGTAGGCAATTATCACTTATCCGCAACTTGTTTTTCTTTGCGTTAATGCGCAATACACAAAGTTGGTCGATTTAGCGGCTTTTTGTGGTTGTGATCGCGTTTTTGTCGGGAGCGACCGCTGGTGAACGCTGGGGCTGGCTGGGATTGGGGCGTGGCCACCGGGTTGGCGTGATCGAAGGCCAACAGCTTCAGGGCCGAAAGGTTGCGGGCGGGTTTTGGTGCCACCTTTGCAGGTAGGCGATTCTTTTTTTAGGGATAGATCTGATGTTGAGCTGGAATGGGCTGCGTGATCGACTGATCAAGGGGATATCGCTGCGAGAGAGTCGTCGGCGTTGGAAGGGTTCGGTCCGCAGGGGCTTGCGACGGTTTGTCATCGAGGGGCTCGAATCGCGTCACCTGTTGGCCCAAGACGTTTCGATCACTAGCGCCAGTGACTGGGCGAGTTACTTGTCCGATGGCAAATACACGATCGACGCCGGCAAGGCGAGCGTGACGATCGGGTCCGGGATCACGACCAATGGGGTTGATATCGAGATCACCGCGGGCGAGGTAACGATTGACGAAGGGATCACGATCGACACCGCAGGGGGGAGCGGGTCGGCCGGCAGTTTCACGATCATGGCGGGGAAATCGATCGAGCTGTCGGATGGCGTCTCGATTTTGGCCGAGGGCCCGTCCGCGGAAGATTCCGAGGATGACGGCGACGTGACGTTGCAAGTGAAGAACGTCTTGAAGGGTTTTAACATCTCTGCGGCGAACCAAGGGGAAGCGATCTATCGGTTGCTCACCGGGCAAAAGGCGACGATCACGATCGGGCCGTCGGTGACGATCACGGGCGGCGAGTTGGAATTGGAGACCGAGAGCGGCAACGAGATGGTCGGCGATTTCTGGGCCAGCCAGTTGCACCTCCTTTCGAAGGTCGTTCTGGAAGCGGCGCATGCCCCCGATCTGTTTAGCCTACCGGTCACGGCGCAGGTCTGGAAACCTGAAGCGACAATCACCGTCGGGACCGGGGTATCGTTGTCGGGTTCTCAAGACGTGTCGGTCACCGCGACCGCGACGGCCAACGCGATCGGCAAGGCGGTTTGGAACAGCATCACCAAAACGACCGGCAAGTCGCCAGTCGGATTCGCCTTGGGAGATTTTTACAACGATGCCATCGCCACGATCGAGGTCGGTTCGGGGTCGAGCATCCTCTCAGACGAAGAGATCGAGATCAGCACGACGGTTGACAACAAGATGGAGTTGGAAGTCACCGCGATCAAAAACAACGGGATCTCCGAAACCAATCCCAAGGCGACCAGTTTCGCTTGGGGATCGACTCAGATGAAGACAGTCTCCACGATCACGCTCGATGAGGGATCGCTGGTTCAGGGCGAAGGGAATGTCACGATCGAGGCAGAGGCGACGGACGAGAATTCGGTCAGTTCCACCGCGTCGGCCTATCGCGACGGTTTCATGACGATCGGCGGGGCGTTCTCGTACACCGAATCGACCGTCAAGGTGATCGTCAACGGGACGGTGATTTCGGGGGTGGCGCCAACGTCGGGCGAAGACCAACCGGCGGTGCTCTTCAACCCGGCGTTCAACGTCGATTTCGCGACCGATTCGATCGATTTCGACACCGCCGTCCCTTATCAAACGGGAGCCGCGTTGATCTTCGATTCGGCTGACGGGAGCACGATCCCGGGGTTGACCCCAGGGAATGTCTATTATGCCATCGTCGACCCGTCGCTCCCCAATTCGCTTCGACTCGCCGCGTCTCAGGAGGAGGCGATCAGCGGAACGGCGATCAGTTTCGGGATCGGCTACCCGACGTTGACATCGGGCTCGACCGACCTTCCGATCGTCGTGGTCGACAGCGTTTATTCCAACGCGATCCTGTTCACCTACGACACGCTCCCGAGCACGTCAGGCGGATCGGGGACTGGGGCGCCGCTGTTCATCGATGGGCAACAGGTCGTCTACACGCCCGTCGCCGGTCAATTCATCGGCAGGAACGATTCGTCGGGGAACCTGCTTGGTTCCTTGGCCGCGGGCGCGTACAAGGTTCAGATCGTCGACTCGCCCGACGCGTCGCTCTTCCCGCTGGCGATCCAATTGATCGACGCGCAAGGGGATCTCGTGATCCTGAACACGAACTCGTTCTTCACGACGGCCGATGGGACGACGTTCGAAGTCGCCGAGTTTGACCTAAGTACGAGCCAAGTCAGTTTCAACTTTTCGACCCCGGCGACGACGCGCGACGGGGAGGTGCCGTTACCAACGCCACCGGCACAGACGCCGACGCAAGGGACGACATTCGACAACGGACAGCCGATCGTCTTAACCAGTGGCTTGGGAAGTCAGGTCGGGAACCTCGTCAACGGTCAGACGTATTGGGCGGTGGTCGATCCGACGACGCCGGGGTTGATCCGGTTGGCAACCAGCGCGGAGCAGAGTATCGCGGCGAACCCTGCGGTGCAGGACGCGATCCCCCAATTGAAGACCGTTTCGCCGCAGGCGGCCGCCGTATCGGTCGCGGACGACTTCACCGTTAGCGATGCGACGTCAACGGTTACTCCTCAGACCAATGGGACGATTCAGCTTTGGAATGACGCCCAGGGGGGAACGTTTACATTGACGATCATCGGTCCCGAGGGGACGGTGACGACGGATGGGCTCGCGTATGACATCACCGCCGCCGCGCTGGGCGAAGCGATCAATGGCCTTGCAGGTTTGGTGGCAACGGTAACGGGCGGTGGGACGCAGGCCGACCCGTGGGTGATCTCGATCTGGTACCAGTTCGACATCGGGACGGTGGAACCGGGGACGGGATTGATCTTTACCGACAACCCGAACCTCGCCGACGGCACCCCAGTGATTTATTTGGGGAACGCGGCCAAACCGATCGGCGGCCTCATCTCGGGCAACACCTACTACGCCTACAACGGGACCAATCCTGATTTCGATGCGGACATCCCGCAATACGTCCTCGACCTTCGCGCCGTCGCCGGCACATCATCCCCGGTGGTCGCGTTGGAATTGGGTCAGAGCATGACCGATGCGGCGGGTCAGGTGTATGACTTCCTGTCGAACATCGCGTCGGAGAATCTGTTGACATTGAACCTGCCGATGACGGCATCGATCGAC
>JBEIRZ010000327.1:0-5212 GCA_040375695.1 Planctomycetaceae bacterium
CCTCCCGCTTTGACCCGACATGATCCGCACCCGCTTCGCTCCCAGCCCCACCGGATACCTCCACATCGGAGGCGTCCGCACGGCCCTGTTCAATTGGCTCTTGGCCCGCCAATCGGGCGGCACCTTCATCCTGCGGATCGATGACACCGACGCCCAGCGGAACGTCCAAGAGGCCCTCCAACCGATCCTCGACGGCTTCCGCTGGCTGGGGATCGATTGGGACGAAGGGCCCGAAGTCGGCGGGCCGCACGAACCCTATTACCAATCGCAACGCGGCGAATCCCACCGCGCCGCCGCAGAGCGCCTCCTCGATTCCGGCCACGCCTACCGCGATTACGCCCGCACCGAAGAGCTCGCCGAACTCCGCCAACAAGCCGAGAAGGACAAGGTCGCCTTCGTTTATGACCGCCGCTGGATGGCCGAAACGGACGACCAGGCCCGCGCGTTCGAAGCCGACGGTCGCCCCTGCGTCGTGCGACTCAAGATGCCCCGCCACGGCGATTGCGTGATCGATGACCTGATCCGCGGCGAGGTCCGCGTCCAATGGGCCAGCGAACAGGACCACGTCATCCAACGGGCCGATGGGACCTGCCTCTATCACCTCGCCAGCGTCGTCGATGACCACGAATTCGGCATCACCCACGTCGTCCGCGCCGAAGAACACCTCCCCAACACCCCCCGCCAAATCTTCATCCTCGAATCGCTCGGCTACGCCCGACCCGTCTACGCCCACCTCCCCTACGTCGCCGAACCGGGGGGGACGGCAAAACTTAGCAAACGCAAGCTCAAGCAATACCTCAAGAACCCCGATTTCGCGGCGCTGATGAAACATGGCGAATCGATCGCCAACCGCTGCGGCATGCAGATCGATCCCGACACCTTCAACCCGGTGATCGTCGACTTCTATCGCGAAATCGGCTTCCTCCCCGAAGCGATCCTGAACTACCTGCTGCTGCTGGGCTGGTCGCTCGACGGCCAAACCGAACGCTTCGACGTCGACGAAATGACGCGGCTCTTCACCCTCGACCGCGTCAACAAAAGCCCCGCCAGCTTCGACCCGCAAAAACTGATGGCCTTTCAGGCCCAGCGGATGGTCGCCTTGCCGATCGAAGAAAAATTGGCGATGGTGCTGCCGTTCGCCGAGCGGGCTGGCTGGGTCGATGCTTCCGGTGACCATCAAAAACTCCGCCGCGTCGCGATCGCCGCCGGCGAACGGATCCGCGTCGCCGGCGATATCCTCGATTTCGACTTCTGCTTCGTCGCCGACGATCAACTCGCTTACGAACCCAAGGCGTTCGAAAAGCGGATCGCCAAAGCCGACGGCGCGGCCGATGCCCTGGCAAAATTCGCCGCCACGATCGAGACGATTTCGCCCTGGGACGCCGCGACGACCGAATCGGCCGTCAAAGCATTCTGTGAACGCGAAGGGATCGGCCTGGGCGTCGTCGTCAACGCCCTACGCGTAGCAGTCACCGGCTCCGCCGTCGGCTTCGGGATGTTCGACACCCTCGAAATCCTCGGGCCAACCTCGACCCGCAACCGCATCGTCCGCGCCGTCGCTTTGGCTTCATCCAAGCCATCGGCCTAGCCGGACAGCGCCCGCACCAGACATCCGCGGGTAGCCGCATCAATCCGCCCCAACGCGAATGGCTGCTGCGAGCCGTCCGGTGTCTTGCAACCGCCCTCCACCTTAGCGGTACGGCGCGAGCCGTCCGGTGTCATGCAATCGCTGCCGGCCTACTATTGGGGTCGTACCCGGGATTCGGGATTCGAACGCCAAGCCGCTCGCGCGATCCTGCCCGTAACCCCGACGTATCTTCCCCGGTCGGACCGGGCGCACGGCGATAGCATACGCGACCAGCCGAATATGCTACCCGAACAGCGTAGGCCCCCTAGGTTGTCAAGTTCGTGCCATTTGCCCAATTTCGAACTTGATTCCGGACCGGCACTTCACTATTTACCAAGGGTGATGTCATCCCCGTCCACCCTTTTTTTGATCGATCGAGCGTTGTCTGCCCAACCCATCCCATTGAAGACGGTTCGTCCCGATCTGCCCACCCGATTGGCGGTGTCGACGGAGTACCGCCAAATTCACCTCTACCAGCAAGGGGGCTTGGGGGTCGTCTGCAAAGCGATCGATCGGCAATTGAACCGCGAAGTCGCCGTCAAGTTCATCCGCGACACCCACCGGAACGACCCGGAAGCGATCCAGCGGTTTCAGGCCGAGGCGGAGATCACCGGGCGGCTGGACCATCCCGGGATCGCCCCCGTTTACGCCCAGGGATCGACCTCCGACGGCCTCCCGTTCTATTCGATGAAATTCGTCGATGGCCGCGATCTCGATGAAGCGATCGACGCTTTCTTCGCGCAGGCCACCCCCAATTACGATGATCTCGAATTCGTCCGGCTCCTGACCTGCTTCATGTCGGTCTGCCGCACGATCGGTTTCGCCCATGGCCGCGGCATCATCCACCGCGACATCAAGCCACAAAACATCCGGATCGGCAAATTCCAGGAGACGATCGTGCTCGATTGGGGCCTCGCCGTGCCGATGGAACGTCAGCACAAGCCGCGCGGCGATCAGTCGACCTTGTCCTTGTCGAGCGGCGTGACCCCGACGACCGGCCGCGTCGGCACGCCGGCGTACATGAGCCCCGAACAGCTCTCCGGATTGGCCGCGACCCCTGCCAGCGACATCTACTCGTTGGGGGCCGTGCTCTACCGAATCCTGACCGGCCAATCGACGCTCAGCGCCCTCGATTCTGACAAATCGATGGAGGGTCTGATCGAGTGCCGCTACCCATCCCCACGCGACTTGCAACCGGGCCTCCCGCGTCCCTTGGAGGCGATCTGTTTGAAGGCGATGGCGCCACAGCCGAGGGATCGATACGAATCGCCCCAGGAGCTCGCGGCGGACGTCGAAAAGTTTTTGTCGGGCCAGGCCGTTTCCTGTTACCAAGAAACGCCTTATGAACGGTGCGGACGCTGGATCCGCCACCACCAAGCCTGGGCTCGTCACCTGGCGCTGGGCCTGGTCACCATCGCGATCGCCAGCTTCCTGTTGGCGTTGGCCACCTGGAGGTTAGCGGCCAATCGAGAACAGCAGCGTTTGCAGGCCGAGACGCAGCGGAATGAAGCGACGGTGGCGCGCGAGGAAGCGTTTGCCGAAAAACGCCGCTCGTTGGTCCTCGCCTCGCGGTTGGCGGCCCGATCGATCGCAGCAGAAATCGAACTCCGCGGCGCGATGCTCCGCGAGGAAGCCCGGTCGTCGAAATTGCGGGAATGGGTCGCGGCCTGGAACGCCTCGCCGGGTGACGAAGAGACGATGGCCCGAATCAACGGATGGTTGAAAGATCGCTTCCTCGCACGCGTCGCCGAGACTTTGCCGACCAGCACCTGGAACGTCCAAAGCGAAAGCGGCATCCAGTTGGGACGCGTTGCGACGCGTGACGCCGACGGCGGATCCGGGTCGCTCGGCAAGAGCTTCCGGTACCGCGATTACTTTCACGCCCTCGGGCAAGACCTCGACCCGGCATCCCCCGACGCGCTGACGGCCAAGCCGCATCGGTACGACGTCCACGTCTCGTCGGTCTTCGTCAGCACCAACACGTCGGTCCCTTCGGTCTCTTTCTCGACACCGATTTTTAACGAGTCCGAGGATCCGGCCGAGTCTCAGGTGATCGGCGTCTTCGGTTCGAGCGTCCACCTGAACCGCATGGACCTCCTCCCCGGGGCCATCCTCGTCGACCTGCGGCCGACCGTGATCGATGGCCAGCGCACGGAAGGGGTGGTGCTCCGGCACGGCGAATTGGACGCGAAGCAATCGAAGGATCGACCCTGGTACACGCTCGCACCCGATGACCTGTCGCGGATCCGAGACTTCCTCGCCGAGCGGCCTCGTCGCTTCGATTCGCTCGCAAACTTCGTCGATGACCCCTTGGTCGAAATCGTCGATCCCGTCACCGGGACCAAGGTCGAGGTCGCCGTCGCGCCCGTCGTCCTGGCGAACCAACCGCAGCACAATCAGGTCGGGTGGGTCGTGTTGATGCAACCATGACACCCTCGCGGTCAGCGGCCAAAGGGGGTGACGGCGCGATCACCCCTTGGGTTTTGGCCTGCCTCGCGCTCAACGTCGTCGGCGGCGTCGCGGTCAGCATGTTGACGATCCGCGTCGGGCGTCAGGTCGATGTCCAATCGCTGATTTTTCTCCGGATGATGATCGGCGTGACGATGGCCTGTGTCATGATGCGGCTGCTTCGCATTCGCTGGGTGCGTGACCCGCACGGTCGGCTCGCGCGGCGATCGCTTTTTAGCGCGCTATCGGCCCAAGCGACGTACATCAGCATCGCGTCACTCCCGCTGGCGACATCGACGGGGATCATGCACACCCACCCGGTATGGACCGCCGTCTTGGGATGGTTTTTCTTGGGGGTCGCGGTCCGCGCCCCCACCGTCGCCGCGATCGCGCTGTGCCTGATCGGCGCGCTGCTGACGAGCTGGCCACCGGCGGCGGGGTCAGAATTCGGGATGTGTTGCGGCTTTCTTGGGGCGTTTTTTTCGAGCTGTTCGTTGGTAGCGACGCGGAGCACCCAGGGGTTCTCTGCCTGGCAAACGATCGCGCACAGTTCGTGCTGTTCGGGCATACTCGCCCTCGGGGTGATGTTGGTCCGGGGCGAGTTCGGGACGACGCTCCGTACGCTCGCCCAAGACGGCAGCCTGTTGCTGCTGATCGTGATCGCCTCGGTCATCGGCTGCTTGGCACAGTTGGCGTTCGTCGTCGCCGGCCAACGTGTCGACGCGGTGGTCGGTTCGACGTTCAGGTTGCTCGAAATCCCGCTGGCCTTGCTCGTCTCGGGAATTGTCATCGAAGCGACCGAACCGAGCGGGTTCGAGCGATACCTTGGTGCCGGATCGATCCTGTTGGGGTCGGCGTGGCTGACGCTCTATTCGGTACCGCTGTCCGGCAAGCGTCTCGCCCGCCGCGTCGCATCAAAACGCCCGTGGCTAGAACCGACGATCGACGCCTTGCGATGACGTGCGCTGCACCACACACTCATGTCGTACGATACTAAAATTGAGTGATATTGATGACCGATCCGATTTCAAAGCTCCCGAAGATCGTGGTCCTGACCGGGGCGGGGATCTCGGCCGAATCCGGTTTGCCGACCTTTCGTGGCGCGGGCGGTTTGTGGAAAGGGTATCGCGTCGAGGA
>JBEIRZ010000320.1:0-5294 GCA_040375695.1 Planctomycetaceae bacterium
CGGCGTCGAGCGGGAGCCGCTGGAAAAGCGAGATGTCCAACAGCCCCGGGAGGTTGCGGCAGGCGATGTAGGTGAGCGCTAGCCAGCCGCCACCCAGCAAGAGGTCGACGAGGGTGACGCGGGGGATTTCGCCGTCTTGCCCCGGTGACGCGACGCCATCGGTCCAAAGTTCGAAGCGGTTCAGGTAGCCGAGGGCCGGGAGGATGTCGCGCCAGATCAGCATCAGGAGCGCCCCGCCGAGGATCGTGACGGCGATTCGGATCAGCCGTTGGCTTTGGCGGTTGACGTCCGACAGGTCGGTTTCGAGCGACGGGTCGCTGCAGGCGTGCGGGTCGACCGTGGCGTCGGGTGCGGCGAGCCCTGCTTGTTGGGTCGCGGCGAGCCGGGTTTGTTGGATTGCGGCAAGCCGGGTTTGTTGAATCGCGGCACGACGCTCCTTGGCCCGTTTGTAAGCGACCCGGCGATAAACGATCGTCAGCCAGCGCAGGGCGACGCCGCGGAGGCCGACCAGCAGCGCGATCGCTCCCCACGTCGCCGCCATCCGTGTCGAAAGGCGGAGCGCGGTGTAATGAAAGCCGATCGCGGAGACGAAGGCGAGGACCAGCGGCACGATCATCAGCGCCCCTGCCCCGACCCGATAACCCCAGCGGACCCAAGGGGTGTCTTCACCATGGACGAGCGCTTTGGCGATCGGCCCGCCGGAGCGGAAAATTTCCAGCGAGATCGTCGCCAGCGAAAGCAGCGACAGGATCAGCGCCACGCGACCGACGGTGCTGATGAGCAATTCGTCCGACATGTAGACGCAAAAGAGGGAGACGAAGCCGGCGGGGAGGGAGGTGGTTTTGGCCATCGCCGTGGCGCGGCGGATCGCGACGGTCACGTCCTTGTCCCAGCCGAAATGGGCTTGGGCCAAGCCACCCGTGCGGCAGGCGATGAAGACGAAGCGGAGCGCGGCGAAGGCGCAGCCGGCGACCACGAGTGTGTTGCCAAGCGCGAACGAAAAATCGCCCTCCTCCGCGACGGTCGTCAGACGCCAACCCAACAGCGCGATTAGACCCGAGGTCGGGATCGCCAAGCAGGCCGTCAAGAGGATCGTGTGCGACGTGGGGGCCATCCCCGAAGCGATCAGACGCTGGGCGTCCTGGGACGAAGCGTCGAGCTTGGCCTGGAGCCTGCGGCGGTCGACGAGGAGCCAGATGAGCGGCAAGGCCATCACCAAGAAGAGCGGTTGCAATTGCCATTGGCTGCGGAGGTTCGACCAGACCCCGAGCCAGGCCCTGGCTTTCACTAGGTCGGCGGCGCCGGTCACCAGGGGTGAAAGGAGGGACGGGGTGAGCGGCGCGGTGCTGCGGACCCAGAGGATGTGTTGTGAAATGAAGGCGGCCTGCGACTTGATCTCGGTCGCGAGCTCTTCTTCGGCGGTCTCGAGCGATGCGAGCCGGCCGAGCTGGTCGCGGGCGTTGGCGGATAATTCGGCGTAGAGGTTGAGTCGGGCGCTGAGGACCTGATTGAGTTCGCCGCGGACGTCCCCCTTTTCGGTCGGCTCGAGGGTTTGTCCGACGGCCGAGAGGTGTTTGTCGACCGCTTCGTCGACCGATTGGATCAATCGCCGTTGGGTTTCCCATTCGAGCAGTCTGAAATTCAAGTCGGCTTGGTCTTGGGCCCTTTTGGCGGCGCGTGATCGGTACTGCTGGGTGTCGGGGAGTTCGGCCTGTTGGCTACGCAGCATCATCCCGATGGCTTGGGAGAAGTTCGCTTCTTGGGCACGTTTGCGGGTGTTGGCGTAGGATTCGCGGAGCTCTTCGCGGGTCCATTCGGCGGCGGCGAGTTCGGTGCGGGCCGTTTCCATGGCGGCGACGAGTTTCGCGTTGGCTTCGGCGAGCTCGGTGTTGACGCGCGCGGCGGCGCGGACGGTGGGGTGGACATGGCTGACGGCGCTGCGGGCGGCGATCGCGCGTTGATCGGCCTCGCGTTTTTCCCAGTCGGCCAGGAGCTTTGCGACGGAGGTGAGGTAGCGCTGTGCCGCTTTGATTTCGCGGTCGGCGAGGTCGCGGTGCAGGTTCATCGCCCGCGCGGAGTCGGCGTAGGTCTTGGTTTCTTGGTGGAGCGATTCCCATTCCTTCCAGCGGAATTGGCGGGACGCTTCGATTCGCAACCGCTTCGCTTCGGTCAATTCCTTCGGCTCATCGCTCGGCGGGAGCGATTGGAGCGATTGGCTCGCCTCTTCGTATTTCGCGCGGGCTTGCGAGATGAGGTCTGGGAGAACGCGGGCGCGGTTGGTCCGCCATTCGATTTGGTCCTGGAGGGAGCTGTGCCGCTGGCGGAGTTCGTCCAGGCGTGATTCCGCGGATTCGTTGGCGGCCCGAAGTTTGTCGCCGTCCCATGACGTGATCTGATCGGGGAGGACGTCCGGTTCGGCCGCTTTCGCGAGCGATTTTTGGAGCCGCTGGGTTTCCGAAAGGGCCACGGACGATTCGTTGCGGAGCGACGTGATTTTGGCGGCGAGCTCGGACGCGTCGGTGAGCCACTGGATCGCCTTCTTGCACTCTTCCGCGATTCGCGCCTTGAGCTCGGTGGTGAGTGTCGGCGATCCTTGCCACTGGGCATTTTTTGATTCGATCGTGGCGATCGTTAGGGCAGGGTCGGCGATCGCCACTGCGTTCGGCGTTGTCGGGGTAATTGTGGTTGAAGGGGCGGTTGGCGACGCGGACGGCACGGGATCCGGGTTGGTGACCGGATCGCTTTTGGGGAGCCGCTGTGGCGATCGCATCGCGGGTTCGGGAGCGACGTAGGAGGCGGGGATATTACCGGTGGTTGGCGGCGGATCGTTAGCGGGGTTCGGGTTCGTCCCCGGGGTTGGTGCTTGCGGGGGAAAGACGAATTGCTGGGCGATGGTCCCGGTGGGGGCGGTGACCGCGACTACGATCAAGGTCGTGACGAAGGGTCCAAGGGGGAATCGCATGGCCAACCGCATCCTTTCAATAGGCAAAGCCCGCGCCGATCCGTGACGCGAATATTCGACGGAGAGTACCACCCTGAGAGGAGCGGGAAAAAGAGCAGAAAATAGGGGGGTTGGGAGCCGTGGGGGCCTTGGCGATAGCCGCCGGCGTTGCATTCCGGCTACTTCCGCGCGGGGTTTACCACGAAGCCGCGAAGGGACGATGGTTTTTTGGGGGTGGCGCGGGGCGGGTGGGCCACGGAAGGCCACGGAAGATCACGGAAAGGGAGATGAGGGGGTTGGCGCGCGGGGGATTCACCACGAAGGCGCGAAGATCACGAAGTTTAGGCGGTGGTTTGGCGTGCGCAAAACAGCGCGTGATTCCAAGGATGTCTTTGGAAACACAGAGCCGCAGAGAACACAGAGAGGAGGGTGTTGTTCGCTGTTAGTGCCAAATCAAATAGCGATCGAATAAACAACCGGCATTGGCATTCGATTCGAGGGCAAAAACTCGCGCGCCACTTACCCAGAAAACCTTCGTGCTCTCAGTGCCCTCGGTGGTGAACTCGACCCGCGCCATCCCGAAAAAACCTTCGCGTCTTCGGCCCTTCGTGTTAAACCCGACGCGCGATAACCCCGAAGACCGTCGCAGGCACGCGGACGCGTGCCAGTAACGGTCATCTGAGCGTTTCCCAAAGACCCAGGCGTTCGGAATTTAGGTGCCGAACGGGTCGGCGTTGCCACCGGCGGCGGGTGGCGCGGCGAAGGGGTCATCGCCGGCGGGGGCCGCGGGGGCGCCGAACGGGTCGTCGGCGGCCGGGGGGGCCGGTGCCGCGGGTTCGCCGGCGGGGGCTGCCGGTTGGCCCGAGAACGGGTCGGCCGGTTGGACGCCGCCCAAGGCATCGGGGGCCTCGACACGAGGCTGGCCAGCCGGGGCGTTGGGGTCGATCATCTCGGCTTCATCCACCTGGAATTGGCGGGTGTTCGGGATGACCGGGGGTTGGCGAGGTGTCGGCGGTTCGCGAAGGAGGTCCTGTTCTTGGACACCGGCGGTTTGTTGGCGGTACATCGCTTCGGCGGCGCGTTCCGAGGCGTAATCTTGGCGGGCCTTTAGCCGGATTTCTTCGAGTTGCACGCGGCAGCTCCCTTGGATCCGGGCGAGGGCGCGACCGATTTCGTTGCCGAAATTGCCGCGGGCTTCGAGGCGAGCGGCTTCTTGGAAATCGGCTTCGGCTTCGTCGGTACGACCTTGGCCGGCGGCGGCCAAGCCGCGGAAGTAGAAGACGCGAGGGTCGAGGCTCCCGGAGCCGATGGCGCGGGAGAAAAGGTCATACGACGTGAAGAAGTCGCAGCGGTTGTAGGCGTGCACCCCTTGGCCGTAGAGTTCGGCGAGGGGACCGGTCGCGATCGCCGGGGCCGGGGGGGGCGGCGGGACGTAAACCTGTTCGGCGGGGAGTTGCGGCAGTTGGTACGGTGCGACGGCCTCGGGCGCTGCTACTGGCGGGATCGGGGCAGGTGGCGCTGGGACTGGCGGCAGGGCGCGTGCTTCGGGTACCGGGGCGGCCTCGGGTGCTGGCGGCATCGGTTCTTCGAATGGGGTAAGGGGCTGCTGTGGGGCTGGGGCCGCGGGAGCGGCCGGCTCGGCGAACGGGTCGGCTACGGGAGCGGCCGGCGGGATCACTGCCGGGGGTTGCGGGATGGGGGGCTGCGGGATGGGAGCCGGAGCGGCCGGGGCCGGGGTCGCGAACGGGTCCGCGACGGGTGGCTGTGGAACGGGTGGCTGTGCCGGGACAACAGGAGCGGCCGGTTCGGCGAACGGGTCGGCGATTGGGGCTGGGGTTGTCACCGGCGGTGCGGCGGGGGCCGGTGTGGCCGGTGCCGCGGGTTCGGCGAACGGGTCGGCGGGAACGGCAGCCGGGGGAGCAGGCTCGGCCGGCATCTTCGGTTCTGCGGGGGCTGGTGCTGCGGGTTCGGCGAACGGGTCTGCGGGGACCACCGGATCGGCTGGCGGAGTGGGCTCGGTGGGCTCAGTGGGTGCCGGTGTAGCGGGAGCGGCCGGTTCGGTGAATGGGTCGGCGGGAACGGCAGGCTCCGCGGGCGCGGCGGGCTCGGCCGGCATCCTCGGTTCTGCGGGAGCTGGTGCTGCGGGTTCGGCGAACGGATCGGCGGGTGTTGCCGGCGGTTCCGCGGGGGTAGCGGGCTCGGTCGGTGCCGGGGTCGCGGGAGTTGCGGGTTCGGCGAACGGGTCAGCGGGAGCTGCCGGGGTGGCGGGAGGGGCCGGTTCGGCAAATGGATCGGCTGGGGGTGTTACCGGCGGTTCCGCGGGAGCCGGGGTCGCGGGTGCGGCCGGTTCGGC
>JBEIRZ010000003.1:0-57476 GCA_040375695.1 Planctomycetaceae bacterium
ACCGGATGGGCGAGACTATCGGCCACACCTCACCTTGGGAAGGGTCCGCAGCGGGAGCCGCACTGCCTCCGCCGAAGTGATCGAGCGACTGACCAAGTGGGCCCATCGCCCACTGGGGGAAATGCGTGCCGAAGAGGTTCGTGTCTATGCCAGCTATCTCGACAAGGCGGGGGCAAGTTACCACGTGATGGATCGGGTTCGACTCGGCGAACAGTCCGCCTGGCCGAGCGGGGACGAAGAAGAGGAGTTGGAGGATTGACCTTTTCGGTCGAGGATGGGGATATACTGCAAATCGTTCCGGGCGATGACGCCCCCTAGGGAACGTCTCCTCGCCCTCGATATCTCCGCTCATCTGCAGCACCCAGATCATCCCCCACCAACCGAGCGATCGTTCGCACCCCCGATGCCATGAAGACTTACCCCAGCCGACACCTCGACGCCATTCGCCACCTGCTCGGGATGATCGCGATCCTTTGGAGTGGCTCGTTCTTGCCCGTTTATGCGGGGTCGCCCGAGCTGATACCGCTGTGGCCTGACGGCGCTCCACTGGCGGGAGGTTCGGCGGATGGTGACATCCCGCGTATCGAACTCTACCGGGTCAAATCGGACCAACCAACGGCGGCGATCCTGATCCTACCCGGAGGCGGTTATGGGGGATTGGCCACCGGACATGAGGGGGTTGAAATGGCGGAGTACTTCAACTCGCTCGGAATGACCGCGGCGGTCTGCATCTATCGGCACCGGGGGAAGGGGAACGACGGCAAGGGGTATGGTCACCCGGTGCCGTGGACCGACGCTTCGCGGGCGATGAGACTTCTGCGCGCCAACCACCAATCCTGGAACATCGAACCGACCAAAATCGGCATCATCGGCTTCAGCGCCGGCGGACATCTCGCCAGTACGGTGTCGACGAAATTCGATCCGGGAAAACAGGACTCGAAAGACCCGGTTGAGAGGGCTTCATCACGTCCCGACTTCGCGATCCTCGGTTACCCGGTCATTTCCTTTGGCGCCGAACACACCCATCAGGGGAGCCAGCGAAATCTTCTAGGAGACACCCCCGACCCGGAACTGATCAAGTCGCTGTCGAACGAAAACGCGGTGACCCCACAAACCCCACCGACTTTTCTGCTCCACACCGCCGAGGACCAACCGGTGCCGGCACAAAACAGCCTCAGTTATGCCAGCGCCCTGTTGAAAGCAGGTGTCCCCGTGGAACTGCACGTCTTTGAAGCCGGGCCCCACGGGATCGGCCTAGGCCAAGGCCGCCCGGGCGCGGACGCCTGGCCAAAGCTCTGCGCACAGTGGTTGCGAAACCGCAAGTTTATTGGCGAGTGACCGCTCCGGAAACGGCCGCTGGTTCCGGACGGGTGACGACTTTAAGCTGCTGCTGACTTGCCCCCGAGCCCTCGGTGAGGGCAAAGGCCAGCCAGCCGTCCCGCAACTCGAATTGCGAGACCTGAAGGCCGCGCAGCGCAGGACGCTCGGCCACCGCCGGTGGGATCAGGTCGATCGGACGATCATCCGAGAAGACCTTATTAAAAATCGCCCTCACCGGAAGCCGTTCCCGCATCGATACACGCGGCCCGCTGACGCTGATCGGCCCGTCACGCAGCAACCTCAATGCAGCCCCTTCGGCTTGTCCTCGGTATCCAACCCTGACAGCAAAATTGCGAAGGTCGATCGAATCGGGCCGATGCAACCGCTGGATCCGAAGCGTAACCGAGATCCGATCATCGACGATCTCGACCGCAACCGGTCGCGTTGAGGCGAAAAGGATCGTCACGTCGGACCCGAGTCCATCCGGTTCAATCCCGTCGACGGCAACAGGCGCGGTGACCCGAAAACGCTCACGAAGCTCGCTCATCAATGCTTCAACGGTTAACGACCGGTCTCCCGGGATTACCCTGTCCAAGAGGTTATTGAGGGCGGACTGATGCAACTGAACGCTCAAGAGGCTGTCGGATGGAGCCCTCGGCCTCGGGGTGAATGACCCCATCTGCCAATCGCCCCCGAGACGACATCTGGCGATCAGTCGCTCCTCAGTCGTCTGCATCTGATAAACCTGGGGGTTAAGCCCCAGCGATCCGAGCGGCGCTACGAAATGATCCGAGACCTTTGAGGAGGCGACACCGACTTGATCGCGGACCTTTCGGTCGACTTCGCCACCAACACCGACACCGATCTTGTCGTCCTGAATCTGCTTGGCCGTTGGGGCCACCGACCGATAACGGCTTTTGGCGAGTTCTCGGACCAAATAGCCCAGGAGCGGCACAGAGTCATAGTCGGTGCGAACCCCTTTGAATTCGGTCTGGGAATCGACCGTCAACCGCGTGGCAGCTACGTCGAAGAAATCGGGCCCGAACTCGATCGGGGTCACCGACTCGAACCCGGCATCAGACGTGCTTCGGATCGAAACCGGCCCCTGGCGACTCGCCGTCTTCGAAGCGATCTCACCGCGCGACCTCAGCTCGAATCGCCAACTATTCTCAGAAGGCAATAACCGCACGCCGAGTTTTGTCCGAATCCGGCTTTCACCTCGAACGTCAGAACCCAAAATGTGGTCGCGAACCGGTCGGACTTGAGGGTCAACTTCCGGGATCATTCGTTCGATCCAGTCGGAATTGATTGCTAACCGGACATTCGCGTTTCGATAATGCCGATCGATCGTGCTGGCCAACCTCCTGGCGTTCGCCGAAGAGGCGAATCGTAACGATTGGACGGAGTTGGCGATGTCGTAGCCGCCGGTCAAGATCGGATCGGTCTCATGCCCCTCGATGTCGTGCATCAGCCTGACATAGTCGACCGGGCCGACGGCCCAGGGCTTCGCCACGGCGGCAAGACTTCGAACCGACTCACGGTCGAGCCAAACGCGCTGTTGAACCGTTAGCCCCCGCCATTCCAATCGTGACAGAAATCGCTGGGCAACCAATCGACGAGCGGATTCATCTCCCGAGTCGACGGCGTCTGCCCATTCCGCCAGCAGCAAGAAAGCGGCCCATTCCGAAATTTGTCGCATGCCGGCAAGATCTGCGCGGACCTCCTCGACGGCGAGCTTCACTTGATGACTGGCCGAGTAATCCGATGCGTCTTCACTCGAAGACTCGCCGCCAAGACAACGGTGAATGGCACACCAAACGTCGATCCGCCGGCTCAAAGCCAAAGCGGCCCGGATCGCCGCCAATTGGGTATCCCGATCCCGAATCGCCTCCGCTTCGGCAACCCCAGCCGAAGCCAGCGAGCTCAACTCGGCCAACAAACCATCCGATTCCGGAGACGCGATCGACGGGAGAGCCTGCAAATTCCCCAACCGGTCCTCTACCGCCGTCTGCCAAACCGCGAACGCCATCCGATGGCGATCGACCGTCATTGCGGCGGTCGTGACCACCGGCAACTCGCTAGACCTCGCCGACGCGAACTTCTCGTCAGCGCCGATTCGTGTCAGGATCGCAACCTGTTTCAAATCCCGAATCAAGGCGGGGGTCGCTGGCCAGGAGTTACTTAGGCCGGACCTGCTTTGGTGATGGCTCAATCGCCCAGCCCCCGGGGCCAGGAGAAAAGACTCGTCATCGGATCGCGGAATGCGCTCGACCGTAAGGAGATCCCCCGAGATTCTCAGACCCGGATCGACCGATCGTGGTGACATCCCTTCAGGAGCAATCTCGGACATCGCGTGAAGCTTGGGTCGAACCGTCCGGAATGCCGCTTCCAAACCGACACCCCCCGCGCGTCCTCGGTCGATGGGATCCAACCCGGCCAACTCCTCCTCCGATCGGATCACCGGGGCCCTGAGTTCGGCCATCGGGAGCGGCTCCGATGTGAGCCGACGAACATCGAGCGAAGCTGCCGTGGGCGAGAACCGGACCCCATCGTGATCACCCGCGGGCTCGCGAAACGGCGGAGACTCTTCGGATCGAAACGGGTGCCCGAGCGCACCCCTGCCATCACCACGCGTCATGGGGAACTGCTGTTCGATACTCGGCAGCGGACGCTTCGACCCCGTATCCCGCTGCCCGACCGCCACTAAAGCTTCATCGGCATCAGGATGCCGCGACGAACGCAGCAACCAACCCATCCCGAGCGCCAGCAACAAAATGAATATGCTGGCAAATGCGACGCGATCGACTATCCTCGGGAAACGTTTTTGTCGCATCCTGCAACAGCTGTTTTGTACGATGGAAAGGAGCCGGATCGTGATCTGGCGTTCTGGTACGATCGGATCACAGACGGCCCGAGGTTGAGCAGGGGACCACGACCTGTCCGGAACCGGCACAACTCGGCAGGTGCCACCATTACCCCCAATCCACCCAAGCGTCAAACCGAGCCCAAGCCTCCGGCCCCAATGCCGTTGCGGGTACTGGTGATGATTTCGTCTTTGGAAGGGGGAGGAAGTGAACGCCAAGTCATACTCCTTTTAGAACATCTGGACCGACGATTTTTCGCCCCGGAATTGTTCGTGCTGCGGCGCGGCGGGAGTCTGGAAGCGCGGTTGCCGGCCGACGTCCCCATTCACGATTTCGAGTCCGCGGCACCGCTAGGCCGGACGAAAAAAATTCGCAGCTACCTTCCGGGGGGAATCCATCGTCAACAGGTCCATTTCCTGACCCGGCTGCTGCGACAACGCGAGATCGATGTGATTTACGATCGGACATTTCATATGTCATTGATCGCGGGCCCCTCGAGCAGGCAAACGGGGATTCCGAGAGTTTCAACGATCGTCAGCCCCCCCAGTCATGCGGTTCCGCTCAACGCCGGCCGTTTCTTGTTCTGGAAACGCCGCAGGCTTCGGCGGGCCTATCGCGATGCAGCGGCGGTGCTCGCCGTCAGCGAGACGACGGCCCGCGACGCGGCAGACTATTACGCCTTGCCGAGGCAAAGGTTTGAGGTCATTCCCAATCCGGTCGATTCGCGAAGTCTCGATGACCTGGTCCGCAGCCTTCCCCGACCGGGACAAGGCGAGGGGTACACGATCGCCTGTGTCGGCCGAATGTCAGCGGAGAAAGGGCAATCGGATCTCATCCTGGCCCTCGACCGCTTAAGATCGCTCGACCCGGCATTTCCGCTACCCAAGGTGTGGATGGTTGGGACCGGACCGATGCGAGAATCGCTCGAATTAGAGGTCGAGCGTTTGGGACTGGGCGACCGGTTCGAGTTCATCGGGCAAGTCCGGCAGCCGGAGCCTTGGATCGCAGCGGCAGATCTGGTGTGCGTCCCTTCGCATTTCGAGGGGTTTCCCAACGTGATGCTCGAAGCGATGGCGTTGGGGGTACCGGTCCTGGCCCGTGCGATCGACGTGACGCGAACCCTCGGTCGTTTGTCGAACGACCCCACGATCCGGGGCCGCGATTACCTGATGACCTTTACGGGGCAGGGGGAAGCAGGCGTGCTGGAACTTGCACGAAAACTCCGTCAGGTTAGGCTTAATTTGACCGCTACACGCTCCCGGATGCTCGCGGCGCGGCGCCTGGTCCGTGAAACCTTATCCGTTGATATAATCCTGCCGCGTATCCAAGATCGATTGTCCGTCGCCGCACGCCCGGCCGGACACAAAACTAATTGAATTCCTAAAAATCATGCCAATCGGGGCGCCCGAGACCTACCGAAAGATCTTTGTCGCGGGCCACCGTGGGATGGCTGGATCGGCACTATGTCGCCGCCTCCGCCGAGAAGCGGGGGTCGAATTAGTGACCGCCGGTCGCGACCAGCTGAACCTTCTTGACCGCGCCGCTGTCGATACCTTTTTTCGTACCCAGAAGCCGGATGCGGTGATCTTCGCGGCGGCCAAGGTCGGCGGGATCGCTGCCAACCACACTTACCCGGTGGAGTTCCTGACCGAAAACATGCTGATGGCGATCCACGCCATTAGCGCGGCCCACGAGCACGGGGTCAAGCGGCTCCTGTTCCTAGGGAGCAATTGCATTTACCCCCGCGATTGTCCCCAGCCGATTCGTGAAGAGTCGCTCTTGTCAGGGCCGTTGGAGTCGACGAACGAAGCCTACGCACTTGCCAAGATCGCGGGATTGAAACTCTGCCAATATTATCGCCAAGAGTACGGTGCGAAGTTCAACAGCGCGATGCCGACGAACCTGTACGGGCCTGGAGATAATTACCACCCCGAACGGAGCCACGTCCTGCCGGCCCTAGTGAGGCGGTTTCACGAAGCGAAGGTCAATCGCGATCCCGCGGTAACGATCTGGGGTACCGGCAAGGCGCGACGCGAATTTCTCCATGTCGATGACCTTGCCGACGCTTTGGTGCATTTGCTCCCATGGCCCAGCGGGGGCGAGGAACCGGCCGACTGGACGAATGTCGGTACCGGGATCGACCTGACGATTTTGGAACTGGCGTCGCTCATCGCCGAAACGGTCGGATTTCAGGGAAAAATCCTGACGGACCCTACCCGTCCCGACGGCACGCCCGTCAAGCGTACCGACGTCGCCCGCTTGCACCGACTCGGCTGGCGACACCAGATCGATTTGCGAGAAGGCCTGAAGCAGACTTATCAGTCGTTCCTTCAGGAACAAGCCGACGGATCCCTCAGAGAAACCTGATCACTTCCGCTTAAGCCTGTCCGAAAGAGAATCCCCTGACGATCCCCATCCCATTTCCGCGGAAGCCGATTATTCTGGAAGGGTCGGTCCCCCCTTAATGCTTCTGCCCACTTATAAAATCACAAAACTTTACTCATGACCAAGTCCGCTCTTATCACGGGCATCACCGGCCAGGATGGCAGCTATCTCACCGAATTGCTTCTCGACAAAGGCTACACCGTTCATGGGTTGGTACGGAGATCGAGTTCCTTTTCGACCGGACGGATCGACCATCTTTACCAAGACCCACATCGCAAGCCGAATCTGCTGCTGCACTACGGTGATCTGACCGATGGCCAAGCGTTTACCAACCTGATCCTGGATTTGCAGCCGGATGAGATCTACAACCTCGGTGCACAGAGCCACGTCCGGGTTTCCTACGACCAACCGGTCTACACACTCCAAACGGTCGGGGTCGGGGCCCTGAACATCCTCGAAGGGGCGAGGCTCCTTAACCGACAAAAGCCGGTAAAGGTCTACCAAGCAAGCAGCAGCGAGATGTACGGCGACGTCCTGGAAACACCGCAGCGAGAGACGACCCCCTTTAACCCGCAATCGCCGTACGCCTGCGCAAAAGTCTACGCCTTTCACCAGACGGTGAATTACAGGCGGAGCTATGACCTGTTCGCCAGCAACGGGATCCTTTTCAACCACGAATCGGAACGGCGGGGCGAAACCTTCGTGACCCGCAAGATCACGCGGGCTGCGGGGCGAATCAAAATGGGTTTGCAGTCCAAACTCTACTTGGGCAACCTCGATGCCAAGCGCGACTGGGGCTACGCCAAAGATTATGTCGACGCGATGTGGAGAATCCTACAACATGACGAGCCCGACGATTTCGTCATCGCCACGGGCCAGACCCAAAGCGTCCGCGACTTTCTGGGGCTGGTTTTCGGCTACCTCGACCTGAACTGGGAAGATTACGTCGAAATTGACCCTCGTTATTTCCGCCCCGCCGAGGTCGACCTGCTCCTGGGAGATGCCAGCAAGGCCGCAGCCAAACTCGGCTGGAATCCGAGCACCGACCTGAAGCAATTGGCGAAGATCATGACCGAATTCGACCTGGATTTGGCGGAACGCGAGTCCCACGCGCGAACATTTAACCGATAAGACACCCCTTCACTGAGCTTGCCGGTCGCCAGGATTATCCAGCCGAGCCGGCTTGGAAAGGGACGACTTATCCGCCGAAATTGTTTGCCGTTCGCTTGGCGAATCGTTAAAATCTCGCCATCCTAGGGGTCCTATTGATCTCCCTTTGGGACTCCTCAGAATCGGACGTTTTTAAGGTTTCGCTGCATATGGAATCAGGGCTTCCAGATCACGGGACTGGCTTCTCGATCTTTGGCGCCAGAGCCTTTCGCAACTATTCGCGAATTGCCAAAAGAGCGATCCAAGGCTTTTTTGCTTTATCGCTTGCATTAGGCGCGATCGGCCCCAACCCCTTCGTTTCGGCGGAAGACCCTCTCTCCGGACTGCTCAAGAGACACTTCCCGGTCAGCTCGTCGAATCGCCGCGACAACGGCGAAATGCTTCAACTGTTCCGACCTTGGGCCAACGAAGTTGGCAAATCGGTCGTTCAGGTCCTGACCGATGGGACCCCGACATGCTTGGGAATGGTTGTTGCTCCCGACGGGCTGATCGTCACCAAACGCAGCGAACTTTCGGGCGAGCCTTTGACGGTCCGACTGCCATCGGGTGAAGTCACCCCGGTCACCCTGCTGGCGGCGCGTCGCGAAAGTGACTTGGCCCTCTTGAAGGTCACACAACCGGTAAACGACTGGATCCCAATCCGGCTGGCTGAATCCGATACATCGCCGATTGGCAGCTTTATCTTCAGCGTCGGCCGTGGAGGGATGCCGATTGGGCTGGGCACCGTAAGTGCTAAAGAACGCTCAGTCCCTCACCAAGGTCGGTTGGGGATGTTTTTGATGGACCACGACGGCCACGCCACGGTTGAGCACGTTTGGCCGACGGGCGGTGCGGCGGCGGCTGGCGTTCGCGAGGGCGACAGGATCGTCGCCATTGACGGTCGAAACGAAACCAATCGGCTACGCGTCATCGAATCGCTGCGGGAGCGATTCCCTGGGGAATCTGTCAGGCTTACAATCCGACGGGGCAAAGGTGAAACATTGGATCTTGTCGCCAAGATCCAAGACGTCGGCATGATGCAGGAGTCTGAGAACGATTCCAAAATCAATGGACCGCGCAGCACCCGGCTCAGCGGCTTCGAGCGGGCGATGCAACACGACACGGTGATCAATCCGGACCAATGCGGGGGACCGGTTGTCGACACCTCGGGTAGGGTCGTAGGGATGAATATCGCTAGGGCCGGCCGGGTCGTCAGTTATGCCTTGCCATCGACCCTCGTCCGTGCCGCGATCGATCGAATGACCGCCGAATCGGCAAATATGTCAGCCTCTAAATAACCTGCCAACTGCCACGCGGCCGCCCCCACCCTTGCCACGGGAGCGGCCTAGCAGAAAGCAGCATGCCCCCTAAGGTCCTAGCCGAGGGTGCGCAGGTATTCGTCAACCGCGGCGGCCGTGAGAAGCCCTTGCTGATTCTTGTCATCGTCCTCACCTTCGGCAGATGGCATACCGGCCGCGGCGAGGGACGAGACTGGGGCGGCGGTTGTCCTCGGTGCCGACGACTCCCCTTCAGCCGCCCTCGGGGCTGTCGAAGCGGGGCTTGATGCCGCGGGTGCGTCGGCGAAAGTGACGCCCTTGAGGTTAATCCGCAGCAGCCTCATCGATCCCTCCGATGCCCGCTTCTGCACCTTGGGATCGTTCGCCTGAAGCGTCGCTTGCACCGCGGTGGCTGTCGCACCTGACTTAACGCCACGGACCGTTACTGTCGACTCGTTGGCGGACAACGAGACGGTCGGATCGACGACCAAAGTTGTGCTCTCCTTCCCCAACACCGCTTGGGAATCGTTCCCCGCGGGCACGACGGCAAAAACCACGTCCTTGGACGACGAGGCGAAGAAATCGGCCAGACGCAAGTACTTCGGCTGGAGCGAACCGGCGTTGAAAGAACCCGTCAAGGTTCCGCCCGCCGCGGTCGCTTGGAACGACTGCACTTGCGGTTGCGACATCCCCACGAGGAATGGGATCGCCGGCACCGTGACCTGGTAATTACCCGCCGGCAAATTCGTAAAGTCGACCGTTTGATTGCTCGTCTTCAAAGTCGCCGTACGCTCGATCGCTTCGCCGTTGCTAGCGGTCCCTCGAAGCGTCGCAGTGACTGCAGAACTGAATGCGACTGGCTTGCCCGTGCTGACCATCGACATCTTGTAGAGCGTCGGAAGCGAATCGAAAACCTTCACGGTCAATTTGCCGGTTGAAGACAGCCCACCCGGATCAGTCGTCTTGTACGTGATGAAATCGGTCCCCACGAACGCGGAACTGGCCGGCGTGTAGCGGATCGACGTGCCGTTAACGCTAAAGGTTCCCCCCGCCGACGACGAACCGACGAGCGAGACCGTCAGCGCTTCCGTGCCATCGACGTTAACGCCGTAATCGGCCAAGTTCGCGACCACCACGTCGGTGTTACCCTTGAACAACTCACGGGTAATGTCTCCCGCCGGTGGCGGATCATTAACCGCCGTCATGATGAAAGTCGCCGTCGCCGTTGCCGTTCCCCCTCCGGAATCGGTGATCGTGTACGTTACCGTCTCGGTACCGACAAAATTTGCCGCGGGACGATACCGAATCGCTTCACCGCCCGTCACGATTTCGGCCACGCCACCCTTACTCGGGGTGCCGATTGCGGTGATCCTGATCGTCGACCCGGTGGTTGCCGGGCGATCATTCGTCAACACGTTGAACTGAGCGAACTCGGCATCCTCAATGATCGTGAAAGTGTCGTTCACGGCGGTCGGGTTGGTAGCGGTCGAACTCGTCACCGTCACCGAGGCCGTCGCCGTTTGGGTAACCCCGGTCTCGTCGCGAACGACATAGGTGAATGCCTCGGTCCCGACGAAGTTCGCGGCGTGTTGATACCTGACCCTATTGTTAACGATCGAAACCGTCCCTCCGGCCGACGGCGTACCGAGGGAACTCAAAGTCAACGTACCCGTGACACCGCTAGCAAATGCATCGTTGGCCAGGACATCGAGTGTCGCTGCCCCAGATCCTTGCACGACTTGAAAAGTGTCGTTGGCAGCAACAAATCGGTTGTTGATCTCCAGACTTACCTTACCGTAACTGACCCGGGCAGACCCGACGGGATCATCCTGCCCGAACAAGAGGAAGTCATTGCCGCTAACGTCTGCCGCGTCGGTGACAAATTCGACGGTACCCTGGGCCAGGGCCCGTAGTTTTACCGAAGCGATCAAATCCTCCGCACGGTTGGTCGCCGCCAGCGAATTCGATACGGCACCCAGTTCGTTGACCAGCCCGTTGGCTACCGTACCGGAGGAGACCAATGAGCCGAAATTAGGGCTGAAGGTAATCGGGTTGGCACCGGAGGTCCCCACAAGTTCGCCGTTGAAATTGACGTCGGTGTAGGCCGAAAAAACCCCCGCACGATTGAGCGGCGTGCGCAGGTCGCTGGCATAGAATTTGAGCAAGAAGTCCTGACCGGGCTGAACCCGCTGGATAACCGTACCGGACAGGTCGGTGACCTCTAACCGGACGCCTCCCAACAGCACGTCAGCAACGTTGATGTTGAATGTCTCGCTTCGCACGTTGCCGGCCAAATCGGTCAAGGTCAACGTCAACGCCTGATTGCCGATTTGCGCGGCCGTGGGGGTCCAGGTCAGCAAACCGGTTTGGGCGTTGACAGCAGTGCCCGTCGGCGAAGAAGTCAACCCATAGCTAAGCCCTTGGCCCTCTTCGGGGTGGGTCAGATCGAAGCTGAGCACGTTACCGGCATTCGCGGTTGTCGGGAAACTGGTCACCCGAACCGGTTGGGTGGCATCGAAGGTCACCGATAACGGTGCCGAAGCAGGGCTCGTTTCACCACTCAAACTTTGTTTCGCGGTGATCTGATAAGTCCCGTCCCCCAAGGCGGCTAGGTTATTCGTCGTGATCACGATCGAGGTGCCGCTGGCCGTCCCCCGACCGATCTCGGTCGATCCGGCAAACAGTAGGACCTCAGCCCCGGACTTCACCCCTGCGATGTTGAATTTCAACGAACCCGCATTGGTGATGCGGTCGCTGTTGCTCGCACCGGTATCGGTCGTCGGATCCAACCCGATCGAAGTCGGTGCGGCCAAAGAGTTATCAGCGACGAAATTCAGCTGGATCCGCTGGGTATCACTTTGTCCTGACAAAGCCCCGACAACACCGGAGGCCGGGCGAACACCGACCGTTAATGTCGCGGTTCCGACGAACGTCGATGTGGGGGTCACCGTCAACAAGCCGGTGGTCGCGTTCACCGCCGCCGTCACGCCCGCGCCTGGGGGGCTGGCTATGAAATACTCGACCGCATCCCCTTCGACGTCAACACTCGAAAGCTGAATCGTCACCGGCGACGTGTTGAGGTAGCTGGGCTGTAAAGTGATCGGGTTGAGATAGGGCTGCGTGTTCGACCCCAACCCACTGTCGCTGGCGATTGTGACCGGAACGACTTCGGTGAACTGTTCCCCCGCCGCGTTCGTCGCCGTAAAGCGGACGGTCGTCGACCCCGTCTGATTCCCCTTGGCCTTCAACATCACGACGGCATTCTGATTGTCATCGAATACCGTGGCGGTATTGATCTTAATGTCGATCAGCGGCTTATCGTTCGCGTTAGTCCCTTTATCTTCGGAGTTCGAAATCTTCTGGATCCCTTGGCGAACCTTTTCGCCTTCGATCAACTGGCCGAAGATCGAATGGTTCATATCGAGGGTCCGGGTCGGACCGTCCGTGATGAAGAATTGGGAGTTGTTCGTATCGTCAGATGACTTGGCAAACGACAGGATACCTTTGCGATTGTGCTGCAGGTCGGGATGGAACTGATCGTCGAAATTGCCGAGGTTAGATCCCCCGGTCCCCGTCCCCGTCGGATCGCCTCCCTGAATCACGAAGTCTTCCACGATCCTGTGGAAGATCGTCCCGTTGTAAAAACCGGGATCCGCTGTCGCTAACTGGATCACCCGCTGGGCAGGACGGGGCGCCTTGTCTTCAAACAACTCGAAAACCATGTCACCGTAGCCGGCAACGTTGATTCGTAAGCTGCGATTGCCGCTTAAGACGACCGCCTCCAACAACGCCGGGTTGGCAACTTCGACGCTGATCGTGATCGGACCACCGGCCGGGTTGTAAGCATCCACCGGGATATGCAACGGCGAACCGATCGCCACCGACTGACTACCGATCGCGGCAAATGTCGGCTTGTCGGACTGAGGTATCGCCACCCCGCTCCGGGTGCTGATCTCCTGAAGCGTCAGTGCGCCAGTCGCCCGCGTCCCATCGGGAAATTCCCAGGTCGGAAAGGTCGTGATGTTCTCGGCTTGCCCCAAAGCATTTAAGGTCCGGTCTGCATTGGTGACGTCGATGAAAGGCAGGTACTGAGCCCCGTCCCCGAACAACTTCTTCTGCTCCGTGCATGCGGGACACCATACCGCCCCGAAAAAAGTCACATCGGCGGCATCCAAGGCCTTGGCGAAAGCGACCAAGTCGGGTGCCATCTCCCCTTCTGGCAAACTGCTGCTGGTCATTGCCAAAATCGCCGGCTCATCTGAAGCCAAACCGAAATCGTCAGCCCCGGTCGTGTACAGCATCTCGACGTCCCCGGCCATCATTTGGCGGCCCTCCAGCCGCTCCAAGAGCAGCCTGCCGCGGCGATGACTGGGCGCCGAATCGCCAAGCATCCACGACAAGAGTTGTCGCCGGAATTGACGCAATCGGCCACGACGAGATCCCTTGACCGCTTCGGCGGAATCGGCCGAAGGGGGAACCAGGTGGGAAGGTTGACGATTGGCAATTTTCACTTTACTGATCCTCTTTAACGCTAACCATGGCATCCCGGGGCCGGTAAAGCCCTTCGATCCGACATCGATGTCGACCCGACGACGCGACCCAAACGAGAAAAACCGCCACAAGCCCTACGAATTGCCCAACAGGGCGACAACGAACAGGCGAATCTTGGACGAATGCCTGCAACTGCACACGTCGCGGCGAACGTTCCTTTGGGACTTTTTAGACCCGCAAAAACCTCTCCAAGTTCCCAGAAAGGCCTACCCGAGACCCTATTTTAGATCGATCAAACCGCAATGAAAGCAAGAAGCGGGCGGCCGAAGTCAAGGGGGATCAAAGCCACCAGGATTGAAGGGGTGGCAGCGAAGAATCCGCCGAATCCCTCGCCATCCCCCCCGTATCGTCCCGTACTTCGTGATCGCTTCGATCGCGTATTGACTGCAAGTGGGTGTAAATCGGCAATTCCGACCGATCAGGGGGCTGATTCCCGCCTGGTAACATCGAATCAGGAAAATGGCTAGTTTTGCGGCCATGCGATGAGACACCTGGGGGCGCTAAACTTTCAAAAATGTCAGAACGCAACCGAACGAAAGCGGTCATTGTCGGCGATCGGCGGCATCCCGTTTACGGAGCTTACCGACCGCCGCACCGATGGTGATGCGCAAACTCTGTCGTATTTTCTCATAATCGGCCTCGGCCCCCCTTCGCGGTCGGGCGACGATTTCAAGCCCGGCGGGCCATTCCCGTCGCTGGGTCCGAAACGCTTCCCTCAACCATCGCTTCCATTGATTGCGAACGACCGCACATCCGTGTTTTTTGGGGATGGTTACCCCGAACCGGGTGGGAAGTGATGGAGGAACCCGGTCTGGGGCGATCCCCGTAAGTTTATCGGGGCCCGGCGGGATGCGGCGAAGGTTGACCACAAGCACGGCATCGGCCGCAAAGAACCCGTCACGAATGATGGCCGTAAAGTCCTCCCCTTTGCGAACCCTCAGCCGCCGCGGGAAGCGGTTCGATTGCGGGGTCACCACTGCAGCGAAGACCGGGGGTTGAGCGGGTGCTCTTTATCGAACTGCTCGATCCAATCTCGCGCCTTATCGCTGATCTTGTCGGGCAATACGATCTGGAGCTCGACGAACAAATCCCCGGAGGGGCCTTTGCCGTCATCTATCCCCATCCCTTTCACTCGCAATCGCCTGCCGCCGCTGCTGGTAGGGGGAATCGACAACGCGATCGAACCTTTAGGGGTCGGCACCTCGACCTTAGCCCCCAAGGCCGCTTCACGCAGCGTTACCGGCAACACCAGCTCCAGGTTTTTCCCATTCCGCTTGATGCTGGGGTGATCGTCGACCCGAATCACCAAAATAAGATCCCCGGTGGGCCCTCCCGAAGGTGACGGGTAACCCTTACCACGCAGCCGCATTTTGGCACCGGGCTCCACGCCCGCAGGAATTTGGAGGGAAATCTTCTGCCCCCCGGTCGCCGATGGGAGATGGAACTCGTGTGGCCCACCAGTGATCGATTTGGCGAGCGGGATGTGGAGATCGTAGCGGATCGATTCGCCGGGCTCTGGAGGAGCTTCGTAAGGTTGGCTGCGGCGTCCCCCAGCTCTACCCCCCCCCCGCATCAATCGCTCGAAAAAGTCATTAAACCCGTTCTGAAAGCCACCCCCGCCGCTGCCACGTCCGCCAAAAATTTGCTCCAAATCAAGCCCCTCGAACGATGTCCGCCCGCCGAACCCGGCCGGAACCCGCCGCTGCGGATCTTCTCAAAATCAGATCCGTAACGGTTGTAGGCCTCCCGCTTTTCCGGATCGCTGAGGACATCGTAGGCCTCTTGAACCCGCTTGAACTTTTCCTGGGCCTTGTCATCGTTGAGATTCATGTCCGGGTGATACTTGCGGGCCATCTTTCGATAGGCCTTCTGAATCTCCTCCTGATCAGCCTGACGGCTTACACCTAGCGTTTGATAGAGGTCTTCGGGCATCGGAAGGATCAATTAAAATGGAACGGGTGACTTATCGACTGAGGGCCAGAACCGACTGCCATGATGGCAGGGTTCAGAAACATTGCCTATCGGGATGCAAACGATGAACCAGTCGAACTTCATTCCCATCATACTCGCCTGGGTCGTACTTACCGATCCGGCAACGACGATGCAACCCGATCGGCAAGCTGCAAGGGCCGACGGGGGAAAGCTAACACTTGTCACCCGAGACGAGGCGGCCGGTAGCGGCGTCCCTGCGAGGCTCGAATTGCGGGCAGAGAAGGGTCGCCCCCCGACGATTCGCAAGGCGCAGCGGAGCGGTGAGGGGGTGGTGATCGACCGCGAGATCGAACTCTCGCTCCGCGAGGGCAACTACTGGTTCCGGGTCCTTCGCGGCCCTGAATATCGGGTAGTGGAGGGCAATTTCGAAGTCCAACCCGGCGCGACCGATACACGGATCGTCGATCTGGTTCGGATGGTCGATATGCGATCCGAAGGTTTCCTGTCCGGAGACCTCGCTTGGCCTGGGACTCTCGATGAGAAATTACCGACACTGATGGCTGCGGAGGACCTCCATGTAGCGGCGGTGGTGGCCGAGACATCTTCCCCCGCCGATGCCAAAGATTCGCGAACAAAATCGGTTGGTCAAACGGTCGTCCCAGACGGGGACTGGCTGACCTATCCCGGATCCGATCCCCAGTCGGATTCCCGTTTGGCAGTCGCGAACCCTTTCGCTTGGGAATTACCCATCTGGCTGGCGACAAAACGGATTGATGGTTTTTTTGTCCTGGGGGATTGGCTGCGGGACGGGCCGGCGATCGAAAAATTCCGCGAGGGCCGCCCCCCTGCGGAAATCGGCTTTACCGGAAATGATGGCCCAGGCCGTTATGCCGAGACCGTGTATTGGCGGATGCTCGAAGCCGGATTTCGAATCCCCCCCCTGGCCGGCACGATCACCAACGGCGGCGATCACGTGATCGGGTACAATCGGGTCTACGGGATCGGCCCGTCCCTCGGCACCCAAGACGATCGGAGGGCCGAACCGATCACTGACGAAGGGGCCTTTTACCGCGCCGTTTGGGAGGGAAGGAGCGTCGTGACGAATGGCCCGCTGCTGCGGCCTACCCTCGGGGGTTATGCCCCTGGTCATGTCTTTCAAGCTTCCCCTGGGGAGGCTTTGAAATTAATGCCGGAGCTCCATTTGGCCGTCCGCGACCCGGTCGACTACCTTGAAGTGATTCATAATGGCAAGCGAGTCCATTCGGTGCGACTCGACGAGTACGCCAAGGCCGGGGGAACGATTCCGGAACTGACGTTTCGCGAAAGCGGCTGGGTGATGATCCACGTCGTCACCCAGCACGAAGGGCATTTTCGAGCCGCGCTCAGTGCCCCGTGGTACATCGAATTCGCCGGCGCACCGCGGGTCTCTCGGGAGGCGGTGGAATTCTTTCGTCAATGGTTGTCCGATTGTGAACAAAAACTTAAACAACTCCCCTCCGATCGGCTCGCCCCGTACATCGAACCGGTGCGAGCGGCGAGGGCATTCTGGGAACAAAAACTCGATCTCTCCGGACCGAATTGATCCGGCCAAGCACGCCATTTTTCATCTCCGCGAGCCAAATCAAAACGAGTCGAAAGCAATGCTTCCTGAAGGGCCACCGAACTTCGAGCCGAGCCGCGAAGCGGTACGGCCTGCCCAAAAGCAGACCCGCCTGACCTGCTCCACCTGCGGGCGACCGTTTTTACTTGAACGCTCGTCCGCGCCACCGTTCTGTAGCGAGCGATGTCGACTCATCGACCTCGGGCGATGGCTGGAGGAAGACATCGGCTTGCCGTTCGATGGCGACCCTGGTGACACCCCGGTCGAATACCGTGGGCCAGACACCAAGGAGTGAAACCGGTGGTTGGGCGACCTCAACTTTCGATCAAGGGATTGTTGCTCTGCATGGCCGCATTCGGATTCGGTGTGAGCTATGTCCGCAATACGATCCGGATGCGGGTCGCCGAGCGCGAACTTGTCCTCCTGAGGCAGGTGGCCGGCGTTTTGGACGAAAGCCAGCCGGACGAAATCGCAGCCGTCAGGATCGGATCCGACGAGCCGCTGACTTGGCGGACCCGCGTCCGCATCCCCAACGGCACGCCGTACCGACTTGCCTACAGCTCCCTCTGGGCGGCTTCCACCGCAGGGCCAGAATGGTTCGCCGCCCAGGCCATGCCTCCTGGGGAATCGGTCGTCACCGTCCGAGTGATGCGGGACCCCCGGGACGATCGATGGAAGATTTCGGCGGTCATCCAGAATACCTCCGGCGTCTCCCGCATCGGCACGACCCTTCCCGATGAGTTGGTTACGGTCTTTCGGGGCTCCTATGATGTGATGAGCACGGGCGTTGGACGCCAAACGGTCATCCGCCCGGCTGGGGACTCGCTCCGAATCCTCGACGAACGTTACTTCTCCGGCACTTCGCTCCTCCTTTCAGGGGATGATGGTCCGCGCGAAGACTTGGTAGGGGTGTACGCCGAACTCCAACCCGATATCGGCCCGCTCCCCAAGCCGGCTTCGGCGAACAACAAAACGCCGTAGGCTCTCCCGAACAGCGACATGCGATGGCCAAGCCTGATCCGAACGAATCGACCCATGACCCGCTGATCGCGGCGATTCTCGCCAACGAGCCGACGGCTTGGCCGACGCTGATCGATCGCTTCGAAGGACGACTGATCGCATTCACACGGGCCCGGGTCGCCGACGAACAACTCGCCGAAGATATCGTCCAGGAGACTTTCCTGGGGTTCCTCCGCGGGTTGCAAAATTACGACCCGACCGTGACCCCTGTCGAAAGCTACCTGTTCGCGATCTGCCGGTACAAAATCACCGATGAGCTCCGGCGCCGGGGGCGAATTCCGGCGGCCCAG
Organism: Planctomycetaceae bacterium; assembly: GCA_040375695.1. GTDB lineage: Bacteria > Planctomycetota > Planctomycetia > Pirellulales > Pirellulaceae > UBA6163. The sequence continues at coordinate 18,389 of JBEIRZ010000003.1, forward strand.
GTCCGGAACCCCGACGACGCGGGTCAACCGTGGGCAGACCTACCTGGCGGCCGCTGGGCCAGTTCCATCGCGCGCAGCCAAGAACGGAATGCCCGTGACGAACAGTCGCTCCGTGACGGGATGATGCTGGTGATCGCACAACTCAAGCGACAGGAGGAGTGGCCAAAACTCAAGTGCCTTGAGCTTCTGCTGGTGTCAGGCTTACCCAACCGAACGGTCGCCACAAAACTAGGGATGACCGAGCAACAGGTCGCAAACCACAAGGGCGATTTCAGCCGGCGGCTCAAGAAGGCGATCGCCACGCGCACCCGCACCGAAACTTGAGAACCAAACGACGCGAAGCATCCCTCGCGGATCGATTCGCTTTACAAGAAGCCCGATGCGACCCCATCCGCCATCAGCAATCCGCTTTCCGTGAGGCGGTAATGGCTCCCCTGCATCGTTATCCAGCCATGCTCAACACACTTCGCGATCTGAGGGCCCCTTAACTCCGCCACCGATATGCCGGTCTCGTCACGGATCACTTCAAGGTCGACACCGTCGATCATTCGAATCCCAAAAGCCGCACGCTCGCACGCCCATTGCTCCGGAGAGATTGAGTCGCATTCCGCTATCGGAGACCGGCCTTCCCTCATGCGACTGATGTATGTCGTGGGGCTACGATGATTGACCTCTCGACGGCCGTCGACGAACCTCGCGGCACCCGGACCGACCGCATGCCAAGTGCGTCCAAGCCAATACGCCATGTTGTGCAGGCACCTCCGACCGGGCCGCGCGAAATTGCTGATCTCGTAGTGCTCGAACCCAGCCTCGCGGGTCAATCGCCGTGCCTCCTCATACATCCTTAGCTCGGTCTCCTCCGGCAATAACGACAGCTCCCCGTGACGAAGACGGTTCCAGAACCGTGTCCCTTTTTCATACGTCAAGGAATAGGTGGAAAGGTGGTCGATGGGCAGGCTCAGCGCGATCCGAAGATCATCAACCCAGTCGGAAAGCGTTTCTTCGGGCGTGGCGAATATCAGATCTATCGACACGTTGGGGATAAACCCTGCGGCCACTTCGATCGCCTTTCGGGCGGCGCGGTAATCATGCCCACGCTCCAAAACTCGAAGCTTTCGTGCCATAAACGACTGGACCCCGAGGCTGACCCGATTGACGCCTCGGGCTCGAAGCAGGCCCATCAGGCCGGGATCGATGTCTTCAGGGTTCGCCTCGACCGTCAATTCGCCCCCCTCGGCTAGCGGGCACCAACGTGCGAGCATGTCGAATAACCGATCCAGTTGCGTCCGATCTAATCGAGTGGGGGTCCCGCCACCGATGAAGATCGTGGTGACCGGTTGCGGCCGTTCGAATCTCTCAAGTTCGATTTGCAACGCGTCAAGAAAAGGGTCGGCCAAATCGAGCCGCCCTGCCACCACCGAGAAGTGACAGTACCCGCAGCGGTGACGACAAAAGGGGATGTGGACATAAGCGGCACGGGGGACCGGCCATTGAAACCCGGGTACCACCGCAGGATCGTGCGACAGGACCTTCACAGCCATAGCCTTAACCGCCCATCCAACCCATCCGGCAAACGCTGGTGTACCCATCGTTTGACTTGATCGTCCGTGCAACGGGTGCTGAAATGGCTCGCAAGGATCGCCTCGTTTCGGAACCGATCACGGCGGGCGACGATGTCCTCCAAATGCATGTGACCATGCTTATGGATCTTTTCCTTGCGATGCATCGGCGCCACAAACGTCATTTCGGTGATCAGGATCTTCGCGTCGTACATCTCGGGATTGTCGTCCAACCCTTCGGGAGCCGTATCTCCGGTATAGGCGAAAATCGGGATCTTCGTTTCTGAGGTGATCTCCTTACCCGCCAATTTGAGGTCGCGGATTTCCTGTCCGGACAGCCCGAGAAATTCCGGCCTCAATTTTTGGCGTCGTTGTTCGACGAGATAACCAACCGAATCGATCGTGTGACGGGTGCGCAGGGCCGTCACTAACCACTCACGACCGATCTCGATCTCATCCCCGTCTCGGATCGGCTCGAGATGACACGGCATGGCCCCACGATCCAGTTGCACAAAAGCTTTCAGCAGCTTCCATGCCGGGTCGATAGCCGAATCCGGAAGGTAAACCACCGGTGGATCCATCTGCATCATCCGCCGTCGCGATACGTAAAGGGGCAGGGCAGCGATATGGTCAAGGTGCGTGTGGGTAACGAACGTGATCGGGGTGCCGATAAAGTCCCAGGGTTGAGCCCCAAGGTCAAAATTCAGCTTCAATTCCGCCAATCGCCAATAGGTCTGAACGGCGGCTCGCGACCAGCCTTCGATCGTGTAACCGTCGATCAGCTCACTTCGTATCGGGACGTTATCAACCATCAGGTGGCGGCAGGTGGGGCGGTCAAAGGTGTGTTCGAAATGTTTTTCTAGAGCGTAGTCGGGGAACGTGCCGCTGACCATTCCCGGGAGCTTTTCGAATCTTCGGTATTTGGGTATTTAAAGGGGTTGTTCGTGGCCCACACCGACATCACCCCTTAGACTTTGGGAGATGCCAGCCAATCTCGGTTCCCTTCCGACGGGCCGACCAAAGAGGGACGCCGTCGCCCCGATGATCTAGGAATCAAAACGATGAATCCCGACCAGGCCCCACAATCAGACCGACCCATTCAACGCGGTCACGCGGGCACCGCGGCAACCGGTCGCTGGGTAGAAATCGATTTCGACTGTCTGCCGCTAAGGTCCGTCACTCGAACCGATGTGCCGGTCGACGCCTCGCCCAAATACGAACAGTTCGTCCTGAAGGTGAAGGCCGCGCTCGAAAAACACGGTAGCCACAACGCCTATTACCTGACAGGCAAATGCCGCTTTCATCTCACCAATGACCCGTTGCGGGGAATGGTGAGCTACACGGTCGAAGGCGTCGTCCTGACCGACGATTCGGATCAAAAAACGGTCGCGAGCGATCTCAACATCACCCTGGGGGACGAGACCTGCCCCTGGTTGAACGAACGAATCGTCGACTTTTTCGCCGAGTCGGTACGCCAAGCGGTGATGGTGGAGTTCGATCGGTACATCCTGGCGGGGGACCTCGAGAAAACTCGGCAAAGGATTGCCCAGATCCAAGCAGAGGCCGAAGCGAAAGGCGGCTTCATCGGGATGTACCTTTAAGGACGACGGACAACACGGCCCCAGCGAAATAGGCGAACTCTCACCCGCCGCCTTTGGGCATCCGCTGCGTTTCGAAAAGGTTTTGCTTGAGCCACTTTTCCCAACGCACCGCCTCTTCCGGTTTCTCGAGCGTGAGTTGCCGCCACTGCGGACAACGGTACTTGATATCCACGTGACCGTTATGCGCGTTTTTCTGCACCTCGCATCCCAGCTTCTTCAAGATATCAGCGAGCTGATCGGCCTTGGCCGTGTCATGAATGTGTTTGGCCTTCCACGACTCGAGCCGGTACTTGACCAACTCCGGAGCGCCCGAATCGGCCGTGGCATCGTTCACCCACAGGGGAGAGAAGCAAAAGGCGAGCAACAAAAAGCGGATCATAGGATCTCCTGAACCTCTCAAGCGGTGTAATTTTTGCCTTCCGTCCTTTTAGAAGCGGTACCAAAAACCGCAGAGCTGAGTCCAGACGAAGCTCGTCGCGTCGGCGGTCATAAACCGTCCGTTTTTCCCGCAGCAGCTCCTAGCCCTGGGGCATAGGCGTCCGCTCGGAAGTCGTCGCCTCAACGTCTCCCTCGGGAGCCGGCTTATCGCCAGCCGATGGTTCCCCACCTATGCCGTCGGTCGGAAGGGGGTCGTCGGCGGCTTTTTCCGGCCCGTTGGGTTTGTCGCCAAGTTCCGACGAAGTGGGTTCGACGGCGTTCTCCGTGGGGGTCGCCCGCCGCTTTAACTTTCCTTCTTTCTGTAACTGGCGAAGCCTGCGGTATTCCTCGGAAGTTTTCTTCTCAGAGAGCATCACCTCGATGAAAGGATGCAGGGGGAAATCGTCATCGAAATCCTCGCGATCGATGGCCACCTTGTAGCGGTTGATCGATCTCATCAAATCATCGCTCAACTCATCTTGCAGCAACACGGGGAAGTCATCGATGATTTCTGCCCACATCGCGAACGCCTGTTCGTATTTCTGAATCGCTTGGTCGATGTCCGCATCGGCGTTAGCCTTCTCGGCATCGAATAGCAATCTTCTTGCCTCGACGGTCCGATCTTCCTGTTCGGCCGTGCAGAGCGTCTGCCAATACTCGTAATTGACCTGGCCCCGATAGCTATCGGTCTTCTGGTAACGGGCCTCGACGTCCGCCAACTCGCCGGCCAGTTGGATGGCTCGAAGTCGAACTTTTTCCGGAGCCTTTCTGGCGACCCTCGACCACATTGGCTTGAGCCGGACTTCGAGTTGCATCGCCAGCATCCCCTGTTCCTGGGTGCGCTCTTCTGGCGGTATTGCCAAAGCCTCCCGCTCCTGATCATTCAGGCCGTCACGAAGGAGCTTTTCTTCGGCGCGATAGGTTTCCCCGGCCAAATCCATCAGTTGCTTCGTTAAGGCTTGTCGCTGTTGGTCCAGCTCCAGGATCGAGCCAAGCTTGATGGTGAAGGGCGACGTGGTCGGGACACTCCTTTGCCCGAACGACTGCCAATCATCGGCCGCCTGTTGCCAGGCGCTCTTGGCACGATCGTCCAACACCCCTTCGCTCTCGATCGCTTCGGCATGTTTGATCCGCCATTTCGGCCCGGTCTGATAATAATTGATCGGGGTTTGATTGCGGATCTTCACCCCGCTGTCGACCAGGTTGTAACCGTAGAGCAACCATTGCCGCCCGACGAGCCAGTTATCGGGCTTGCCGTCGGGGCCCCGCGCGTCGGGGCTATCGACCGCGATATTCGACTCCCGCAATTCTTCGTGCTGCGGCTTGTCGTCCGAGAACAACCTACGGAATTGGCGTTTCTCATCGCTCATCCCGATCTTCTGGCCGTAGAACCAACCGGTGTACCACACCAGCCGGGAAGCCTTGCGGTTTTGTTCGACACCTCGAGTCAGGTATTCGATCCCCTCTCGAACCATCGAGTATCGCTGGCGATAGTCGTCAAACTCGGCCGATACGTTGTATGACAAATTATGTGCCTGGAACTCCCACACCTTCTCATAATGCGGCTGCAGGAGTGCGATGTTATTGAGCGTCGCCTTCAGGCGGTCCCATTCGTGGTTGACCTTGTACTCGTTCGCCTTGCTCCACAATAGCGTCGCCGCGACCCCCCTTAGCCCAAGCGACGCGAGTTTCATCGTTTCGCTCGCAGGGTTGATGTCCCCCAACTCGCTTTCCGCGATGTTGTACTTGGTACGCATCTGGGTTAACTGACCGCCACCATCGCCGCTGCTTCCGCCCGCGGGTTGCCCCAACAGGTAGAGGGGGATCAGCATAGCGATCATGACCATCAGATAGATCAATTTATTGCGAAAACCGCTCGACCGATTCATGCTGCGATCTCACGAGTCTTGAGGAAAAAGTAACCGATCAAAAAAGCCGCGAACACATAACCGGCCGTGGCGACGGCATGCCTGGCCAACAGCGAACCGAAAATGTCAAATCCGCTCGCGGCGTATTCGGCGGTAGACAGCATCTTGGGAAGGTTCGGCAATGAGGTAGCGATAACGTCAAGCGTGTAAACCAAGACAGAGTCCACACCCTTGATCAGCTTGGCGGCGATCGCATCCACATCCAGATCGGTAGTCATCGAATCCTGCCTGACCAATCGGACCAACGATTCGATCGGTCCACCTCCCATCGCTTCTCCCTTATCGAGGTAATAACGGATGTCGTAAATCCGTTCCGCGGTAAAGCCAAGCAACACACAAACGAAAGTGGCGACCATCGCCACCGGCCCGCTCAAAAAGGTGCTGAACATCACCCCGAAGGCGATCACCATCACCATTTGAAGCCAGATCGAAAAATAGCTCTTGAATAGGTTCCACGCGAAGCTCGATTCGGCAGGGCGCAAGTAAACGCTGCTGCTGGTCGCGCCCAAGTATTGTTGCCGATCGATGCAACGGATGATCACGTCCAAGCGGCCATCCGGCGTGACCAAATCTTGAAACAGGTCCAACGTCCGTATCTGATCTCCGTCCGACCCTTCGATCTGGCGGGGAAGCCTCTCTTCCGAGACATCGTATTCCTGCACGACAAAGTTGATCGGGGTACTTTCGATATTGGGGTTATCAGGGTTTCGCATCGTGATCGATCCGCTCAAGCCCGAAACGATGTCACCCTTGATGGTCCGGAAGGCCCGCAGGGCCATCTCCATAGGGATCCCGTCGGCGTCGGGATAGCGTTGCGGAGTGACGTCCTTGAAGCCATAAATTGCCGACCCGAGCGTCCCCCCCTCGACGTACCCGAACTCCATCCGGCGGGCCTCGCGACTGACCCCCACCAATCGTGCGATCCCAGCAGAACCGTAATCACCCCGACCTTTTTCAGCACCGATATCGATCCCCTTGACATCCAAGTTGCCACTTCGGTCGGTAAACGAAAGCTCCCCGTAACTTGGGACGCGGGCCCTCAGGGCTCCGGTCGGTTCACCAATGACGTAACGGTCTCCCACTTTTCGGACGATGTGCCGGTGACCCCGAACGTAATCCGTGACGCCCTCCAGGACCGAACCGTCCGTATCTCCAGTCGCTTCCAGGGTAAAGGTGTGCTCATGGAACTGGTCATAGCTCAGCTTTCCTGAGAAACGACCGTCACCGAGGTCTTTGATATCGACAACCTCGTGGGTGTGACGCAGACCACGGACGACGAAAAAATAGCTGGCCAACCCCATCGGAACGAGCATCAATGTCCCGACACCGACGAATCCCAACATCCGGCCCAAAACGATTTCGGTGGCGCGAACCGGTTTGGTAACGATCGTGTAGATCGTCCGATTCTTGATATCCGCGGGGAGACTGAAGGCGCTGATGAACAACGCGAGCAACAGGATCAGGTAATTCGTTGACGTCAGAACGAAGCTGATGTAGAGCCGTGCGGGGTCGGAACTTCGGGGGTCAAGGTACCAGCCCGCGAACAGCAGACCGACCAAAAATAAGGCCACGACAACCAAAACTTTCCGACGAATCGCTTCTTTGTAAGCCAACCTGGCAAGGGCGAAGATCCGGCGTGGCGACGTGCCAGGCAAGTCATCTCGAAACAGATCGCGGACCCCACGAGCGACGGCATAAAATCCCTCGCTCGGACCGTAACGAACCGCAGAAACGAGGTAGGCGACCAACAGGCCGACCAACGTCGCAAAGGCCAACAGCACGACACCCTGTAACAGGGCGCTTTCTAAAAATGATTCCGGCCTCAGCAGCCACTCGCTGAAAGACCAAAAGTCGTCCGGCTGAAGCGTCATCGACCTGCCTCCGCATTGGCGGCCGCGGCACCGGTTGAATTCCCACCTTCCGAAGCTACGCGTCGAGCGCCGGGTCGCCTTTCGCTCTCACGAACGATGTTCAAGAACAATTCCTCCATCGTCGTTGTCGGGTTATCGATCGATTCCACTTGCCCACCATGCCGACGAATAACTTCGGCGATCTCTTGCTTCGCCGCCTCGCTCAACCCGCGGGCGTGAACCTCGGTCACATCCTGAACCTTAAGAAGCTCAGAGACACGTCCGAGTTCCTTTAACTCCCCTTGGTGCAGGATCGCTACACGATCACAGACGTCCTGAACGTCAGACAATTGGTGACTGCATAACAGGACGGTCTTACCCTGGTCTCGCAGCGACAGGATCAGATCCTTCATGTCCCGACTCCCGATCGGATCTAGCCCCGTGGTCGGCTCGTCGAGCAGGATCAGATCGGGGTTGTTGATCAGCGCCTGAGCCAATCCGACACGCCGGGTCATCCCTTTGCTGTACTCCTTCAGCTGGCGGTGACGGGCCCCCTGCAAGCCGACCATCTCCACCAGCTCGTCGATGCGACGCTTGCGATCCTCGGTCGAAAGGTCGAACAACCGGCCATAAAAATCCAAGGTCTCGTCGGTGGTCAGAAACTTGTAGAGGTAGGATTCCTCGGGCAAGTAACCGATCCGCTCGTTCTTCCGCGTCTCGGTCGCGTCTTGGTCAAAAACCAACACCCGCCCGCTCGTCGGAAACAGCAGGCCAAGGATCAATTTGATCGTCGTCGACTTCCCACTTCCGTTGGGCCCCAACAACCCGAAAATTTCACCCTGCCGGACCTCGATATCGAGCGACTTCAGGGCGGCGACTTTTCGTCGGCCCCAAAAGTCCCGATAAACCTTGCTCAGGTTTCGGGTTTCGATCACCACCCCCGAGGCAAGCGGGGCGGTCGACTTGGCTGTGTCAGGTAAAACGGAAGTGACGCTTGAATCGATTGCCACGGGATCAACCCATCAGGGCCAGAGGAACGAAAGGAATAGGAATCTTAATAATGACGGAAGAAAAGCAAACAATAGGGTAACCCGATCGCCGAATGCTCGGCTCCGAATCGGGAGGATTTCCTGCAAAATTCGCTTCGGCCAGTCCGGTACGAAGGATCCTGCCGATCGGTTCGACAGCTTCCTATGATCGCAACTTCTCGGACCAGCCACCAGAGCCCGATCCGGACACCCGACCAAGGGATCGGCCGGCTTGGCGCCCCGGTTCCGCCAGCAAGCTTTCGCCGCGAATCGGCTTAATTATCTTGGTATGAAAAGAGGTGGCCGGTTGCCGACTTGCCTACAACGCCCTCGCCGGCCAATACTTCCCACGGCCCCGCCTATGCCGGCAAACCCGGACCGGTAGGCCAGCCCGCGCTGCCCCTGGTCGCCTCGTTAACTCGCCAGGTTGCCCACGGCTGCTCCCGACAACCCGGGAGTCCCGCTGCTAACAGCCACTGTGGCCCATCCGGAACCCGCTTCGATGCCGACCAATCATCTCGATTACGACGACGCGATCGAGTACCTCTACCGCCTGATCAATTATGAAAAGACGGGTGATTCGAAACCGTACCCTTTCCGCTTAAAGCGGATGCACGAATTGGTCCGATTGCTCGATCTTTCGGGGGTCGCAGGGGCCGGGCTGCCGCTCATTCACATCGCGGGGACAAAAGGGAAGGGAAGCACCGCGACCATGGCTGCCGCCATGTTGACCGCCTGCGGCCTGAGGACGGGACTTTACACCTCCCCCCATCTCCTTCGGATCGAAGAACGCTTTACGGTGGACGGAAGAGAACCCAATCGGGACGAGATGGTGGAACTGATCGCTGAGGTTCGGGAGGCGGCCCAAAGCCTGGCGGCAAACGGATTCGGGAAGCCAACCTTCTTCGAATTAACCACCACCGTCGCTTTGTCGTATTTTCGACGCCAAGCGTGCCAAGCGGTGGTTCTCGAAGTCGGCTTGGGAGGGTTGCTCGACAGCACCAATGTCTGCCACCCCACCGTGACAGCCATCACTTCGATCGGGTTGGACCATCAACACATTCTCGGGGAGACGATCGCCGAAATCGCCTTTCAGAAGGCGGGGATCATCAAGCCTTCGATCCCGGTCGTATGCGGTGTTCGTGAGGGGGATGCGGCGGTTGTCATCGAGCGGGTCGCGAGGGAACAGGGAGCGCCGCTCTTCAAAATCGGGCGAGATTTCGATTTTCGCCTGACCCTTGATGACGACCGTTGGGGCTCACGCTTCGACCTGGTAGCGAAAGATCCTCGATTTCGACCCCGCCAAGGTTGGTCGCTACCGCTGCCCGGCGAACACCAGGGACACAACGCGGCGCTGGCCTGTGCGTTGATCGACCTACTCGATCCCGAAACAATACGGACGCCATTGGAGGCACAGGGGAGGGGACTGGCTGCGGTTCGTTGCACCGGCAGGATCGAACGCTTCCGCTTAGCGGACGGCACCGAAGTGATCCTCGACACGTCGCACAACGTCGAATCGATTTCCGCGTTATGCGACTTTCTACGGAGGACTTCCGCACCCCGACTCCGTACGGTGATCTTCGGGACGAGCAAGGACAAACCTTATGCCGAGATGCTTGCCAAGCTGGAGGCGATTGCTGACCGATTGATACTCACCCGGTATCACGGCAATCCACGGTTCCGCGAGACCGGCGACCTGCTGGCCGCGGTCCGCGACCACGGGCGGGTCTCCGTTGAAGAGACGCCGTTACAGGCATTGCGGTTGGCCCAAAGCTTCGATGTGCCTCCGGCAGAACATCAGATCGTTATCTGCGGATCTTTCTTCCTGGCCGCCGAATTGCTACCTCTCATCGACCGGTCCTAACATCGCTGTCAGATCGCCGCCAAAGAACGTCCCCAAGCCAAAATGGCCCCCGGGTCGGACTGTCCGTTGAAGACCGGATAACCCAGTTTTTCCAGCGGTTCCTTCCAGGCCGGCGAGTCGGGGTCTTCTCCTGGGACTATCCACATCTGCAAAGCGGACGAGGCTTCGTTCTCGCGAAGCCGAATGCCGGGGGGGCGGGCGTCGTTACGGATCGTTAAGCCCTGGAACGTTCCGGGGCGAAGGATCGCTGCCGCCATCGCCAGCGAGGCGCCAGAACCCTTCCCGATTCCCCCGATGACTTGTCGAACGGGGTCAATCTTTAGGTTCTGGCGAATCGCGGCCGCCAAGCGTCGGGGGAGATCGATCTCTTCCCCAGACCAACGATCCTCAGCCGCCGGGGCGACTAGGCAGACTGCCATGCCCGAATCCTGTGCAGGCTGTACCCAAGCCTCTGCCGCTCGCTTCAAATCCGTCTCGCCCGGGTCGGCCAACAAGATGGCCAGCCCGAGCAAGGACGAGTCGACACCATCGACGCTGCCGGCGTCGCCCTTTCGGGGGGCCACGATAACCGCTTTATTGGCGACATCGGGTACGGCGAAATCGCGTACTTCCCATCGCTCATCTTCCGCTGGCTTGTAGCGGAGCGAATCCGGGAAATCCTTGGGGTCGATCGCGATGATCGAAGCCGAACGAAGCTCCAGGTTAGCAGCCTTCCCCTCGCGCACTACGGCAACTGCCGTCGCCTTATCGGGATCCAGAGAAAAGACCTGCCTACGAAGATTATCGATGTCCTTGACCGGCGTCCCGTCCAATGCAGACAGAATATCACCCACGTTCAACTTGCCGTCGGCCGGTGAACCGGTCACGATCCCGGTGACTACCAATCCTGAACCATTCCCATCGGCCACCTTTTCACCCTCGGCTTTACTCGCGTCAGCGGTGGACGAGCTTTGCGAGATGACGATCCCGAGCCGCTGCGGGGACACTGGGGGAATCTCGGACACCAGTTCGATGGGAAGATCGATCGTTTCGCTACCCCGCCTAACCCGAACCGAAACCTTGTTGCCGGCGTCTCGACCACCGAGCATTTGCTTGACCTCACGATGGCTGCGAACGTCGCTGCCGTCAATCGATACGATGACATCTCCTCCCCGCAGCCCGGCGCGATCGGCCGGACTGCGCGGTCGAACGGCAGCGATTTCTGTCGACTCGACATACGGGTCACTCTCCTTCGGGACGATACCGAGCAACCCACGCCGGATGTCTTGACCCGCGATCAGTGCCGGCAGCCTCGCCAACAATGCCGAGGAAGGGATGGCGAAAGCAATCCCCGAGTCATACCAATCGGTTTCGGTTTCGGCCCCCCCATCGGGAACCATCGGGACGATGACCCCGAGCACGCGTCCTTTGAGGTCGATCAAGACGCCTCCATAAAAGGCCGATGAAACCCGGGCATCGGTCTGTAAAGCCAAACCCCAATTGCGATCGGTACCGCTGAGGATGCCCGTCGCGACCGCGGGCGTCTGGCTCCCGACATGACGCCCAACGGCGATCACGGTCTGTCCGACCGCAGGAACCCCATCCCATAGCGACAAGGGTTTCACCTCGGCAGACTCCCCCCCCAGGTCCGCCTCGGTCTTGAGCAATACGACTTGGCGTAAATGATCTTGTGCCACAACCTTCGCGACTGCGCGGCGCCCGCCGGGTGTCACACAAATGATCGAGGTCGGATTGCCTCGAACGATCATCGACGAGGCGAGAAAATGCCCCTGGCCATCGACCGCCACCGCAACCGTCGGCGCGTCGGCCGCGACTTCGCCAACCGCGGCTTGGGCCACCCCTACAAGCTCGACATTCACCACCGCGGCCGCTACCTTGTCGACCGCGGCCCTAACCGCCCGCGATCGGGCAACCCACAAATCATCACATCGGGCAGGGCCGGTGAGGGCAAATCCCCACATGACCAACCAGGCGAACGCCCTGGAAAACCTTAAACCGAATGCGATCTCGGTTCGGGCAGACTCGGCACATGAGAAACAAGCCATCGGCTGACGCATCGAAGGGGTAACTCGGTTTCGGAAAGGGATTCGTTCGCTAAGGGTTGAGCTCTGCGGTGATGATCGCTGAGCCTCGTTGAAGGGTTAAGACCAACGGGTCGCGCCGGTCGATTCGCCGTAAGGTATCGAGGAGGGTGCGCTGCCCATCGATCCTGGTGTTGTCGACCAATAGGATCAGATCGTCGGCCCGGACATCCGCCCTAGCGGCCGGTGTGTTTGGCATGATCCGGTCGACGTAAGCGGGCGTGTTCTCCAAGACATCGGGGATGAGGCTTAATCCCAAGGTCAAAGGCAGGTGGCTGCGATCCTTGGGCAGGACCGGGGTTTCAGGGACTGCGGCAACGACCTCCCGCCCGGCAACGATATCGGCGATCGCTTGGCGAAGTGTCTGGGAGGGGATGGCATAGTTAAGCCAGACACCAGCGGACGCGTCCCGTAACTCTTTGCCGAGCATACCGACCGCGCGACCGTCTGCGCCGATGACAGCGCCACCGGCCGCGCCAGGATTATTCGCGACCAAGTCGAGAATCAAAACCGTCCCCGTGTACGGGGTCTTGAAGGTGCCACGCCGCGCATCCAATCGGGTGATTGACGAAACGGACCCGTGCATCGCGCTGGCCGGTTCGCCCCCGCTGGCGATCCCGAACAGGTTGCTGATCGCCAACACCGGATCGGCAAGATTCGGCAGTTCGGGCGCGAGCCCTAAGTGGGTCAAACCCTCCGCTTCAATTTTCAAAACGGCCAAATCGAGCCTCGGCTCGAAACCAACGATCTTGGAGTCAAATCGCCGACCATCATCTAAAACAACCACCGGTTCGACGTCCAAAACATGGCTCCAAGCCGTCGCGATGTGCCCGAGGGGAGAAACGAGAAAACCGCTTTGGTAGGACACCAAGCCCCCTCCACCCGCACCATAGATCTTGACGGCCGATGCTTGCCCTTTCCTAACCAATCCTTCCAAATCGGCCTCATAGGATTTCGGCCTATCGGCCGGTTCATCCGCTCGGAGCCCACGCTTGCCCGTTACCAAAGGCGCCCCAATGAGGATGCACACAAGAGTCCATTGGGCGAGGAAGTCGGTAGTTGAGCGGCGTTCGCAAGGACGCATCACTGATCACCCCCTTGGACCTGATCCCCTTGCGGCTGCGGGGCAGGGGGCGCATCGGCCGCACCCTCCGCCGCGGTCTTAGTCTCGAAAGCCCATGAAATGATTTTAACCTTCAACAACGATTCGGTCCCGTAACGCAGCTCCAACCCGGTCGGGTAACCCACCTTTTCGTCTCCCCATGACAGCAGCAATTCGGCAGGGTCAAGATCCCGGTCGGCAACAATTTCGATGCCGTCCAGTCGTCTCGATTCGGGGTGGATCAGCCATGTCGACTCGAAATCGCCAGTGATGCCGACGAGTGAGTCCCTCAAAGGCCGCTCACCCAAATACGGGACCCTGCCGCGATAAAAACACTCACCGAATTTTTCGGTCCCTCGAATGAGAAGCGTTCGCCACGCTTCGAGCGCGGCTAAAATACCGCTCGGGTTAGCGGCATCAACCCCTTCGGCAAGTTCGGCCAAACGCGTCGCTTGAACGACCTTGTCCCCGAGCGTGATCTCGTATCGGTTGTCATCTAAATAAAGCCTCACCGGGACCGGATCGAGGCCTTCCCGAACCCCTTCGATCCGCCAAACAGGTCGGGTGACGGGACGCTCGCCTTTGTCAGCTGGCGTGGGACCGTCCTTGTCAGAACCCCACATCGCGGGAACCTGATCTCGCAACGCGGCCATCAATTCCCGCTGTTTCAAGCGATTCACATGATAGTTGGCAAACCCCCGACGCGGTTCGAACTGGGCAGCGACATCGGGCGGAAGGTCAACTTTGGGCCCCTTTCCGACGGCTTCACCCGGCGGCTCGGGGCCGTTCTTATCTTCGTTTTCCCCTGGCGCGTTTTCCCCTGGTGCGTCTTTCTCGGGTGCGTCTTCCCCCCCGTCCGGAGCTGGTCGATCGCCATCGCCCCCTGGAGGCGATTGGGGGGGTGGGGGAGGTAATGCCGCCTCCATTTTCAAAAGCAATTCGTCATAGGCGTGGACGCTCGCTAAACGCACGAGGGTTGACTTCCGCTCTCCTGCCGAGTCGAGATAAACGATCGGGACCCGCCAACCGGCAGGCAAAGTCGCCAGGACGTTCTGAACCTCGTTAGCCGTTGTCACGTCACGACCGTCGATTTCCAGGACCGTATTGCCGTACCTTAAACCGCGGCGATAGGCGTCGCTGGTGCGAAGGATGTTGCTGATCTGCGCGCCACCCTCTTCCGAATCCGTCGCTACCGTCGCGCCCAACGTGGCATGGTCAAGGATACGGCCGCTGTGCAAGTCGCCGAGGAAATTTTTCGCCTGATTGATGGAGATCGCATAACCGACCCCGACATTGACCCTCCCCCGCTTTTCGAACGAAGCCCGGCCAACGATCCCGAGCAGTCGCCCATTTTCGTCGAAAAGCGGTCCGCCGGAATTTCCCGGATTGATCGATGCGTCTGTCTGCAGACAATCCGCATACTCTAACAACGTCCCTGCTGGGTATTGATAACGGCCAACCCCACTGAGGATCCCCCACGTGACGGTCGGTTGCAGATTGGTTGCCAATAAGAACGGGTTGCCGATCACCAGACACCACTGACCGGGTCTGGCCTGACTGCTGTTTGCCATCTCGGCATGCGGAAAGTCATCTCTACCGAGCAGACGGATCAGCGCGAGATCACCGACCGGATCGATCCCGATGATCACCGCATTGTAGATTCGACCGTCCGACAGGCCGCATCGCATGAAACTACCAGCAGGGCTGGTGACGTGAAAATTGGTCAATGCGAATCCGTCCGGCGAAATCAGTACCCCGCTCCCGCCACCGCCACCGCCAGGGACAAAGATACTGACCGTCGCGGGCATGGCCTTATTGATCGCTTCGATCCGACGCTGCTCCGCCTCCTCGATGCGAGGATCGACCGTAAGCTCCGGGTCATCCCCTAACGAACCGGAACCACTCCCGCACAAGCATACGGCAACCGCGATCGCGAAGACGCGGCAGGCGCGGAACTGATTGGTCCATCGACCGAGCCCGGGACAAAGCGGCAACAGCATCACTTAAGCAACCTCACTTGGCGGAATCGAACCGTGTCACCCAGATCGCCCCCTTGCCCGGAAAGTACCTCGAAGCGGATCCGACGAGCCCCGCCAACGGGCAACTCGAATCCCCGAGGATCGGGCTTGTCCACGTCCAAGGTCTGCTCCCAAACGACCTTATCATCAAGCCAGACCTTAACGACACACTCACCCCCCAAGGTGACTTGCGGCTCGACCTCCACACTTCCCGCCAAGGTCTGAAAACCTTCACTCACCCGGTAATTCACCTCCGTCGTCGCACACACCATTAAGTCTCGACCTTCGACAACCTGAGGGCCGAGCCATTGCGACATGAGCTCTGCAGAAAGTCCGATCGAAACGTAGGGTCGATACTCCGAACTAACCGGTGCCTGCGAAGCTAAAAACTCGATCGAGCCCTGCAACTCCACCTTGCGAATCGAGTCCAACGGAACGTCGTAATCGATACTTGGCGAAAGTTTCAGCCGAACTTTATCCCCCTCGATATCGCCGAACTCCAGGGCCACCCAACGAGACCCGTGGATGTCTTCGACCACTGCCTTCGGACCCGGCTTCGCCTCCTCTTGGGGCCCAGCAGGTGTCTTGAGGAGCAACCCTTCGAGTTTGGCTAACGGCGCCTGCATCGTCTCGCCATCGAGACTAAACGAAATACTTTCTGCCCCCACACCCAACACGACCCCGTCCACCTGATCGATCGCATCGCCGGGACGACGGATAACGAGCGTGTCCGACAACCGTCGTTGCTCGACCAAGCCGAGCCACTGTGGGTCGACCGCCGGGGAAGGGGTTCGAAATCGAACCCAAGCGATTTGTGTAATCGGCAAAGAAAATGCCTGTCCACCCCGCACCCGAAGTTCGGCCTTGTCCGCAGACGATTCGATCGATTCGATCGCGAGCCGAGAGCCGCCGAACAAACCGACAGTCGGACCTGCCACCGAAGGAGAGGACGGTTCGACCCGCTCCACCGACAACACGCGTTCCAACGGAATCGACTCAGCCCCTGGGCCATCCAATTCGACCGCGGCGGGAGTGATCCGTTTGAGACGCCCGTCGACGGTCTTGCCGTCGAGCGTGATGACACGAACGTCGATCACGGCACCCAAGACCATCGCGACTATCGCAAGCCAACCCATCCATTCCCCCCCTCTTCGTCCGTCATGCAATTTTTCCGATCCCTAAGCGGCGGTAACCCGCGATCGAACGCCACCTTTAGTGTAGTTGGTAGCCGAGCCAGTGTCTCGCGCTCCCGCAAGCGGAAAAACAAAGCCGAAAACGGCCGTGCGTATTGTTCGCTACGGCCAGATTATGACAAGTTTTTTCGATACCTTGGTCGTGCCGATCCGGTTGATTCCCTGTCAAACGAGTCGATTCGGACCCACGGGCCTGTGATCCCCTCCTGAATTTCGGTCAGCCAAGAGCGTACCGAAAATTCGATTCGATCCCCTACAACCTCGATAATCTCATGCGAAAAATCTTCACTTTGCTGACCGGATTGGCGGCAGCCCAACTCTTCGGCCCGATAACCCTGGCCCAACCGCCGCAGGGCGAAGGCGAACGCCCGAGGCCACGACAAAACGAAATCGACAGACCTGAAGGAAGACCCGAAGGAAGACGCCCGATGGGGCCTCCACCCGAAGGTTTTAGCCGCCCACCCGGGGGGCCCATCGGCCCGGGACCCGGAGCCCCGGGGCCGATGTTTCGGCCGGGGATGCTGCTGCCACCCTTTCTCGTCGATCGACTCGGACTGAACGGCGAACAACGGGAGAAACTCGAAGCGCTGCAAAAGGAATCGGCTGAGCGATTGAATGGGATCCTCAACGAAGAGCAGCGAGAAATGGTTAAGAGGTTTACGGAGCGGGCCGCTATGGGAGGAATGCGACCGGGAGGCCCACAAGGGGCTTGGCCCGGACGTGGACCTGAGATGCGGCGTGAAGAAAGAGCCCGCGGCGACCGCCCTGAGTCGGGGCGCCCCGTTGGCCCACCGCCAAGAGACGGAGAAAGGCCTCGCACAGAGAGGCCGGATCGCCCTCGTCCTGAGGGGCGAGGTGAGGTGCCGAGGGGAGGCCGCCCCGAAGGCCCTCGCGGTGGCGAGGGGCGGCCCGACCGTGGTGAACGTCCCGACGGCGGCCATGGGGATCGGGAAAAGCCTCAGCGTGACGGCGTGCAGAAAGCGAACGACCAGCCCGAAACGCAACAGGCCGAAGCATAAATCGCTTCGATCGGAAATCCGTTCTCCGTTAACTACCGGCGGGCCAAACCGATCGGCCCGCTCTCTCGGCAAGCCACCACTTCAGCCCGCCGCTTGTCACCGACTATTCGGCGACCTGCAGTTGCCGTTCCCCGCACATCGGGGGCATCGGACAGTCCAGCAGGTCGGCGATCCCTCGCAACAATTCGGCCTCCTTCACCCTCACGATCTGATCGTGACAAACGATGGCGGCCGCGGCCCGAAGCAACTCCTGCCGATGGCGTGGAGCCGTTTTGGCAAGCTTCGCCAGCGCCTTGTCGAGCGCTCGAAAATTGCATTCCTCAGCCGGCAACATCGTCGGATTCAACCCGGACAATTCACTAACCCCTGCGGCGAATGCGGCCTCGGAATCTGAGGCCTGTGTGCCCACTCGAGCCAATACCGAAAACAGAACTGAGACCTCAGGGACAAGCCGTGACAAACGGATGTGGATCTCGATCGCCGCTTCGGCCGGTACGAAATGCCGACGGAGGTTCCGCATCAAAACTTGGCTTAGCGTCCATTCAAAAACGGTGAGCCGATTGTCCGCCTTCACCAATTCCCGAAACGCCTCGATAAAGGGCGTGTACTGAGAAATTGTCATCATTCGCAACATCGGCAACGCGAGATCAACCAGAGGCAAGAGTGCCGCATCAGGGGCCAACCGGATCTTGGGAACAAGCTTTCTGGTTACCTCGACGACGTCGTGAGCCATCAGGCCTTCCAGCGTGAGGAACTGTTTTTGGCGAATCTGTTCGTCCTTGTCGATCAAGAGGGCAAAGACCAACGCTCGCGCGGAGTACGGTTCAGCGGTCGCCTCGATCAGGTCCTGATCGATCATTTTCAGTAACGCAGCGGCGTACCGACGATGCTGGAGCTCCGGTTCACCGACCTGATCGGCACCCGACATGACCACGCGCACTGGGACCAGCGGCTGTACGAGCGTTGGAGCCGGGCCGCCGACGTTGGCGGCCGGAGTCGCCGCCAACCCTGACACATGGGAGGGAAGAGGCTGTCGAACGCCATCGCCCCGTCGGACCTCCCGTTGAGGCTCGGTGGCGTCCGGGGCGAACTCGCCATCCCACGACGGGTCGATCGCCCGGATCCTTTTCTCAAGGGGAGGGTGAGTGGCGAGTAAACCCGTAAAACCTTCGAAAACGCCTTGCGCGAAATACATATGGCTGGCAACGCCAGCGTTGCGGTGATTAATCCTGCCGTGCTGTGCGAGGGCGCCGATTTTTCGAAGCGCGCCCGCCAATCCTGGCGGGTTGCGGGTGAACTGAACGGCCGATGCGTCCGCCAAGTATTCCCGTTGACGCGAGATCGAGGCCTTGATCAAGCCGCCCACGAAGGAACCGACAGCACCCAAGAGGAGCAGCCCAACACCCGCGGCGATCAGGAGCAGCACCATCCCTCCGCTCCCCTTATTCGAATCTCGCGAACCGGTGCCGACATGCCGAATCGATCGCAGGAGCATCTGCCCGATCAGGCTCAACAGAAGGATTCCGTGCAGGACGCCGATCATGCGGATACTCATCCTCATATCGCCATTCAAAACATGCGAAAACTCATGCGCGATCACACCCTGAAGTTCATCCCGATTGAGCCGATCGATCGCACCGCGTGTGATCCCCAAAACGGCATCACCGGGCAGGTATCCGGCGGCAAACGCATTGATCCCGGGTTCGTCGAGCAGGTAGACCGGCGGGACAGGCGTCCCTGAAGCGATCGCCATCTCTTCGACGACATTCAGCAGACGTTTCTCGGCGGGGTCGCGAGTATCCCGGCTCAACTGCCGGCCCCCGAGGCTCTCCGCGACCCTCGCCCCGCCACCGTGTCGAAGCATGGCGACCTGATAGAGCGTCCCCATCACGATCACGACCGCGGTCAATCCGCCGAAAGCTGCGGCTACGGCGAACGGGTCGACGTTGGGCTGGCGTTCGCCACCATAAACGCCCCGCGTCTCACCACCGCGGAGGCCGACATCGCTGATCAGGTAACCGACGAGGGAGCTCGTCCCGACCAACCCGACAACGGCGATGATGAAGAGTAACAGCAAGCGAAACGTGTTGACCCTGGCCGCTTCCTGCCGGGTAAAAAACTGGGTTGACATCAGCCGAAGGAAACCTTGGGTACTTCGGCGATCGCCGCGCTGTCAAACTCTAACAGGTCCCGGTCTGTCGTATGTCCGGTCATCCCGGCGATCACCAAAGGCGGGAACGTTTGCCGGTAAGTGTTGTACTCTGTCACCGAATCGTTGTACGCCTGCCGCGCGAAACCGATCTTGTTTTCCGTCGAAGTCAACTCTTCGGTCAATTGCATCATGTTCTGGTTCGCCTTGAGGTCAGGGTAAGACTCGGCCAAGGCAAAGAGCCTCCCCAAGGCACCGTTCAAGCCCTGTTCCGCGCCGACCATCGCCGTCATCGCCTGATGGTCACCGGCATTCCCCGACGCCCCTGCCAACCCGCTGACCGCCTGGTTGCGAGCTTTGATCACGGCTTCCAGGGTTTCCCGCTCATGCCCCATGTATCCCTTAACCGTCTCCACAAGGTTGGGGATCAGGTCGTGACGCCTCTTGAGTTGGACCTCGATCTGGGAGAACGCGTTGTCGACTCGATTTCGCAAGGTGACCAGGCGATTGAAAACGCCAACGGCGTACATCAACAAGCCGACGGCAACGACGGCTAAGGCCCCGAACATCACGACCGGAATCATCAAAAGACTCATCTGAGCTAGGTCCTTTCACCGAGGAGGATTGCAAACGGGGCAGGCCGTTGGGTTGCCAAGGCCAAGGGGGAGCGTTTACGAAAATGTCTACCGAAATCCGAGCGAACGGGCCGCTTGCCCCGGTCCCTATCATATCCCATCGGTTAGGCCACTGGACTCGATCCGCGCCGGAAAAAGAACAAGGTCAGGTTGGTATTATCAGTCCTTTTGCCGATCATCTTTGCCCGTCAAGCGGCCGAGTAGATTCTCCTGTCAGTTTTTTCATTTTCACAACACTTGGCGAGCATGAGTCACGCATACTTAATCATCGGGGCATCGGGCGGCATCGGGAGTGAACTGGCTCGACGTCTCGTCGCCAGTGGGAACCAAGTTTTGCTAGTGGGCCGCCAGGAGACCCATCTGGCCGACCTGTCGAGAGAACTGCAGCAGCCTTTCATGGTCGCAGACGCCCGCGACTGGAACCAAACCGCGGCTGCGGTTTCCCAAGCGGTCGAGCGTTTCGGGAGGCTCGACGGGGCGGTCAACTTGGCGGGTTCGCTGCTGCTGAAGCCCGCCCACCTCACGAGCATGGAAGATTGGAGAGAGACGGTCGATCAAAATATGACCACCGCGTTCGGATTGGTCCGTGCCGCAAGCCCCGCGATGCGAGGATCTGGGGGTGGGTCAATCGTGTTGATGAGCAGCGGGGCAGCCTCCATCGGCTTGTCGAACCACGAAGCGATCGCCGCCGCTAAGGCCGGCGTCGAAGGGTTAACCCGTTCAGCCGCGGCGTCTTACGCGTCTTCCGGGGTACGGGTGAACGCGGTCGCTCCCGGATTGACCCAAACGCCCCTCACGCAACGGGTCTGGTCCAACCCGCGGGGTGCCGAGGCTTCGGTCGCGATGCACCCGGCCGGAAGATTGGGCACTCCTGGCGACATCGCCTCGGCAATCGCTTGGCTGCTCGATCCGGCAAATTCCTGGATCACAGGGCAGGTCTTGGTGGTCGATGGCGGACTCAGCCGGCTCAAAACGAGCCGTTGATTATTCCTTGAACATCTTGAGGATGCTAATGGCCTTCTCGACCCCTCCGGCCGCCTGGACGTACTTCTGCATCGCCTTCAGCAGGTCATCGAAGTCTGCCTTCTCGGTGATCTTCGAACCGTTGCTGCTGGGCCGCGTCTCCTCAGCAGCTTTCGTTTGCTTGACACCGCTTCCCTCGCCACGTCGGGCTCGGGCCTTCTTTTTCGGAGCCCCAGACGCCCCTCGCATCGCCTGGTAGACCAGGGGAAGCGAAACGACAACGCCGGCTTCTGCGGCCTTCGAGACGATCTCGCCGGCCCGAATCCCTGGGTTTTCGGCTTGGATCTGTCGGACCAGTTCTGATTTTTTAAGGCCGGCATCCGCGCCAGTGCTTTCGATCGATTCCGTATCGGACATGGGAGCTGGATTTTTCGGGTTAGAAAGGAAAGTTAAGTGGGGGAATCCAGATAGTTTAATTCCTCCGGGCCATTTTCCAAACCGGCCAGACAGGGTTTCCTAAAAGTCGCGCCAGCAATCCGGAGAAACGATCGAAAAAGTTCCCCGGTGTGCCCACCGCCCTGAAGCCAATCGGTGTTTACTCATGTATACGTGCAGGTTTCGCGGCCTAAGTCCACAGGTTGAGATCAAGTGAGCGGTAATTGACGGCTTCCGAAAGGTGCGACTCTTCGATCCGTTCCGCCCCCGCGACATCGGCGATGGTGCGGGCAACACGAAGGACTTTGTCGTGGGCCCTCGCGGAAAGGCCGAGATCTTCGACGCTATGCCGTAGCAGTTTGGTGCAAGCCGTATCGAGTTCGCAATACTTGCGGACTTCTCGGCTCGTCATTTGGGCGTTGTATCGGGTCGGACCCGAAGTAAACCTTTGACGTTGTGCCTCCCTCGCCCGGCTGACATCTCGCCGCATCTCTTCGCTCGTGGTCGTCGGGCCGCTTTTGGCCGAAAGTTCTTCGAAGGGGACCGACGGGACCTCGATATGAATATCGATTCGATCCATCAGCGGGCCAGAGATGCGACCCATGTAGCGTTCGACTTGTGGAGGGGTGCAATTGCAAGCGCGGCGAGGATCGCTGCGATAGCCACAAGGGCAGGGGTTGGCGGCCGCAACCAGCATGAAATCCGCCGGGAAGGTCGAACTTCGCAGCGCACGCGAGATCGTGACCACACCATCCTCCATCGGCTGGCGCATCACCTCAAGCGTCTTGCGATTGAACTCCGGTAACTCGTCCAGGAAGAGGATGCCGTTATGAGACTTGGAGATCTCGCCGGGGGTAGGCGGGCTGCCCCCACCCACCAGCCCGGCATCACTGATGGTGTGGTGGGGACTGCGAAACGGTCGCCGTGCCATCAGCAGTTGGCCGGGAGGGAGTTGTCCCAGGGCGCTGTAAATGCGCGTCGTCTCGATCGACTCACCCGGCGTCAACTGCGGCAGGACCGTCGGCATCCGCTTGGCCAACATCGTTTTGCCGCTTCCCGGTGGGCCGATCATGATCAGGTTGTGGCTGCCGGCGGCAGCCAGCATGATCGCCCTTTTTGCCATCTCTTGGCCACGAACGTCCCCGAAGTCGACGTCGTAAACGCTGTATTGGTCAAACCATTGCTGGAGCTGGCTGGGGTGTGGGGGGATTTCGATCTGACCGCCAAGGAACGCCATCGCCTGTGAGAGGTTGGCCACAGGGATTACCTCGATCTGTTCAACAACTGCCGCCTCCTGCGCGTTTTCTGCGGGGACAATGAGCCCTTTCAAACCCTTCTCTTTCGAGGCCGCGATCGCCATCGACAGGGCTCCCTTGATAGGACGGGTATGCCCCTCCAAGGCGAGTTCCCCGACGACCGCGTAGCGATCGAGACGATCGGAGATCAGCTGCCCGCTCCCGGCTAAAACCCCGATCGCCACAGGGAGATCGAAGGATGGGGCCTGTTTGGGCAAATCCCCAGGTGCGAGATTGATCACGACCCGGTCTTGGGGCCGCTTGAAACCGCTGTTGACGATCGCCCTCTCGACCCGATGGGTACTCTCCTTGACCGAGGCCTCGGGAAGGCCGACCAAGGTCGTTTTCGGCATCGCAGCAGGTGACAGGTCGACTTCGACTTCGACCGGCATCGCCTCGATACCTAGCAGCGTGAATGTTCTGAGACTCGCGAGCATGTTGGCCGTAACAAACCGGAAATGGATGCGATCGTAGGCCAAGCGGCTTTTCCCTCGGCCTCAAACCGTTACGCGACATTTGTCGAGTATAACCACCAAGTGCCTCGACGTGTGATCATGTCCCGGAATTACCCCTGTCGGCAACCTTGCGCTTCGATCGGCGTTTATCATGAGGCGAATCATCTGATTCTTCTGGGATCCCGTGACGGAAATGATGGACGAGCTCGTTTGCTTCGGCGTTACAGATCGCGGCCTCAAACGCGAAAACAACCAAGACGCCTTCTTCATCGGGAGGCTGTCAAAGTCGATCTTGGTCGGTGCAAACAGCCTCGACCTAACGGCAGATTCGCGTTTATTCGGCGAAATGCGCGGTTGTCTGATGTTGGTCGCCGATGGGATGGGGGGGCACGCCGGCGGGGCCAAGGCCAGTCGCATGGCGATCGATTTCCTTATCGATCGGCTGTTAAACAATGTCCACTGGTTCCTTCGGTTTTCACCCGAGGCGGAAGCCGATTTCGTCAAAAGCCTGCAGGCCCTGCTGGTCGAAACCCATCATCAGATCCAAGCCGAGGGACGCCGCGACCAGTCGGTCTCCGGCATGGGCACGACGTTGACGATGACCTATACGGTGTGGCCAAACCTCTACGTTTTGCACGCCGGTGATAGCCGCTGTTACCTGATCAGGGACGGATACGTCGAGCAATTGACGAACGACCATACGATGGCTCGCAGGCTCGTCGAGGCCGGTGGAATACACCCCAAAGATGCCGTCAACAGCCGCTGGAGCAACGTCTTGTGGAACGTTTTGGGGGGCAAAAGCCAAGAGGAAATACAAGCCGAAGTCCGTCAGGTCAAGCTCCATCCGGGCGACCGCCTAATGCTCTGCACCGACGGGTTGCACCGCTATGTTGACAATGACGTCATCCTCAAGACGCTCAACGACTGCGAATCGTGCGAGGAAGCCTGCCGGCGATTCGTTCGGATCGCGAACGACGCAGGGGGGGAAGACAACATTACGGTCATCGTCGCCCAATTCGCCGATGATTTCAGCCGGCAGGGAGAGGACCCGCAGCGGCAGGTCGATGTTCGGCCGACCGACGCGTTATTACCTGCTACCGATGTGTCGTTACCCGCGACGGATCGCCCGAGTCGTTGATCGGTCGGAGAGGTCGTTAGCGTAACGGAGGGATCGATGCCCTTTTGGGCTGGGGCAACAACTCCGCTACCCACTCGGTCCAACCCGGGACCGACTCTTCTTCGATCGTCGGCTGCGGCCTTGGGGACAATTTCTCGATGTTACCCGTCTGGGCATCTCGGCCGCGGATCAAGAGCCGACCATCGATATCGACTTCGAACATCAGTTCCAATTTGGCGGCGCCTGGGTCGGTGGGGATCGAGTGCGAACCGAGAGACCGCCATGCGTTTTCACGCCAGGTCGAAGACTCGACAAGCATCAGGTTTTGTTTGCTCAGATTTCCCGATGCTATCCGGCGACTGGTCCGCGCGGGAATCAACGTCCCCCGCGGGATCACAGGGCGAACCACCCGTCGGCCTTGGGGATCGATCACCAGCAAACCGAGGTCATGGCAAGTCGAGGGCTGAGGGGGCAACGGGATCTCGCCACGGCCAGGCAACTCACCCGCGACGCATGCCGCCGCACCGCGAGCGATGTCGGTACGATCGATGTCGACACAGTTAACCTCGGGGTTCAATCGCTCCATCAGCCGGCGACGATTCGTTTCCAATCGCATCGGCATGCCAAACAGCAAGACGTGACGAACCCGCTCGGCAGCCACGTTCGCGGCCTCCAACGCCAAGGTGACCATCTCGAGCAATTCCGCGAACAGCGGTTCACAAGCTTCCAACCATTGGTCGCGCGTCACACCGAATTCGATCTTGCGGGGTCCTGCCATGAAACTGATGTTCGCCGACTCCGAAACCACAAATTGGCTGAGGGCTTGTTCGCAAGCCAACTGGAGCGATGACGCGGTTTCCAAGATCGGGATCGGATCAAACCCGAACCGCTCGCGGCAAACCATCGCGGCCAGGTCGACGAGTTTTTGTTGCCACTGCAGCATCCCGTAATGCCACTGCCCGATTGTCGCCAATTGCTGCGCCCGAGGACCCCGCCGCCGGACGACCACGACTTCGGTCGCCCCTCCTGTCACGGAAATGATCAGCTGCGGCCGCTGGGTGTCCTCTTCCGATAACGGTTTGGCCCCTCCCGGCACGCGGCCTTGTTTCAGATCAAGGTGCCACGCCTGCAATGCGGCGAGGGAACGATCGACCAGCCTGACCGATGGCAGGCCGGCGATCGTCGCTGCCTGAAGCATCGCTTGTCGATGCAATTGGTCGTAACTCGAAGGCACCGTGATCGCGACCGCACGGGGTAACGCCCGCTGGTTCCAACAGGTATGGACGATCTGGCGAAGTTGCATCCCGATCAGCACTTCCGCCGGACACCGCCTCCCCGCGATCACATGTTCCAACCTTGTCTGCCCGACGAACAGGGGCAAGCAGTGCATGACCGTACCGGGACGGATCGCCCGTTGGGCTTCGGCCGCGTCACCAAAGAGGGGAGGTTGTCCGTCCGCCAACGCGATTCGGCACAGCGGTTTGCGCAACCCGCCCGCGGCTAGCAATTCCACCTTTCCCGATGGGTCAGCCATCGCGGCCGTTGCGTAAAACATCCCGAAATCGATCGCCATCACTTGGGGGACTTCGCCTCGCGTCGAAGTCGCATGGATCGTGGCCGCTGGGTCACCCAGCCCCGGCTTGAAGCCCAAACCGGCGATCCAAGAAGGGATCGCCTGATGAGTGTCGTGGGCGGCGAGGTCCGCGATCACCTCCAGCAGTGACGCATAACGGTCTTGAGGCTTTTTCGCCATCATCCGATGGAGGACATGTTCCAACCTCAAGTCGGCATCGGGTCGCAACGAGAAGAGTTCGGGTAAAGGGTCATGGCGGTGGCCACGAACCTGATCCAGGAACTCGCCTTCATAAGGCGGCCGACCCGTCAACAGATAATAAAACGTCGCCCCCAACGAATAGATGTCGCTTCGGGCATCAACCGCATCGGGGTTTTCCAACTGCTCGGGCGACATGAAAGCGATGGTGCCTATCAATCGCCCGATGTCAGCCGTGCGTCCGGGCGAAAAAGGGTTCCCCGACGGATTCACGCCGACGGCAGCCAAACCGAGGTCGACGACTTTTACCGTGCCGTCGCGGGTCCGCATCAGGTTGCTCGGCTTGACATCGCGATGAACGATCCCGGACGAATGCGCGTGGGTCAAACCTCGTGCGGCATCCCGAATCGCCGCTACCGCATCACCGATCGCTAATGGCCCCGACTCTGACACCAGTGCTGCAAGGGTTGGCCCATTCACGAACTCCATCGCCAAGAAATGAATGCCGTTGGCACAGCCCGCATCGAACGCCGTCACGATGTTGGGGTGCAGCAAGCGTGCGGCTGCCCGAACCTCAGCGTAAAAACGGTCAACCGCACTCGGCTGCTGCATCCGCTCAGGGGGTAAGGTCTTGAGTGCCACCGGGCGGAGCATCGTCGCGTGCTCGGCCAAGTAGACCCGACCCATCCCACCGCTGCCGATCAATTTTTCGATTCGATAGTCCCCGACTCGCTGAGGGATCTCTTCCCCACCGGCTCGCTCCTGTTGCCGGAAAACCAATCCGGTCGTATCGAAGCTGGGAGGCTCAGGGCTGATCGATTCGAATCGGGTGTGGTCAAAAGTTCGCGTCTCGTCCCCATGGACGCTCGAACCTTCCCTCTTGCTAGCTTCGCCTTCGGGGGCTGGCTGGTCGGATTCAGGCTGCTCGCTCACCAGTTGGTACCAGTTGGTCTTTGCGGGTTGATCATCGATCGGGCGACCTTGAGTTCTTTCTAGTCCAAAGTAGTTGATAACCCCCCGACCTCCAAATGGTTAACGGGTATTCGCACCCGTGGGACACAAAAACGTGGCCGATCCTTCCCGTTCTTCCCCGTCGGGTTGTCGATTATTGCTCCTGGGCGTCGCGGTAGCGGACAAAGGCGATCGGCCCCAGAACCAGCAGCGGTGTCCAGGCCGCCATGGCGGGGGACAACCAAACCCCGCTCGCCGCCATCGCGGCGGCGGCGGTTTTGATCGCGAAAAAGAGCAGCACGATCCCGATCGCCTGACCGATCACGCTGAACAGATGCTTGTCCCCTCGATTGACCACCAGAGGTAACCCGAGAAGGACCAAGCAAAAGTCGAGGGGGGGCCGGAGGATCCGATCGTGGAGCAGTGTGTGCAAGTCTTTACTGCTGTGGACCGAGCCGTTTCGAACGCGGCGAACCAATTCGGGAATCCCCGCCATGCGGGTCGAACGGGGATTATCTTTGAGGATCTCGATATCTAACGAAGTGACGACGAAGCACTGATTCGGCCCGACCCAGTCGGCTTCGCGTCGGGTGATCAGGATCGGCCGATCGTTAACCCGACCGCTGACCAGTCCATCGATCCCGGAAGGCCGTTTGACACCATCCACCAAGTACCCCGCCGGGCGATCACCACGGGCTGGCTGCCATTTCGCGGATTTCGCCTCAATCACATCCCCGAAACCCGCGAATGCAGAATACAGCCGTAAAGTCGGGCGTTCGATCCGTGCCTCGTCCGGAAATAACCCCTCACCCTCGATCAGAATACCCGCTGATTTGTCGTAGGAAGGGAGCATCGCTTGGGCTTTAGCGTTTTTCCATTCCCCAGGCTTCGTGCTCAGCAAATCGCGGTACTGGGGGATCATGAATTCCCGGCAAAGGCACTGCACGGCGATCACCATCGCCACCGTCAGCAACATCGGCCGAATCACCCGGCCGTGCCGGATGCCCGCTGCCAACAAAGAAGTCAACTCACCCGTCCGACGAAGCCAACTGATGGTAAACAACATCGACATCAAAGCGATGATGGCCGCCGTCCAGTCAAAGAGCATCAACATGTACGGTCCATAAAACCGCAACAGTGTCAGCACCGCCGACCCACCCGAATCGGTCAACCGTTGTAGGTCTTCCAAATTGGTGAAAGCGTGGAAGACGACAAAAACCCCCCCGATACTGCTAAAACAGATCAGGATCGTCCGTGCAAAGAGTACCAAAATGTATCGATCGATCTTCGTCATCAGCCCCTACCACTGCCAGACGCCGGGTACACCAGCCATCGGCATCGGGGACCATTCTCGAAAGCCTAAACGAGCGGCCGATCCGAACAGGCAGGTTCGTGGCTAAGATTCCTAGAACGTGCGGCGGTAGGGCAAGAGCGATTCCGAGACAAACGCCACACAGAAACGCCTGACCGATCGGCACCGAAGAGATCGGCCTGCCGTTTCCAACCCTGCAGACCGACCGCCGGCGTTCACGACAGTCGATAAGCAGACCGACCCCTGAATCGGCCAACAAATCGATAGGGTTAAACGGGTCAATACCGGAGGTGGGACTTGAACCCACACGATCTTGCGATCACTGGATTTTGAGTCCAGCGCGTCTGCCATTCCGCCACTCCGGCCCTTCGCTGGGCATACGAATGCTCGGGAAATATGGTTCAGAGACCCGCGATTGTCCAGCCCCCACACTCGTATTCGATTGGGCATTTGAACCAAAAAGGTGTGGAAAAAACGTCATCGGACTGAGCATCCTCGTCACTCTTCGGACCATACCCAAGGTGTCGCCACCTGACCGACGTTGATGGCGATCCGAATCATGATCACCCACCGACACGAGATGAACAGCCAATCAACCGGATTTCCACGACCATCTGAACGTCATAAATCGTTCGCGGGCATTAAGTTATGATATCAAATCTGGATCCATCCACGGTTGATCGCTCCCCATTAAGACGAAGAAGATATTAAAAAATTACTATCA
Organism: Planctomycetaceae bacterium; assembly: GCA_040375695.1. GTDB lineage: Bacteria > Planctomycetota > Planctomycetia > Pirellulales > Pirellulaceae > UBA6163. Next base: position 47,856 of record JBEIRZ010000003.1, read on the forward strand.
AAAGGATCGAGACTGGAAAGCGTTTGTCGGCTGACCGCCGGGGCATGGGTTGTGATCCCGATCTGCCACAAGTTGGAAATCCCCGGGATCGTGTCGGCAACCTGTTGTTCTGCCGGGGGGAAGGGAGCCAGCTTGTTTTTGAGTGTTCTGTTCGACGCGGCCCCGATGGGCGATCGGCAGCTGATTGCCGGCTGATCGGTGCGGGGTCTGTCAAAAACGAGTCGAAATAATTCCTCGCCGATCGGCCGGTGGCCCAGCGGAGTCCGAGGGCCACCGGTTCGTCGCGGAGGGTGTTTAGGTGGCACGGATCGACACGTAGGCGATCCGCATCGCGTGCAGCGTGTCGGAAAGGAGTTTGGACTCCGTTTCGGTGAGGTTGCCGCGGGTCTTTTCTCCGAGAATTTCGACCGTATCGATGAAATACTTTGCCAAAGGCTTGTTGACTTTAGAGCTTTTGCCGTCGGGACCTGCGACCTGGCCCAAAGCCGCCATCGCTTGGGTAAAGAGGAGCGTGACCAGCGTGTCGAAACCGGCGGGAGGAGCGGGAGGGGCGGTCTCCTGCCGGCTTGCCGGTGGCCCCTCAGCCTCTGTCTTTTCACGAGCCACTTGGTCTTTCCAATCTTCGTCGACATGTGGGATCCGCTCGGATTCCGGTTCGTTCGACATCTTCAATCACTCGTTGTGGTTGGCGGAATTGAAATGTTGGGTAGACGAATCATGACGATCAGCGGTCCGTGCGATCGGCGTCTTTGCGAGCCAAGCAGCGTTCGACAGCCGCACCGACGAAGCCGATAAACAGAGGGTGCGCACGGAGCGGCTTGCTTTTGAATTCTGGATGGTATTGGACGGCCAAAAACCAGGGATGGTCAGGAAGTTCGATCACCTCGACGAGTTGCCCGTCAGGACTCGTCCCGGAAAAGCGTAATCCGGCGTCGACGAATTGCTGTCGATAGAAATTGTTGAACTCGTAGCGGTGTCGGTGGCGTTCCTGAATCTGGTCCTTGCCATAAGCCTTTGCGGCGATGCTACCCGGCAACAGTGACGCGGGTTGGCTCCCCAGCCGCATCGTTCCTCCGACATCCGTAACGTTTCTCTGTTCATCGAGTAGGCAGATCACCGGGTGAGGGGTGTTCTTGTCGAACTCTGACGAATGTGCACCCTGCAGACCGACGATTTCCCGACCGTAATCGATCACCGCACATTGCATCCCGAGGCAAATGCCGAAGAAGGGGATCTTCTTTTGTCGGGCAAAACGGATCGCCTGAACTTTTCCTTCGATACCCCGTTCTCCAAATCCGCCTGGGACCAGGATCCCGTGATATCCTGCCAGGAGGCGTTCTGCCCCCTCCCGTTCGATGTCAGAAGACTGGACCCGGCCGACCCGAATCTGGGTCTGGTGATGGATCCCCGCATGATCGATCGCTTCGTAGATCGACTTGTAAGCGTCTTTGTGTTCGGCGTATTTGCCGACCACCGCGATCGATATTTCGTGGCGGGGGTTGCGAAGGTTGTGCAGGAGATCAGACCAGGGCGAAATGTCGAGTTGTTTCGCGGCTGATAACCCTAACTTGTCGACGATCAACTGGTCCAAGCCATTTTCGACCAACGACAACGGGACTTCGTAAATCGAAAAGTCCTTATCTTTCTCTTCGATCACGCAATTGACGGGGACGTTGCAAAAGAGGGCGATCTTTTCGCGGTCATCACGGCTAATGCTCCGTTCGCATCGGCAAACCAGGATATCGGGTTGGATCCCGATCTGGCGGAGGTCCCCGACCGATCGTTGGGTCGGCTTGGTCTTCAGTTCGTCCGCAGCCTTGAGGTAGGGGACAAGGGTCAGGTGCATGTAGAGGCAGTTTTCTCGCCCGACATCGATCGCGAACTGCCGAATCGCCTCTAGGAATGGAAGGCTTTCGATATCCCCAACGGTCCCGCCGATCTCGGTGATGACGACATCGACATCCGGCCCTCCCATCCTGCGGATGACCGATTTGATCTCGTTGGTGATGTGGGGAATGACCTGGACCGTTTTCCCCAAGAATTGCCCTTTGCGTTCCTTCTCGATGACCGACAGGTAAATCTGTCCGGTGGTGTAGTTGCAATCTCGCGTGAGCGCCCCCGAGGTGAACCGTTCGTAATGGCCCAAATCGAGATCCGTTTCGCTCCCATCGTCCAGGACGTAAACCTCACCGTGCTGGTAGGGACTCATCGTCCCCGGGTCGACGTTGATGTACGGGTCGAGCTTTTGCATCCGTACCCGTAAACCGCGACTTTCGAGTAGCATCCCCATGGAGGCGCTGGTCAGGCCTTTTCCGAGTGAACTGACTACACCGCCTGTTACAAATATGTGCTTTGTCATGGGACCGAATTTTACCGCCCCGCGACCATTCAACGAGGGGTTGAGAAAACCTTTTTCTGGAACGAGTTGCAACCGCGGGCCCCAGGTATGAAAATAAAGATCGGTTGGTCTCAACCCCCCGCCTGCCGTCCCCCCGTTTCCCAGGTTTTGTCGATGAACCGGCGTTTCTCGTTCGCGGTCGTCCTGTTGCTCGTCGGGGCGATTGTCGGCTCAGCCCCGCCGGCTTCCGCGGGAGACCCGCCCGATGCCCCGAGCGGCACGGCCGCCGCGATCGAGCATTTCGAGAAGCACATTCGACCTCTTCTGCACGAGCATTGTTATGCTTGCCATTCGGGCGAGGCGAAGACGCTTAAAGGGGGACTACGGCTTGATTCCAAAGCCGCCATCGAGCGAGGGGGTGATTCCGGCCCGTTATTGGTGCCCGGAAAACCCGATGAAAGCTTACTGATCAAGTCGATTCGCTACGACGGGCAGGCCTACGACATGCCGCCCGAGGGGAAACTCTCCGATCGGGATGTCGCGATGTTGACCGATTGGGTTGCCAATGGGGCCGTCTATCCCGGAACCGATGCCGAGCCCCTTCCGGCCGGCGCGGAGATCGATTTTGAAGAGGGACGCAAGCATTGGTCATTCCAACCGCTAGTTGAACAGCAGCTCCCGGTGACCGCCGCGGACCCTTGGGTCATAGGTCGCATCGACGCCTTCATTTTAGAGAAACAGCGACAACATGGGCTCGCGCCATCCCCGACCGCGGATCGGACGACTTTGGTCCGTCGACTCTTTTTTAGCCTTGTCGGCCTACCGCCAACCCCTCAACAAATCGAATCGTTCGTTCAAGACCCGTCTCCCGAAGCGTATGACCGCTTGGTCGAGGAATTGCTCGGTTCTCCCCAGTACGGCGAGCGGTGGGGCAGGATGTGGCTCGACTTGGCCCGTTATACCGATACGACCGAGTCTTGGCTCGATCAAACGAATAATGCCCATCTTTATCGCGATTGGGTCGTGAAGGCTTTCAACGAAGATCTCCCCTACGACCAGTTCGTCCGTCGCCAGCTCGCCGCCGACCAGATCGACGGCTTAGGTCTTGAGGAATTACCGGCATTAGGTTTTCTCGGTTTGAGCCCGACTTACTTCAAAGAGTTGCTCCTTCCTCCCGATATCATCAAGGTGATCGTGGCTGACGAATGGGAGGAGCGGGTCGATGCGGTCTCCAGGACCTTCTTGGGCCTAACCGTCGCCTGTGCCCGTTGTCACGATCACAAGTTTGATCCGATCTCCACCGAAGATTACCACGCGTTGGCCGGTGTTTTTGCCAGCACCAAAATGGCGTCACGGGCGATGATCCCGAACGATCGCTATGCCCCGGTCGCGGCGGCTAAGGCGGAAGTGAACAAGTTGAGCGAACAGGTGGCGAACCTCAAAAAACAGAAGCCAGCACCCGAGGAACAAATCGCCTGCCTGGAGGACGAGGTTGACTATCTGAAGCGGTACACCCCCGATTACGACACGCCGATGGTAAGCGTGGTAGTCGACGAATCGTTGCATGTGGAAATGGCCGGTGATAGCCCCCAAGCCGGTACGAAGCTCAACTATCGACCCGAACCGCAAGACCTCAACATCTTCGTCCGCGGCAATCCGAACAAATTGGGGCCTGTTGTCCACCGACGATTTTTGCAGGTTCTTCAAAGCCCGACCCCACAGCGCTTCGAGCGAGGTAGCGGCCGTGCCGAGCTCGCCGATGCGATCATCCGCGAGGCCGGACATCTGGTTGCCAGGGTGATCGTTAATCGCGTTTGGATGACGCATTTCGGTCGCGGACTTGTCGATACGCCTAGCAATTTCGGCAGGCTTGGCGCGAAACCTTCCCACCCCGAACTGCTTGAAGATCTGGCCTTCAGATTCGTCGAGAACGGCTGGTCGTTGAAATGGCTTCATCGCGAAATCGTCGGTTCAGCGACCTATCGTCAGTCGAGTGCCGCCGAACCCTCCAAACAATCGATCGATCCCGACAATCGTTGGTTGTGGCGGATGAACCGCAAACGTTTGGAGGTCGAGCCTTGGCGGGATGCGATGTTAGCCGTGGCGGGAACCCTGGACTTGAGTCTCGGCGGCCCGGCCGAAGCCGCAGAAGACGCCACCAATCGGAGACGTACCGTTTACGCGAAGATCCATCGTCGCGAGGTTTCGAAAATGCTTCAGTTGCATGACTTTCCCGACCCCAACCTCCATAGCGAGCAACGGAGCGAGACGACCACCGCGCTGCAAGGCTTGTACCTCCTGAATAGCCCGCTATTGAACGAACTTGGCAAAGCCCTTTCTGAGCGCCTTGCCCGTGAGGTTCCGGACGACCCCGTGGCACGCATCAAGTCGGCTCACCGATTGCTTTTTGGCAGGGATGCGACCGACGACGAGGTTCGGCTGGCCCTGGATTATATGAACGGCTCAAGCGATGGGGGGGCAGGTGCGGCTTGGGTTCAGTATTGTCATGCATTGTTGGCCAGTAATGAGTTTCAGTTCGTCGACTAGAGGTCCCTGCGAATGATGCCTTTTCTTGCGAGCGGATCGCCACTCGGGCGACGATCACTTTTAAAAACCCTAGGCGGCGGCTTGGGGATGTTAGGGGCGGCCCAGGTGTTGGCCGGAGAGGATTCCGCCGGTGACCCCGCCAAACAATTGAAGACGCATTTCGCCCCGCGGGCCAAACGCGTTATCCACTTATTTATGAATGGTGGTCCCTTCCAGGCCGATCTCTTCGATCCTAAACCCGCCCTTGAGAAGTATTCGGGACAGCGTCCGGAGGGGGCTGACTTGCGAACGGAGCGCCCCACCGGGGGGCTGTTGCCATCGACCGTCAAGTTTCAGCCGTCGGGCAAAAGTGGTGTGCCGGTCAGCGAATTGCTCCCTAAATTGGCCGGTCATATCGATGACATCTGTGTCCTCCGCTCACTCCATTCGGATAACCCGAATCATGGGCCCGCGCTCATGCAGATGAACAATGGGACGATCCTCCCCTCGCGCCCGAGCATGGGCTCTTGGTTTTTGTATGGACTGGGGAGCGAGAACCAGAACCTGCCGGGTTACATCGTCCTGTGCCCTGGTCGTCCCGTCAGGTTCGCCGAACTCTGGACCAGCTCGTTCTTGCCGGCTTCATTCCAAGGGACGTACGTTAACCATTCGGACCTGACCCCTGGCAAGCTGATCCCCTACCTCAAGAACCCAACGCTCGATCTATCAGCGCAGCGTCGGCAACTCGACCTGATGTTGAGAATGAACGCTCTTCATAAGGAATCCCGAGGGGATGACCAGGCGCTGGAAGCCAGGATGAATTCTCTCGAAACGGCCTTTCGCATGCAGTCTGAGGCGAACGAAGCGTTTGACCTCAACCAGGAATCGGCCGAAACGCGGGCAGCTTATGGAGAAGGGCATTACGCCAATGGCTGCCTTTTGGCCAGAAGGCTAGTGGAACGAGGGGTTCGCTTCGTTCAGCTTTATTATGGCAATGGACAGCCTTGGGATACCCATTCCAAGCACAACGAGTCGGTGAAAAAGCTCTGCCAGGATATCGACCAGCCGACCGCCGCGTTGCTCGGCGATTTGAAGTCTCGTGGGATGCTGGAAGATACCCTCGTGATCTGGGGGGGCGAGTTCGGACGAACCCCGACATCCGAGAACGGTGATGGCCGCGACCATAACCATCACGGCTTCACGATGTGGCTTGCCGGCGGAGGCGTTCGCGGTGGCATGACCTACGGCGAAACGGACGAGTTCGGATTCCGGGCGGTCGAAAACAAGGTGCATGTGCATGACCTTCACGCCACCATCCTGCACCTGTTAGGCCTAGATCACGAGAAGCTAACCTTCCGATATGGCGGTCGCGATTACCGACTGACCGACGTCCACGGCCGGGTCGTTTCGGAAATCATTACTTGATGGCGCGAGCCTCTTCGATCGGATCGAGCGGATAAATCGGCCGCCTAGTGCGGGCGTACTGGAAGAGGGTCAGGTCAGACGCGCACGGCCCAGGGGTCGCAACTGTGAGGTGATGGGTTGCGATCGGATCGTATGCCCGGCGATGAGCCACCGCGGCTTTTACACCGATCAGGGAAAACGACTGGGGGTCGATTCCGACGCACCGCCATTGCCCCAGATCCATCGGGGGAGTGCGGTGACTGGTTAGCAGAATCGTGACCCCGCAGTGCCGTATCAAGGCAGAAGGCCCCATGTCGAACCGGTCTCCTGCCACGGAGGCGAGGTGGCTTTGCTTGTCCTCCAATTCGAATTTGCCTTCGTACAGGCCGACCAGTTCGCAATCGATCTCCAACGGTCCAGCGTCCAGTGAACTGCCCCGCCCACCGATGGCAAGGGTCACGCGATCACCCGGTAGGTGACGCGTTAACATCGCGACACCGTCCGGATCATTTAGGCAAATCGCCGCCCCTTGGATGTCGTGCCTTAGCAGGCCCCGCAGCAAACCGGTCCCGTCACCTGGCGCCCCGCCACCGATGTTGTCAGAAGGTTCTGCGACCACCGTTAAGCCCTGGGGCTGGGACCGTTTCCAGCGGCTCAGCGAATCATCCAACGGGAGGTCAGCCGGCACTCCCAGAGGTGCCATATCCCATGCCAACTCTTCCAAACTGTCCAGCAAACTGCGGAACCTGTCTTCTTCGGCCCATCCGATGATCGAGAATGCCAACCCGGTGTCAGGGGTATCGGCAAAGGCAAACCCGGGAATCACATTGACGCAGGCGATCTTCGGATCTGACGCCTCGATTTCGCGGGCCCGTCGCAACAGACTTTTCATCGGATCCGAGGCAGACCCCGTCCCGGTCGGGGGCCACATGATTCGGACCTGTCGTAGGCGCTGTCGCGGGGCAGGGCACCTGCCGCTGAGCCGATCTCGGAGCATCTCGGCGGCCCGCACCGCTGACTCACGTGCATCACTATGGGGGTTTTCTCTGTAGGCCACCAGGCAGTCAGAAGCATCGATCATCGCTTGCGATACGTTCGCGTGGAGGTCGAGGACGCCGTAAATCGGGACATGATCGAGTGCCGCAATCGAGCGGATACGGCACAGCAATTCGCCTTCCGCGTCGCCATACGATTGGGTTACCATCGCGCCGTGTAGGACGAGGTAGATGGCGTCGACACCACCCGGGGCAAGTCGTCGCAGTTGGGTTTGCAGTTCCTGCCAATACGACTCCCAGACAGAGTCTTGAATCACCCCACCCGGAACCGCCATCCCCCAAATCCCGGGCAACACCTGCCAACCGCACCGTTCCGCATATTCCAGCACGCCCCCCAAGGGGGATGCGTCGCCCCGCGTCGCGAGAAATGCGTCACCCCGCAGTGTGACGAAATCTTTCGCCCCGGTGGTGTCGTTAAGGAAGCTGTGGGTTTCGTGAAACAGTCCGGCGACGAAGACGCGGTGGCGCTGGGTATTGATCGACATTTCGGCGGGGGTCGATTTCAGGGAGTGTTGGTCGGAAGGTTCTGACGATCGGATCACCACGTGGGCCCGCTGGTGATCGATCTTGTGGCCATGATCTTAGCTCCAACCGAGACCAGCGGGTTGCGGGTCGCCCTGAAGATTCGAGAACTCGATTGTTGCCCCCTTGCTTCGCCGAGGTTCACTTGAGCAACAAGAGGCGTTAGCTCGGGATCGCCTCGATCCGGCAGCTCCGTTTGACCCGCACGATCGGGAAATCGGATCCCGTGGTCAACCGGTTGGGTCGGACCGCAGTCAAACGCGACCGCTGTTGCGACGTTGCCGATCTGCCGCGATCATCAAATTCGGCCGGAAACCGGATGAGCCATTCACGCCGGAACATTAAGATACGCTGGTCGATACAGCCCTTCGCAAGAAGCCTCCTTCGAACCCTCACCATCCTGATGCCATGTTCGCGACCATGACTCTTGTTGCCGATTATCTGTTAGCGCAGTCCGCAGTTTCGAATTCGGTAAACGATACCTGGGCGATATTTACGCTGATCGTCGGGATCGTCATGGTTCTGGGGATGATCATCGGCTTGAAGATGAATGCCTTCTTGGCGCTCATCATTTCCGCGATCGTCATCAGCTTGATGACTGGTGGCGACCCCGGGGCACGCGTCGACGCGGTTGTCGCGGCTTTCGGGAGTTCGGCAGCAGGTTTCGGGATCATGGTCGCGATGGCATCGATCGTAGGTAAAAGCATGCTCGATAATGGCTCTGCCGACAGGATCGTTCGGTGGGCGGTCGGGATCACCGGGGAACGGAAAGCGTCGGTGGGCTTGGCGGGAAGCGGATTTCTATTGGGCATCCCGGTCTTTTTCGACACCGTGTTCTACCTCTTGGTCCCGCTGGCGAGGAGTCTTCATCGGCAGACGCGCAAGAACTATCTGCTTTATCTGCTGGCGATCGCCGCGGGAGGCGCCGCGACGCACACTTTGGTACCGCCGACCCCTGGCCCCTTGCTGGTCGCCGCCAACCTCGGTGTCGACGTGGGTTTGATGATCATCATCGGCTTGGCGGTCGGCTTTCCTAGCGCGGTGGCGGGCTTGCTCTTTTCAGCGTTCGTCGACCGGCGAAGCCCTGTCGAGATGCGGCCCCTAGGGCCTCATGACGATCAGCAACAGGCGATCCCAGAAGGCGAACTCCCGCCGCTCTCGGTGGCCGTCTTGCCCGTTATCCTCCCGGTGATCCTGATCGGTTTGGGAACGGTCGCGATGACCCGTGCTGACCGAGAAGACCGGGGAAGTTTGACCCCATCGGATTTGGTCGATCCTGCGGCTTTGGTCGGTTTGCTTCGGACCGCGGAACCGGTTGGCCCCGCGGGAAGGTTGGTTTCTAGCCAAGCCCTGACAGACCAGCAACGGGCTATCCTCACCGCTCCGTGGCCTGCAGATGTGGCCGCCGCCGAGGCGGCCAGAGAGTCGTTAACGGCGGCTATCAATCGCGCCCTCTCGGACAAGGGTCTTTTTGACGAACGGGCGTTTCGGGGGGTCGAGCTCTCTTCCGTCAGCCGTGAATTGTTGGCCAGCAATCAGCTCAGGATGAAACCGGTTGACCGTCGGCGCATGAATCGAAGCCTTCTAGAGACCGCTTTGCCGGGGATGATCAAGCCGCATGAATGGGACACCCCGGCACGTCAATTGGCAACGCGTTTGACGATGTGGAGCAATCCGAACTTTGCCTTGATGCTTTCGGCTCTGGTCGCGATGTGGACGACATGGAAATTCCGCCGCATGAGCCTTGGGGATTTGTCGGCCGAGGTCGAAGAATCG
>JBEIRZ010000293.1:0-5797 GCA_040375695.1 Planctomycetaceae bacterium
GATCGGCGATGGTTCCCGAGGAGGCCCCAGAATTCGCGGAGGAGTTGGAGGAAGCTCCGTTGGCGGGTCGCCGATTTGCTGCCGGAATCGAGGTCGCGACGGCCGTGGGAAGCGTTTGGCGGTTTCGTGTGGCTCGGGGAGGTGCCGCGGCCCTTGGCGTGTCCGGTTGCGGGACCGCCCATCGCGGCGGCATGTCCACCCATGGCGTGGCCACCCATGCCATGGCCATGCCCGCCCATGCCGTGACCATGTGTCGCGGGGCCCCCTTGGGGTTCGGTCGCGAGGTCGGGGGAGAGCGCTGCCGCGTCAGCCCCTTGGTCGCGTTGGCGGACGGCTTGGCGGTAATTTTGAAATCGAATCCGGGACGGGTTGGTCGGCATGCGGTTATTCGTAGTTCCGGCGGGTCGGGGCGGCAAGGGAGTGAGCCCGGAAGCATTGTTAAAAAAAATGCTATCACGATGACCAGAGGTGTCCAGGTCTTCACTTCTCATGGTAGCGGTCGAAACACCCAATCGAAGTGAAAAAAATGGCATCCACCCAAGATCGTCGCGAAACGCGGCCGCCGGAGACTGATCGGATCACTGCTGACGAAGTCGGGCAGGCGGTCGAATTGTTGACCTCGTTGCGGAACGAGGCGGCCCGAGGGTTGTTGCGATCGGTAGGGCTGTCGGGGTCGGGGACGAAGGGGGAGCTGCGAACGCGGATCTTGCGCGGTTTGGCCGATGACGTGATCACCCCGGAGGCGGTGATGCGGGCGCTCGACGAGGTCGAGGGGTGGGGGAATCAGCATGTCGTGTTGCAGGTTTCGACGGAAGCTGCGGCGGAGCGGTGGCAAGACCTCGAGCATGTCCGTCGGTCGCTGGGTCGTAGCGGGGTGCTCGATCGGTTGAATCGCTCGAGGTTGTTGGGCGTTCCCGGGCAACCGGAGCTCGGGGAGATTCGCTGGGACGATCGCCACTTGCGGGTCGTGTGGGTTTACGGTCAGCGACCTTGGGTGCCGGCGCCGGAGCTCGATGTTCCTGGAAGTGAAGGCCTAGCCGACAACGATCAGGGTGATGGCGATCGACAGGGTGATGTCGTTCGACAGGGGGCCGGCGAGGGTGGCCCGGGGGTTGTGAGCGAGGCGGGGGTGGCGGATCGGAAGTATCCGGCGAGGGGGCTCGACACGTTTGCGGGGGAGGTTTGTTACAAGGCATTTCGGCGTGGGGCGCGGCGTCACCTCTGTCGATTCGATTGGGACCTAGTAACGGGTGAGGCGTTCTTGACGTTGCCGCGGATGAAGCGTGAGTCGGACTATGCGTCGTTGCAGGGGAGGCTGTTGGGGGAGGCCGGCGATTTTTTGCCGCTCGATGCTTTCACGACGCTCCGGCTGGCCGGGTTGATCCGTCGGTTGGAATCGTCGAGCGAGGTCAGCAAGCGGGAGGTCGATTTGGTGACGAGCAAGCGGGCAGAGATCCGGTTTCGCAGTGCCGGGCCGAAATCGGACGCGTATGCCGACCCGATCGTCAGTGCCGCTCGGCGATCGATCCCGGAGGGGAAGTTATCGGGGAGACGGGGGCAGTTCTATTGGCTGGCCACGGGGGAATTGCAGCGGCCGATCCAAATGCGAGTTCACGCCGACGTCGATCGCATCGCCATTCATGACCAGTGCACCGAATCGGAGGCCCGTTATGTACTTGCCCGTATCCGCCACCATTGTCGCTGAATACCCCGCTTGGGAAGGGGCGATCCGGAAGGTCGACGAATTGCTGCACGAGAACGCTGGGGAGTTGGTCCGCATCGATTTCGTCAGCGGTTTCGTCGACGTCCCGCCACGTGGGCTGCTGCGAATCTTGGAAGCGTACGCGAAGTTTGGGGCGATCCGGATCGTGATGGCGCATGCCTGCCCGAAACATGGGCAGTTATTGGGGAACGGGCAGTTATTGGGGCACGGTCAGTTATTGGGGCACGGTCAGTTATTGGGGCATGGGCAATTGCAGGATAGCGCGGTTGATCGCGACGCGGGGTCGGCATTGCCCGAGAGCGACTTGGCGTGCGACCTGTGCGAGGGGTGTGACGAGCGATCGGGGTGCGACCCGGCGGCCTACCCGATCGTCGCGGCGATCGAGGTGGTTGCGCGACCGCGGCGGGCGGAAGCGACGTCGTCGGGGGTGAAGGTATTCATCAGCCATAGCAGTCAGGACAAGCCATGGGTGAGGCGATTGGTCGACGACCTTGAGCGGCATGGCGTAGCGGTGTGGCTTGACGAGCGTCGGATGCGGATCGGCGATTCGATCGTCGGCGAGATCAATCGGGCGCTCTGTGCGGCCGATCGTTTGATCATCGTCTTGTCGCGGCATTCGGTCGCTTCGGCGTGGGTCGACAACGAGTTGGAATATGCGTTGATGGCTGAGAAGAAACGTTCGGAGGGGATGCGGATTTTACCGATACGGCTGGATGATTGCGAAATCCCGCCGTTGTTACGCGGCAGGCTATACGCCGATTTTTCGCGTGACTATGACGTCGCCTTTGGGATGTTGCTCGACGGGCTCCGGGAATAGCGGCGGCGATCGATGAGATAGAATGGGGTGGGACGCATTGGGCTGGAAAGGGGGGGCTGGGGTGGCCAGAAGACGGGTTTCGGGGAATGATGTGTCGAGAGACGAGCGAGTGCCGCCTTGGCCCGATGGGGTCGTTGTCCAAGGGAGTGGGGCGGATGGGAAAGGAACGTGGTGGTTGCACGGATGGGTGGATTTGGGGGTTAGGTAAGAGGTTCGGGTGAATGCCGGTGAATGAGATACGTCCTTTGATCGTTTTGAAATCGGTCCATCATCAGAGCACGATGCGTGTTGCGGAGGCGATGGTGGAGGTGATGGGAGGGAGGATCGTCGAGCCTGTCGAGGCGACGGCGGAGTTGCTTGCCGAGCATGACGTGATCGGGGTCGGTTCGGGGATTTATTATGGGCGATTTCACGCGGAGATTCGGGATTGGGCGGCGAAGGCGCGGGCGGCGAATGAGGGGCAGAAGGCGTTCGTACTGAGCACTTCGGGGTTGCCGATGTTATCGGAAATGTATCACAGGCCGTTGGTGCGGCAGTTGGAGACGGCGGGGTTTGACGTGGTCGCGGAATTTCGCTGTAGCGGGCATGATTCGTGGGGGCCGCTGTGGTTTTTTGGAGGCCTTCACCAGCGGCATCCTGATGCGGCGGATTTGAAACGGGCGCAGGAATTTGCGACGGCGCTGATCGTACGGGTGGTCCCTGACGAGAGCGATTGGTAGCGGGCGTGATCGTGATCGTGATCGGGTTATCTGACGATCAGGGATGCGTTACAATTCGGGCATGCCGACGATTCGCCAATTACCGCCTCAACTCGTCAATCAGATCGCCGCGGGCGAGGTGATCGAGCGGCCGTCGTCGGTCGTCAAGGAATTGGTCGAGAATAGCATTGACGCGGGTTCGCGACGGATCGAAGTGACGATCGCCGGTGGCGGCAGCGAATTGATCCGCGTCAGTGACGACGGTTGCGGGATGACGGAAGAGCAGTTGCCGTTGGCGATCGCCAGTCACGCGACGAGCAAGCTCCCGGATGAGCAGTCGCTCTTTAACATCGCGACGCTCGGTTTTCGTGGCGAGGCGATGGCGTCGATCGCATCGGTGTCGCAGCTCACGATCCGCAGCCGGACCGAGGGGTCACCGGCGGGGGCGGAGATCGTGGTGCGAGGGGGGGCGGTCGAGCCGACGGCCCCTTGCGGTTGTCCGGTCGGGACGGTCGTCGAGGTCCGGAATCTGTTTTTCAACACGCCGGTGCGGCGCAAGTTCATGCGATCGGCGCAGACGGAGACGGGGCACATCGTCGAAGCCTTCACGCGGTTAGCGCTCGCCAACCCGCAGATCCATTTCGTCCTCCGCGGCGCGGAACGGGTGATGCATGACTTGCCGCAAACGACGAATTGGTCAGAGCGGATCGCGGCCTTTTTCGGGGTCGAGATCGGCGGGTCGTTGATCCGGATCGACGGGGGTGACGAAGAGGTGCGGGTCAGCGGGTATGTCTGCGAGCCATCGGTCAGTCGTGGCAACACGCGGATGCAGTACCTGTTCCTCAATGGTCGGCACATCCGTGACCGCGCGCTGCAACACGCGCTCGACGAGGCCTATCGCGGGCTGCTGATGGTCGGCCGCCACCCGGTCTGTTTCCTGCGGTTGGATATGCCCCCGGAAATGGTCGACGTCAACGTCCATCCGACGAAGCTCGAAGTGCGGTTCACCGACAGCGGGCGGATTTACGCCAGGTTATTGCAGACGCTGCGTCATCATTTTTTGAAGACCGACATGACGGCTCGGGTCGGGGCATCGGGGCGGGAAGAGACGTACGCCGATGCGCAGCCGGTGGGGCCTGTGTCGCAGGTCGGTTTGGGGGCGGGGCCTGATTGGGTGACACCGGCCGAATCGTTGCACCGGCAGCGGGTGATCGATTGGGCCCGCACGGGTCAGTCGGTCGAAGTCGGCCGGACGAGCACTGCGAGGCTGCCCGGGGTAAGCCCCGAGCTGCGGACGGGTGGTGTCCCCGAGTTTCGTCCGTTTCCGGGGGGGCCGATGCCGTGGGAGATCGGGCCGGCGGCGCGTCCGCAAATGGATCACGATCACCGCGAGGTTTTGACATCGGGGATAGTGACATCGGGGACAGTGACATCGGGGACAGTGACATCGGGGACAGGGCCTGATGTTGGGGTGATGCCCGAAGCGGGGGTGATGGGCGACGATGCGATGGCGGTATCGCCCGGGGATGCTCAGGATGCGCTGTCGGGAGAAGGGGTTTTAGGCGGAGCGGGTGAAGCGTCTGGGGGGACGGGCCAAGCCCCTTCGCACAGTTACTTGGGGATCCAGATCCACAACCGTTACCTCGTCACGCAGGACGAATGTGGGATGGTCGTCATTGACCAGCACGCGTTGCACGAGCGGGTGATGTACGAGCGGATTCGTGCGAAGGTGATCGACGGTGGCGGGCGGTTAGAGACACAGCGGTTGCTCGTACCCGAACCGGTCTCGTTGACCCCGGCGGAGCGTTCGGCGGTGCTCGATGCCCGCGAATGTTTGGGGCGGGTCGGGATCGAGATCGACGACTTTGGCGGCGACACGATCTTGATCAGCGGTTATCCGACGATGCTCGCCAAATCGGCGCCAGCGGAGGTGTTGCGGCAGGCGCTCGAATCGATCCTCGGTTTTGGCAAGGACCCGGAGCCCCGCGATTTGCTCGATCATTTGCTCCATTCGATGGCCTGCAAGGCGGCGGTGAAGGCCGGGGATCGGTTGACCTCGGAAGAGATCACGGCGCTGTTGGAGCAACGGCACCTGTATCAGGACACGCACCATTGTCCGCACGGTCGGCCGACGGCGTTGTTCTTTAGCCGCGACGAGCTCGACAAGATGTTCGGGAGGCTCGGGCCGCAAGCGAACAAATCGTTCTCGGGGCAGAAGCGTCCTTCGTGAGTCGGGCCAACAGCGTCCTTCGTGAGTCGGGCCAACAGCGTCCTTCGTGAGTCGGGCCAACAGCGCCCTTCGTGAGGTGGGGTAGACGCGGATAAGTCGGGTCAGGCGAGGATTTCGCGGATCACGTGCCCTTCGACATTCGTCAGTCGCCGCTGGACGCCGTTGTGTTCGAAGGTGAGTTCTTCGTGATTCAGCCCCAGCAGGTGCAGGATCGTCGTGTTGAGGTCGTAGAGCGGGTGGGGGTCTTTGATCGCCTGTTTGCCAAACTCATCCGTCTCGCCGGTGCTGACCCCCGGTTTGACGCCGGCGCCGGTCAACCAGCACGTGAA
>JBEIRZ010000503.1:0-2925 GCA_040375695.1 Planctomycetaceae bacterium
GCAGCGGCAAGAGCTCGCTCATCAACGGGATCCTTTACCCAGCGCTCGCCCGCAAGCTCCATTCCGTGCGGGCGAAAGCGGGGCGACACGACAAGATCGATGGGATGCGGTTCATCAATAAGGTGATCCGGGTCGACCAATCGCCGCTGGGAAATTTGCCCAGCAGCAACCCGGCGACCTACACCGGTGTGTTCGAAGCGATCCGGTCGATCTTCGCCGGGGTCCCCGAAGCGGCGGAGCGTGGATTGACGGCACGGCACTTCAGCTTCAACGTCGAGGCCGGTCGTTGCGAGGCCTGTCAGGGTTCGGGTCAACGGCGGATCGAAATGCATTTCCTCCCCGACGTTTGGGTCGAGTGCGAGGAATGCCGCGGGAAGCGATATCAGCCCGAAGTGCTGGAAGTCAAATTCCACGGCAAGTCGATCAGCGACGTCTTGGAAACGCCAGTCGGCGAAGCGGTGGAGCTCTTCAGTGACCACCCGAAGGTCGTGCGGGTGCTGCAGACCATTTGTGACGTGGGGCTCGATTACCTGACGCTCGGCCAAAGCGCTCCGACGCTGTCCGGGGGTGAGGCTCAGCGGATCAAACTCGCCGCGGAGCTCGGACGACCCGATACGGGACAAACGTTGTACCTTCTCGACGAACCGACGACGGGGTTGCATTTCAACGACATCATCAAGCTCCTTCAGGTCATGAATCGGCTCGTCGATTTGGGGAATTCGGTCGTTGTCATCGAACACAATCTGGACGTTATCAAGACGGCCGATTGGGTGGTCGACATCGGGCCGGAAGCGGGGATTCGCGGCGGGATGGTCGTGGCGCAAGGGAGCCCCGAGGCGGTCGCGGCGAGGGGCTTGATCGCCAAGCATGCTTGGGAACGACGCGATGCCGGGGTCGCCGATTCGAATCTGCCGCCGCGGTCGTACACCGGCGAATACCTCGCTGGATTGCTCGATCCGGCAATGCTGACCGCACAGCTCGAAGGACGCGGGATCGATTTCGACCCGACCACCATCGCCCCGGCATCAGTCGTGCGATCGGTCGCCGACGCGGTGCGACGCAGCGGCCCGCAGAAGACGTCGGTTATCGATGGCACAGTCGTTAATGGTTCGGGCGTCGCGACGGCCGGAGGGGAACCTGGAAAACGGAAGGGGCGGGCCAAGTCGGCAGCAGATGTTGCTGCCAAGAAAGCAAAGCAGGCCAAAGGGGCTGATTCGGATGCCGATGGTGTTCAAGTTACTACAGATGTAGTCTGTGTTACTACAAACGTAGCCAGTGTTACTACAGATGTAGTCACTGAGGCGACAGGTGGTGGGGCGGCGGAGCCGTGGCGGGTGTTGGGGCGTAAGTGGCATTCGGTGGCCAAGGGCTTTGGGCCGAAGGTGAAGCCGGATTGGCCGGTCGGAATGGCGGAAGAGTTGTTAGGGATGCTGGAGGCTTTGGCCGGTAGCGACGGGTTGGTCTTCGCGGCGGCAAATCAGGTCGTGATCCCCGGGGTTGGCCCCGGCGAGCCGGCCCCGGATGTCCCGTGGGGTGTACTCGAGACGAAGGACGCCGAGGCGCTGAAGCTCACCCTGACCGGTCCGGCCAAGGCGATTTCGCGGGACGCGTTGGCCGACTTGGGGTCGGGGAAACCGACCCAGCGGAAGGTGGGAAATCGGACCAGCCTGACGCTGCGGTTCACCACGCCCAGCCAGGTTCGGGCCGCGAAATTGAAGCTGTTTTTAAGGCGGCACTGGGAAGAATCGTGACTGCTGTCACTGATGCCCCGGATGTTCGCCCCACTACATTCGGCTACATGCCGTGATCCTTTGTGGCTTGCCGAAAAGCCTACAGAAGCGGCACGGCGTAGGCCTTCCGGTACTTGCGGGACCGAAAAGCCATCAGCTTCGCTCGATTTCCTGCTCAGCCAAAAATCCCCCCGTCCCAATACTGTTCGGCACGCGCGTTGCCCCCGTCCACTTTTTCTGTCGTCGCCTTCAACGCATCTCGAACTTTCATTGCTTGATCAGCAGCCTGCCTGAGTAGTCGATTCGGTGCAGATAGTACTTGTGCGATTGCTCTGCCAGGAATTCGTCGACCGCCTTGCGGGCCCCGGCCCAGTGCCCGTAATCATCGATGATCAAAATGCCCCCTGGGACCAGCAGCGGAAAGAGGTGGATCAGCTCGTGGCGGGTCGAAGCGTACCAATCGGTGTCAAGCCGCAGCAGCGCGATCGGCTGGGGCGGTGATTGGCCGGGAATCGTCTCCTCGACCGGGCCCTGGATGTAATGAACCCGCTGGGAAGGATAACCTGTCGATTCCATGTTCCGGCGAACGTCTTCCAACCCCGCGACGGCCCACGTCCAACCTTTCCTTTGACTGTCTCGCTCAAGATGGGTTTGGGCCAGCTTACCGTCCGTCGTGCGATCCGAGTCCGTTGGCGGTGTCATCCCTTCAAAGGTATCGAAAAGGAACAGCTCGCGATCGGAAATTCCTTCTTGGAGCAGCGTCAATGCGGCAGCCATGCTGCTGCCCCCTCGCCACACCCCACACTCGACGATGCAACCTCGGATGCCGGCGCGAACCAAGTGGCGAACGGCCGAGATCACAGAGACCTTTCGTTCTAACGTGGTCATCGAAAAGCCGTCGATCCGCCGAAGTATTTCGCGATCGGCATCCGAGAGGTCATCGGTCCGACTTTGTCCTTGCGACTGCCACTTGTACCCGAGGACAGTATGACCGAACGAGCGGACGGTCCTGTGCAGCATTCTCT
This sequence comes from Planctomycetaceae bacterium, assembly GCA_040375695.1. GTDB lineage: Bacteria > Planctomycetota > Planctomycetia > Pirellulales > Pirellulaceae > UBA6163. The sequence goes on from JBEIRZ010000503.1 coordinate 2,756, forward strand.
TCATGAAAGGAACCTAACTTTTTGAACCGGTCCGGTTGGATGTTTGCTTGTTCACCCGAATCGCGTAACTCACACAACCGTCGTTAAACAATCCGCTAACCCTCAAGTTCTTTAGCTCGCAAAACTCGAGAACGGCCCTCTTCACGCCGAATTTCTGGTAACTTCGGCAC
>JBEIRZ010000685.1:0-1077 GCA_040375695.1 Planctomycetaceae bacterium
CGATCACCCCCGTCCTTTTGGCCAATTCCTGAAACGAGGCCTCGTGGGACAAGCCCAGATTTTGCTGTTCCCAACAGAAAGCGAATTCCTCCGAAATCGGCGGGGTGAACTCGTCCGCGATCCCCCGCATCGCCTGTGACATGGTCTGGCCGGCACGGAGCACCCGCGCCAGCATTTCGTAAACGTCAGGGAGTTGCTTTAGGAGCATTTTGCGTCGCCGCTCGCGCAGGACGTTCACGGCCACAAACGGAACGGTTGCGGCGACGACCGCCAACAAACCTCCCAACACGAGGGACCCCGACGCCAACCAAGTCACCCCACCCAAAACGACCGCCAGGGCAGGGGACGCCAGCAACAGGGCGAGCGGGTTCAAGGGTTTGCCGGTCTGGGCGACACGAAACTTCCACTTTTGGTAAGGGGTCATGTCGTCGTGAATGCCAAGCGATTCGGAATCCAACGCGAAGGCATCGCTAGCAGGCATCGAGTTACGGGCCTTTTCGGCCTGCTGCAATCGGCGTTCATCCGCCAGCTTTTGGTTGAGCTTTTTCTGCCTCTCGGCCGCGAAATCGACCAATAACAAATTGATCCCGGCCACCAACAGGAAGCCCGCGGTAAACAGAAAGATCAACGAAGGCATGCTCACGTCGAAACCCGCCCCTCACATTTCATCAAAATTCGCTTCTCGAACATTTCGGGGGGCAAGTGGATCCCGTATGCCTCGACCCGATCCAGGTTGTGGGGCCGAACACCCGTGGCGGCATAATAACCTTTGGCGACACGATTCTCGTCGATCCCCGTCTGCTTGAATTCGAACAAATCGTGCATCGATAAAACGTCACCTTCCATCCCGGTGATCTCAGAAATCTTGGTCACCTTCCGGACGCCACCCATTAGCCGCGAGACTTGCAAAACGATGTGAATCGCCGATGCGATTTGCTTGCGGATGATCCAGATCGGTAAATCGAACCCGGCCATGCCGACCATCATTTCCAACCGGCTCACCGCGTCTCGCGTCGTGTTCGAGTGAATTGTCGTCAAACTTCCTTCGTGACCGGTATTCATCGCCTGCAACATATC
>JBEIRZ010000676.1:0-1306 GCA_040375695.1 Planctomycetaceae bacterium
ATGATGGGGACACGATACAACGACGCCCTCGATGCATGCCGCGAAACCGTCGCCCGCAAAGTGACGTTCAACCTCTTCGAACGCCACCTCAGACCGCTCTTCGGATGACAGATTCCTCCGGCGGCCAACTCACCGCTTGACCGATCGCCACGATCATCACCGGCACCAAGAAAGTCTCCTAAGCGATCACGGCAGGGGCGAAGCGGTGATGACGCCGGCCGATCAATTCACGTCGGTCGCGCCGCCCTCGCCGCACGCCGCGGCCAATCGCCCCAACCGCTTGCTCATCGCGAATAACCCGTTGCTCCGCGAAGGGCTGAGGTATTGGTGCAACGAAAACTCGTCGGCCAATTTGCGAAAATCGAACGACGCCACCTCGTCGCACGGTTTCTCGTTGACCTGCGACAACAGCAGCGCCGCCAAGCCCCGCACCATCGGCGAATCGCTGTCGGCACGAAAACAGATCCGCGTCGGTTTCCCCCCAACCACCTCCGGGACCAACCAGACTTTGGCCGTGCACCCCTGCACCCGATTCGCCTCCGTCTTCTCCTCCTCCGGCAACGGATCGAGCGTCTCCCCGAACTCGATGATCAATTCGAATCGGTCGTCAGGGTCGTCACAGGACCGCAAATCGTCGATAAACTTGTGGGCCTTTTCGGCCCATCCGGCTGGGTTCATGGGGGTGCGTTTTGTTAACAATCCGTCAAAATGTCATGCGAAGTCGTCTTCGCGTGTTAATGTAGTCGATCGACCACCCTTTCGAAACCGTCGCTTTCGGCCGCCAACACTCAACCCATCCACTTCCGCCCCGAACAACCGATCGACTCCCCATGCCGAGCCTCCCGTTAACGTCCGCCGCGACCAAGATCATCGCCACCGTCGGCCCGGCTTGCGATACGGTCGACAAGCTAGCCGCCCTGATCCGCAGCGGTGCCGATATCTTCCGGATCAATACCGCCCACGGCGACCGCCAACAGCACGAACAAACGCTCGCTAAGATCCGCGAAGCCGAAACGCTGACCGGCACCCACATCGGCGTCTTGCTCGATCTTGCCGGCCCCAAAATCCGGCTCGGCCAATTGCCGGTCGACCCGTTCCCCTGCGAATTCGGCGCGGAGGTCGTCTTCGTTCGTGGCGATCGCTCCGACGCCCCCAACCGCCTGACGAGCAATTACCCGCGACTGATCGACGAACTGTCGGTCGGTGATCGCGTGATGCTGGCCGACGGGACGGTGTCGCTGGTCGTCACCCGAATCGCCCCGGGCGAGGCGCACTGCAAAGTCACCGGCGCCGGCGAAATCCGCAG
>JBEIRZ010000599.1:0-2051 GCA_040375695.1 Planctomycetaceae bacterium
CCCGCCGGACCGGTTCACAAGCCGACCGGTGCGACGGCTGAAGGGACAAACGCGTCAATCGGCAAAACCGATGGATAAAATCTTTTCAGCCAGTTTTTCCGATCACTATTCGGACCGGCCGTTTTGCAATCACTGAAAGAGTCGAGCAGTTCGTCATCGATCATCCGATCGCTCCTAAAACCGCCGCGTCGCTGCGGCTGATCGAAGCCATCGGTAATCCGTGGCATGGCGTGAAGCGAGTGTGCGTTCGATACGCTACTATCAAGCCTTCGACAGAAAGAAACCGGTGTCGGCAAGCGAAGGCTCAGCCGTTTTCGAGACACCAATGGACTGCCATCAGACTCAATTCGCCCGCATTCTTCGCGTTGACCTTCCGCTTGATGTTCTCGCGGTGGGTATCGATCGTGTGCCGACTGAGAAAAAGGGCATTTGCAATCGCCCCGCTGGTCATCCCGCTCCCGATCATGCGGAAGATTTCGAGCTCCCGCTCCGAAAGCCTGCTCACGATGCTGTCTGATTCCGCTCGACCAGAGAGTCCTGCGTTGATGATAGTTTCGGCCAGCTCAGGGCTCATGTACCGACCTCCCTTGAGGACGACACGAAGCGCCTCGATCAACTTTGCTTGCGATTCCTGTTTATTCAGATACCCCGAGGCCCCGGCCTTCAGGGCACGTTCGCCATAGAGCGATTCCTTGAACCCCGAAACGACCAGGATCGGCAACCGTGTAAAACGAGACCTCACGTCTTTAATCAGCTCGATCCCATTCCCCTCCTTCAGCGAGATGTCGACCACCATGAGGTCGGGCTTACGATCGCGCAGCAATTCCATCGCTTCGGATACGGTAGCCGCCTCGCCGCAGACCTCGAAATCAGGATTTGTCGAGATGTTCATCGCTAACCCTTGACGGACCAGCGGATGGTCATCGACGATCAGGACACGTGCCCGGTACATATCGGATTCATGGGAAAAAACTCGAGAAGAGCCCCAGCGGTTTCCCGCCCGCATAACTTGGCGACATGCGACGAGGAAAGGCGCAGAAAACAGACGTCCCGCCCTGTGGTTGGGAGTCGATCTTTAGCCGGCCACCGATCATGCTGGCGCGATAATCCATGGTCTGACGTCCCATCCCATGTGTGTTCGTCGCCGGGTCGAAACCGACCCCATTGTCCTTCACTTGCAAGACTAAGTTCCCAGCCTCTTCCACCAGCGATATTTCGACCGCAGTCGCTTTGCCGTGTCGCAAGGCGTTGTTCAGCGACTCTTGGGCGATCCGATAGACATGCGAAGCCGTGTTATTGTCTTCCAGCGTTACATCGCCGGTCGAGCGGAATTTGCAATCAATGCTTGGCCTGACGCTTTCGGCCAAAGCTGCGAGGGCCATTCGCAACCCGTCGGCGTCGGGGGGGACCGGGGAAATCCCATGAGCCAACTGGTGCACATGCTCGCACGTTTCCGCTAAACGCCCTGCGAGGCGATCCGTAACCTCTTTGAGAAGCCGAAATATTTCGCTACTGAACCCCGGCGGTTCGTCGGGGCGCTCCGCCGCATACTTTTGGGTCGCGGCCGCGAGCTCGTTGGTCAATTTGCAGACCAAGCCCGACAAAAGGGAAAGCCCGGTCAGCTCTTGCTGAACCCCGTCATGGAGCTCGCAGCTCAACCGGCGCTGCTCCTCCGAAGCGGCATTGTGCAAATGGCGCTGTAGACGAAGCCGTTCCGTAATGTCGCGAACAAGAATGCAATACTGCCGCGACGAATCGATTTCGGAGATCGAGTATTCGACCGGGAAGGGCTGACCGTCTTTCCGCCGTCCGATGCCTTCACGGTCGCGGCCGAGGCTCCAATTGCACGCTGCCGGGCGATCGCCGTTGATAAACCCTTCCAGCGCGTCGCCAAAGGGGAAATCGAATAGGCTCGCGACATTATGACCAACCAGCTCGGTGGGGGAGTGGCCGAAAATCCTCTGGGTAGCAGGGTTGGTGCTCAAGACGATTCCCTGCTTATCGACCAGCAGAATCGAGTCGGTCGCGGAATTCAGGATCGCCTGCAACCG
>JBEIRZ010000069.1:0-17798 GCA_040375695.1 Planctomycetaceae bacterium
CCTGCAGCGCCGGATCCGAATCGATCGCCGACGACAGCACCACCGCCAAGGGAGGGCGATAAGGAAGCAGCCCCGCGGACCGGGCCTGTCCCCGCGGAGCAGAAACCTGTCCCCGCGGAGCAGATCCCGGCCCCCGCCCCCGACTTGGGCGGGATGATCGAGTCATGACGGGATGTGCGGATCGTTTCGTGGTGAACGATCGTTGTTTGTTGTGCGGGCGTTTGTGATTGGCTTACCGGTTCGCAGCATCGCTTCGATGAGGTCGGTGGCGTGCGCTGCGCCTCCCGTCTGGCTGAGGGCTTGCCGAAGCTCATCCGCGCGCTGGCTGAAGTGCGGCTCCGTGAGGACGCGGTTGACGAGTTTGCGAAGGCCTTCGGGGGTCGATTTCCAAAACGAGCCGCAGAGGGCGACACCGGCATGTTCCAGCCTTGCCGCCATCGCGGGCTGGTCGGCCGATCGGGGCAAGGCGACCATCGGCACACCGAAGTGGAGCGCTTCGAGCGTCGTGTTTTGACCCGCATGCGTGATCAACAGCGAGGCCTTTTGCAGGAGCGCTAGCTGCGGAGCGAAGTCGACGACGATCGGGTCGCCCGCGAGCCGGCCGAGTCGCGCTCTCGCGTCCCCGGCCTTGTCGCCCCATTTGCCTAGCGACAGGACGAGTTGCGCATCGAGCCCGGAGCATGCCTTGGCGATCTTCTGGTAGACGGGGAAATTTGAAACGCTGGGTACCGTCCCGAGCGAAGCGAAGATCAGCGGCCTGCCGTCGAGTCGGTCCCAGGGGAAGTCATCTTGGCGAGGCGGGCGGGCCATCGCGAGCGGTCCGACGTAATGGCAAGTCGAAGCGAGTTCTCGGCGAGGGAAGTCGAATTCGGGACAAAGCTGTGACAGTTGGAGGTATGGCGAGATCGTTTGTGTGCTCCGGCGGAGCGTGGGCAATCCCCATCGGCCGCGATAACGGTTGATCGATCGAACGGTGGTCCGCATGTAGGCCTCCCAGGCGGCGTAGCCGATCCGATTCCGGTACCGAGCCCAGTTCTCATCCGAATAACCCCAGCCGGTGAAATGGGGTGGCACTTGGGGTTCCTCGTTCCACATCAGGGCCGAGCAGACGGTAGCGAACGGGAGCCCTAAGGAGTCCGCGACGCTTCCCCCGGCCAGGATCGTTTGGTCGACGATCACCGCATCGGACTGCAAGTCGCGAATGATCGCGGGTGCCTGATCGAGGACCAGCTCCGACTTCCAAAGGAACCTTGCCCGCAGGTTCGCGGCCCAGTTGAGGCCGAGCGGACGCGAGGCGATCGCGACCGCGCGGGCCGGGCGGGGTGGCTTGGTAGAATCGCGCAGTTCCCTCAGCGGCAGGTCGAGCTTTTCGGCCAAGGGTGCCGCAGCGGCGAGTGCGACCAAAGTCGTTTGATGGCCTCGGCGACGCAACTCCGCAGCGAGCGAGCCCATCGGGTAGATATGCCCCCCCGCTTCGGGCGCGAGCATTGCGAAATGAGCCATGGGAGTGCCCTCAAACCCCGAGCGGTTGTCGAAGGACGGGTTTGCGGGAGAGGATCGCCTGTTCGATGATCTCGGCGGCATGCGCGGGGCCCCCGGTCGCCTGGAGGGCCGCCCCCAATCGCTTCGCGTGCTCGCGGAACGAGGGTTCGTTCAAAACCCGTTCGAGCTTTCCGCGTAACTCGGTAGGCGTGAAGAGGCGATACTGCGTCCGCAGTCCTGCACCCGCCCATTCGGTCCGCGCAGCCACGCCCGGCTGGTCGGCATTCCGCGGCATCATCACCATCGGTACGCCGTGCAGCAACGCTTCGAGGGTGGTGTTCAATCCGGAATGCGTGATCAGCAGCGATGCCCTTTTAAGGAGTTCTAATTGCGGGGCGAACTCGACGACGATCGGGTCCCCGGGCAAGTCGTTCAAAGGGTCTTTGTAGCCCGCCCACGTGTCGGACCATTTCCCTAGCGCGATCACTAACTGTGCGTCGAGTCCCGCACAAGCGTCGGCCATTTTGCGGAATGCGGTGAATTGGTAGCTGCCTCCGGGGAGCGTCCCGAGCGAAGCGAAAATCAGCGGCCGGCCGTCGAGCCGGTCCCAGGGAAAGGGGTGAGTGCTAGGCCTGCCCGCGCCAAGCGTTCCGACGTAGTGGCAGACCGGTGACAGCGAGCTGCGGGGAAAATCGAGCTCCCGGCACCCCTGGACCAAGTGGGCCAGGTTCGAGTGGTCACCCCCGAAGCGGCGGATCTTTGGTAACCCCCATTCCGCACGGAAGCGGTTCACAACCTTGAAGGGGACGCTCATGTGAAATTGCCAAGCTTGGTAGCCGATCCGATTGCGGAGTCGGGACCGCATCCCGCGGGTCGGCGACCAACCGATGTAATGTGGCGGAACGTTCGGCTCTTCGTGCCACATCAATGCCGGACAGGCGGTGACAAACGGCAGCCCCAGCCGCTGGGCCACGCTGCTCCCGGCGACGATGTCTTGATCAACGACAACACCGTCGGCACCGATCTCTTGCAGGATCGCCGGCGCCTTGCGGAGGAACGCTTCCGATTCCCGCGAGAGCCGATGCTGAAGGTCGAAGAACCATTTCACGCCGAAGGCCTTGCCGACAGCGAAACGGGTAGGAGAGAGTCGACGGGCGGGGATCCCCTCGAAGTCGATCTGCCGATAAGGCAATCCCAGTTGCTCGCAGACGGTGCCCGCGCGATCGCGAGACACCATCGTCACATCATGGCCGCGGCGACGCAGTTCGGCGGCCATCCCCCCGAGCGGAAAGAGGTGTCCGGCCAAATCTTTCGAGATGATTGCGATATGTGCCATCGGATCACTCGTACCTAAGAGCTTCGATCGGGTTGAGTCGCGAGGCCTTCCAAGCCGGGTAATACCCGAAGGTGATCCCGACCGCGACCGAGACGGCGACGGCGACCGCGGCGGCCAGGAGGGAAGGCTCGGTGGGCCACTGCATGATCTCACCGACCAGCAACGAACCTGCCCGCCCTACCCCGATCCCGATCATTCCGCCGACCATGCACAGCACGACCGCCTCTACCAAAAATTGCCTCAGGATGTCCCTGGCGTTCGCACCCACCGCCATTCGCAAACCGATCTCTCGAGTCCGTTCGGTCACCGATACGAGCATGATGTTCATGATGCCGACGCCGCCGACGAGCAGCGATACGGCCGCGACCGACAGCCCCAGGCCCGAAAGGAGCCGGACGGTGTTCTCCAATGCGTTGGAGACTTCGGCCATGTCACGGACCCGGAAGTCGCTCTCTTCGGGGGCGAGCCGGTGACGGTCGCGGAGCAATGTCGTGATCTCTTGGATCGCATCGGGGATCACCTCGGGCGACCGGGCCTGCACCAGGATCTGTTCGACACTTTCTGTCCGGACTCGCTGGCGATCGCCGGGCAAACGTTCCAGGAGCGTCGGCCCTGGGAGCGAGCGTCCCATCCCTGCGGGCGGCCGCCGCGCCGCGCCGACCGGGCCGGAACCGCCGCCGCTGATCCGGTATTTCACCGTCGTCCAAGGGGCCACGACGATGTCGTCCTGGTCGGCCCCCAGCAGGTTCGCACCTTTTTCGGCGAGCACGCCGATCACCTTAAACGGCTCGCTCTGAATGCGGATCTCTTCGCCGATCGGGAAACGGTTGCCGAAGAGCTCGCGTGAAATCGTCTTGCCGATCAGGCAGACCTTTGCCCCCACCGCGACCTCACGCTCGGTGAACGCCCGGCCGAGTTCCAGCTCCTCCCAGTTGCGTGCTACCAAGAAGGTCGGCGTGCTCCCCATCAGCGAGTTGGTTGTCCAGTTGCGGTTGCCAAAGACGAGTTGTGCGCGGGCGCGAACCACCGGCGCGGCGCAGAGCACGTGGGGGACGTCCCGCTGGATCGCTTCGGCGTCCTCGGGCCATAGGGCCTCGACCGTTTCGACCATCCCGCCGGTGCCTGGACGTGGCGAGCCGGGGTTGACCAGCAGCGTATTGGCCCCCATGTTCGCGACCGTCACTTCGATCGCCGCCGAAGCCCCTTGGCTGATCTCCATCATCGCGATCACCGCCGCGACACCGATGATTACCCCGAGCATCGTGAGCGCGGTGCGCAGCAGGTTTCGCCGCATCGCCTGGAACGCGATCCGGATCGCCCCGGCCATCACCCGCCAATGATTTCGGCCACTCCGTCTCGCTTCGACCGGCAACTTCTGATCGGTTGTTAACGGCCGGTCGTTTGGCGACGTTGCCACTGACGAAGTTGCCGCGGCGCTTTCCGCGGTAACCAGCATTGGGCTTGGGCCCTGCGCGTCGCTCGCGCCGGAGGCCAGGCCGGCAGTGGCGTCCGTGTTCGGGCCGGCGCTGGTGACCAGGCGAGGAGTCGTTGTCACGCCGCTCGGCTCGGTTGCCCCCTCAACCTTGCGCGCGTCATCGACGATCCGGCCGTCGACCATGCGGATCACGCGATCGGTAAAGCGGGCGACTTCGGGGTCGTGAGTCACGAGCAGGATCGTGATCCCTTGATCGCGATTGAGTCTTCGGAAGAGGTCGAGGATCTCCTTGCCCGTTTTCGAATCGAGGTTCCCGGTCGGTTCATCGGCCAGCAGTAGCCGTGGCTGGTTGATCAACGACCTCGCGATCGCCACACGTTGCTGCTCGCCCCCTGACAGTTGTGCCGGGGAGTGGTCCAGACGCTTCCCCAGCCCTACCGATTCGAGCAGTTCGCTGCTCCGTTGTCGGATTTGGCGGATCGGCGTCGCTAGCGGCGAGTAGGCCGAAGGCATCCTCGCGTTATCGATCGCGGTGGTTCGGGACAAAAGGTTAAAGCTTTGAAAGACGAAGCCGATCTTGGTGCTGCGAAGCGCCGCCAGTTCGGGCTTTGAGAGCCGGGTCACCTCCAGTCCGTCGAGTTGGTACGAACCCGCGGTGGGGACGTCGAGACACCCCAGGAGGTTCATCAGCGTCGTCTTTCCTGAACCGGATGCCCCCATCAGCGCGACGAATTCGCCGTGGCCGATCGTCAGCGAGACGTCGCGCAGCACGGGCACGTCCACCTCGCCGAGGTGATAGGTCTTGTCGATCCGCCGCAGTTCGATCAGGTTCACGTGGCTATTCCTTTTTGCCTCGGCCGGTCACCCGTGAGACGAAGCTCGATACGAAGTCCCGCTTCGCCTTTTGAACGACCCCGACCACCACCCCGGTTCCCGGTCGGATGTCACCGGAGGTCACTTCGGTGAAGATCCCATCGGTCAAGCCGGTGCCGACTTCGATCGGCGTCACCAGCCCGTCCGGGGAAGTGACCCAAACCGTCGGTTTGGCGGTCGGTGTCCGTCCTGGCTGATCCGGTTCATCGTCGGTGTCGGTGGGTACGACCGCGAATTGATCGCGTTTGGCGGGGGTGATCTCCTCCGGGGACGGCCGCCACCGCAGGGCCTGATTGGGCACCAGCAAGACATCCTTGCGGCCGTCGACTTCGAATTGCAAGTTCGCCGTCATGTAAGGGAGCAGCGCACCGTCTTCGTTGAGGATGTCGACGACCACGCCGTAGGTCACGACGTTGTTCGCCATCCCGGCGTTCAAGCGGATCTGCGCGACGGTCCCCTCGAAGCTCCGATCGCGATAGGCATCGACCTTGAACGTCACGCGTTGCCCGATCTTGATCTCCCCGATATCGGCCTCGTTGACGGCGGCCCAGACTTGCATCCGCTTCAAATCCTTCGCGATCAGGAAGAGGCTGGGGGCGTTGAGCCCCGCAACGACCGTCTGGCCGACATTGACGCGGCGGTCGATCACCACCCCTTCGATCGGGGCCTTGATCGTGGTGAACCCGAGGTTGATCTCGGCCTGTTTCTTTTGGATCTCGGCCTGTTCGACGCGGGCCTTGCTGACGGCGACGTCGGCCTTTGCCATTTCGAACTGCGATTCGGCGCGGTCGTAATCGCTCCCCGAGTTCGTATCACGCAGGACCTGTGCCCGGTCGAAAGCCCGCTGCGCCTCCTTCATTTGGGCTTCGCTGCGTTTCAGGTCGGCTTGGATAACCTTGAGGTTCGCCTCGGCCTTCTCGAGTTCCGCCTGGTAGGGCGAGTCATCGATCCTGCCCAGCACCGCCCCTTCGGTCACTTTCGACCCATAGTCGATCGTCTTGCCGGGCCGGTCGGGATCCGGGCCGAACTCTTCGATCAGTCCGATGATCTGGGCGCCGACGTCGACCACCTCTTCGGGCTCGACGGTCCCGGTCGCGCTGACCGCGATCACGAGGTCACCCTGCTGGGCTTGCAAATCGCGGAATTGGGGCGGTTCTCTCCAATCCCGATGCCACGCCCACCAAGAGGCGACGGAACCGGAGACGAGCAGCAGCAATAAGAGGGCTGTCGATTTCATGGCAAATGCGTGATGGCGGCTGCAGAGGGTTCGGGCTCGGCGTCGTAGAGGATGCGGCCGTCCTCCAGTTTGACGACACGGTCGGCGACCGAAAAGAATCGATCGTCGTGGGTGATCACGATCACCGCCTTCCCCTGGCCCCGCAGGTCCGGGAGGATTTCGTGATAGAAAGTTTCTTTGAAGACGGGGTCTTGGTTCGCCGCCCATTCGTCAAAGAGGTAGATCGGGCGGTCTTCCAGGTAAGCGGTCAGCAGCGATAGCCGTTTCCTTTGGCCGGCCGATAATTCCGTCGTCGTCGAGAACTGGCCGTCACTGACCTTGACCACATGATCCAGCCGCAGCGCCCTGAGGTACTCGGCCGCCCGTCCGTCGAGGTCGTGTCGCTCCAGTCCCCACAACCCGCTGAAGATCGTCGAGTCGTCAAACACCGCGGTGAACAATTGCCGATAGGCCTCCCGCTCCGGATCGCCGATCGTGACCCCTTCGAGCCGGATCTCGCCCGATTCCGGTACATAAAGCCCCGTGATCAGCTTGGCGAGCGTCGTCTTCCCGCTGCCGTTGCCGCCGACGATGAAGAGCAATTCCCCGCGCCGAATCGTTAAGTCGATGGGCCCCAACTGGAACCCCTCGTCGTGTCCCTCGCGGTGATAGGTGTGGGTCACACCGACAAGTTCGACGCAGGCCCAACTGTCGAAAGTCGACTCGGTGGTCGGTTCCGTCTTCAGGTCATCGAGCATCAGCCCGATCCGCTGGAGCCGGTCGATCGAGATCCCGGCGCGGACGAGCAGCGGGATCATGCTGACGATCCGTTCCAGCGGCGACATCAGATAAAAGATCGCCAGGGTGTACCCGGTGATCGTCCCGGCATCGAGCGATTGGATCCGTGGCCAAGCGAAGAGCAATAGCCCGATGGCGATCATGAACAGCAACCGCCCCCAACTCGAAGCGATGTCCTGAATCACGGCGGAGATCAATTGCGTCCTTCTCGCGGCCGCTTCTTCGGGTAACAGGACATCGTTGATGAAGGTGTCCCGACGTCGGCTGTGCAGCTTCATCTCCTTCACCCCCGTGATCAGGCTACGGACATGGCCGAGCATCGTGTCGGACTGTTCCCTCGACTTGCCGAAGTAGGGGTATGACTGCCTCGCGATCAACCAATAGCTCAGCCCGCCCAAGAGGGTGAAGATGATCGCCGCGATCAAGACGGGGATCGACAGCGTCGCCAGGTAACCCGCCCCGAAGAGCAAGATCACGATGTTGACGCAGAGCATCGGGACGTTGTTGAGCGCATGCGAGATGACCCCGACGTCCCCGGTCAGCGCCCCCAACATCCGGTTGACACCGATCTCTTCGAGTTGCCGCAGCGGCGATCGCAAGATCTTTTGGATCAGGTCCATGCGGATCTGCGAAATCGATTGGTGCATCAGGCGAACGAGGAAGGTCTGTGCGATCACCCTCGTCAGCAACGACACCACACAGAATGCCGCGAAAATGCCTGCGAGTTTCAGCGACCCCGCATCGGCTTGTCGGAGCGAACGGTGGATGATCGCTAGGAGCGCTACGTTCGTACCGCCGCTCAGCCCTCCCAAAAGCGCCGCGAGGCCAAGCTGTTTCCACGAACGCCGCGCAAGTTGCCAAAGCAGTTTCATCGATCCTGCCCCTCGGTGTTGACGCCAGCGGCACGGATGAGGTGTCGGTCCAAGCTGTCCGCGAGCGTCGTGACGTGAGGCAATTGGAGCATCGTGTAGTGGCTACCCGTTACCTGTTCGACCTTCAGCTTCGGGAAGAGCGTGTGCCATCTCGGGTCGAGGCCGCCGCGTTGTCGCTGGGCCCGGTAGAGGATCGCTTCGCCATCGTAAGGCTCCGGCCGATAGGCGGTTGCCGCCGCGATCTGCACGCGACAAACCTCCGCAAGGTTCCGGATTTCCTCCGCCCCTAAACCGATGGCCCCTTCGGCCCGCTTCGCGATCAGATCCCATTGTCGGTCCAAGGGCAACCCCTGCATCTCGCGCGGATCGAGCTGCAGGCGTGGCGCCAGCCATCGCAACACCGCGTTGTCGTCGACCCCGGGCGTCTCGAAGTCGCGGAAATGCATGTGCGTGTCGAACATCGCGATCAGGCTCGTCTGCTGACCCGCCGCGCGAAGCTGACGCGCGACTTCCGCCGCGATCCATCCCCCCATCGACCACCCGCAAAGCAGGTAGGGGCCAGTCCTCTGTTGCCTGCGGATCTCTTCGACGTACCACGCCGCCATCGTTTCGATCTTGTCGTGAGGACGCGTCTCCCCTTCCAACCCGATCGCCTGAAGGCCAAAGACCGGCCGTGGATGAGGCAGGCTTTTCGCCAGCGGCAGGAATGCGGCGACATGGCCGCCTAAGCCATGGATGCAAAAGAGCGGCTTGCCCGTCGATTCTTGTCGCAGCGGCACCAAGCTGTGCCCCGCTTCGATCCCTTCCGCGCGGATCGCCTGGGCCAACCCTTCGATCGTCGTCGCGATCGCCGCGGATGTTCTGCTTGCCAGTTGCTCTGGGTCCGCCGGTTTTTCTTCCACCCCCGCGACAGGCACTTGCGATAAGGTTCGCTGCGGGTCGCGGGTGACGCACCCCAGGATCGCCAGATAATCATCGGCCATCCGCGAAATCGTCGACACATCGAACAAGGCCGAGTCGTACTCGATATCGACTTCGATCCCGTGCTCGGCCACCAGCACGTCAAGGCTCACGTCGTGTCTCGCCGGTTCGGGCCCCGCGTTGATCCTCTGGCGGCTGACGTTCAGCGCCCTTTCCCCAGCGGCGCTGCCCGGTCGCGAGTGCGGTTGCTGAAAGCTGAAACCGGCTTGGCTGATCGCGAACCGGCCTCGGTCGTGATTCGGTGCGACCGCGTCGGCGACGGTATGGAACGACAATTGTTCGTGCTCGATCGCCTCGGTGAAGGTTCGTCGCACACGCGTCAGGGCTTCGCGGAATGAGGGGTCGCCCGACAGGCCGGTCCGTAAGATCACCGCGTTGGTGAACAGCCCCAGCATCCCTAGCGTGTCGGACAGTTTTCGGTTCGCCACGTTCGTGCAGATCGCGATGTCGGTGTCGCGGCAGTAACGTGCCAACAAAAACTTATAGGCCGTCAAGAGGATTTCATACAGCGTGACCCCTTCACGGCTGGCCAGTCGGTCGAGCTCGCCCCTGAGTTGCGCTGACATGCGGAAGCGATGCGATCGGGCAATGTGCGGGGCTGTGGTCGAGCGTGGGTGATCGGTCGGCAGCGGCGGACTCTTGACCCCGGCCAACTGATCTCGCCAATAAGCCAACATCTCCTGGCCTCGCGTCCCTTCCATCAATTCGCGGTCCCAAATCGCGAAGTCACGGTATTGAACTTTCAATTCTGGCAACGCGTGGGGCCGACCCTCGACCGTCGCCAAGTAAAGCTCTTGAACCTCGCGCGTCAAGACATTGGCCGACCAGTCGTCCAGCAACAGGTGTGAGCCGGTAAGCAACAAAGCGTGGCGTTCTTCCCCGAGTCGCAACAGACAGATTTTGAATAACGGCGGTCGGCGATAGTCCGGGGGTGTCGAGCGTTGTTGACTCGCCAGTTCGACGATCGCCTGCTCCGCCTCTAATTGGGAAAGTTTGCTCAGGTCATTGATCGGCAATTCGATCTCGACACCGTCGGAGATCACCTGCATCAACTTCCCGTCCGCCGTTTCCTGGAATCCGGTCCGCAGGATTTCGTGCCTTGAGATCACTTGGTCGAGCGTCGTCTTCAAGACGTCGACGTCGAGCTTCCCCTCCATCAGCAGCGTCGCGTGGATCAGATAAATCGGCCTGTTCGGAGACCGACTGATCAGACGCCAGAAACGCTCCTGCGCCATCGATGCCCTTGTGGGGCCGCCGGACGAAGCGTTGGGGATCGACAATTCGGTCACCGGGCGTCCCGTCCGCAGCGCGGCGATCCGGCTGGCCATCCCGCCGAGCGTCTTTGCGCTGAACAGCTCCGCCACGGGCAAGTCGACAGCGAACTCCTTGCGGATCCGCGACGTCAGGCGAATCGCGAGCAACGAATTGCCACCCAGTTCGAAGAAGTCATCTTCAGTAGCGACAAAATCGACCCGCAAAAGCTCCGACCAAATCCGCCGAAGTGGTTCGACCAAACCGGAATCGTTAACGCTTTGGCCCTGCGCCCCATCCCTCTCGGCTTTGCTGGTGATTGCCTCGGCTTTGCCGGTGATTGCCTCGGCTTTGCCGGTGATTGCCTCGGCTTTGCCGGTGATCGCCTCGGCTTTGCCGGTGATTGCCGCGAGTGGTGCCGACGGCGAAGAGGGTCCGGCGGCGATCGTCGGGACGCCTAATCCCGATAACCGATGATCAGGGTCGGCGATGATCGCATCGATCAACTTCAGATACTCTTCCGCTAGGCGTTCGATCGTGGAGGCTTCGCAGAACGAATCGGAGTAACGCATCGCACCGGCTAGGCCATGCTCCGTCGATTGCATCTCGAAGAACAGGTCGCGGCTGTAAATCACGGCATCCCCACGGACGGTTTCTCGATCGATCCGTAGGTCGCGTCGGCGATTGCCCGCCGCTTTCTTCAGCGGTTGCAGGTAACCGAAACAGATTTGCGTGAAGGGGAAACGGCCCCGATCGCGATCGGGGATCAGCGCGTCGGCGACTTCAACCAGAGGGAACTCTTCGTACGCCCAGGCGTCATGCGCGGTCTGACGAACGCGGGTCACGAAATCGGCAAATGAGGGGTCCCCTGACAGGTCGTTACGAAGGATCAGGCCGTTGGTAAAGACCCCGAGCATCCCTTGTGTTTCTTCGCGTTGACGATTGGCGACAAAGCTTCCGACCGCGATGTCGGTTGATTCACAATGTCGAGCCAGCAGCACGTTGAACGCGCTCAGCAGGATGTCGTATTGGCTTGCCGACAACTTGCGACCGAGCTCTTCGAGCCCTTCTTTCTGGCGTTGGCTGGCACGGAAACGATGGAATCGCAGATGACCCGGTGTGCCGGCTGGCGGCCGGTTGGCGATCGTCAACCGCGGCGATTGCACTCCCGCCAGCTTGCCCCGCCAATAGGCGATCGCCGACGTACGCAAATCTCCCGCAAGACGTCTGCCGATCCACGCCGCGTAATCGCGATACTGCAGTTTCGGCTCGGGCAAGCCGTGCGGACGCCCTTCCGAAAGTGCCGAGTAAATCTCTTCGACCTCGCCCACCAAGACACGCTGGCTCCAGTCATCAAAAAGGAGGTGCGTGCTCGTAACGATCAGCACGCTCGCCTCGTCGGACAGCATCGCCAAGCGAACGGTAAAGAGCGGCAGACGATCAAAAACGAACTTTTGCGATTTCTGCTCGTGCGAGAGCTCTTGTAATTTTTCCTGCTGCCCTTCTTCCGGGATACCGCGGAGATCATCGACAGGCAGGTCCGCTTCGAATCGGTCGAAGACCCTTTGCACCGGTCGGCCGTCTTGATCGACGACGAAGGCGGTCCGGAGGATCTCGTGCCGCCGGATCACCTCGTTGATCGTTTCTCGCATCCGATCAACGCAGAGCGCGCCGAAGATCGGCAGGTGGGCGTGGACCCTCCAGAGCGGCTCGTCGGGAGAGCGTCGGATTTCATTCCAGAACGACAGCTGATAGGGGGTCAACGGGATATCGATACCCGCGGGGGCTTTCGTGATCTCAGTGGCTGCGGAGCTTGGGAGTTCAAGCAAGCCATCGATCTGCTCGGCCATCGCGGCCAAGGTCGGCGCGGTGAAGAATCGGTGCAGCGTCAAATCGACGCCGAACTCATGCCTGATCCGTGAACCCAATCGGAGTGCTAGCAGCGAATTACCGCCGAGCTCGAAGAAGTGGTCGGAACGGGCGATGCCCGCTGTGCTGAGCAATTCTTCCCAAATCGTGGCCAGACGCCGCTCGACATCCGATGCCGGAGGGTCACCGCTTGCCTGGCGGACGTGCCCTTCCCAGGAAGGTGCAGGGAGCGCCTTGCGGTCGATCTTGCCGCTGGTCGTCAGCGGTAATCGGTCCAGCGGAATGACCAAAGCCGGGACCATGAATTGTGGCAACCGCTGCGCGAGGAATTGGCGGAGTTCATCGCTGGCGATCGATGCCCCATCTCGCGGCGTCGCGTAGGCGACCAATTGCAAGTCGCCGGGGGCGCGCTCGAGCGCCACCACCGCCACCGAAGCGACCGCAGGGTGCTCGATGAGGACGCGTTCGATTTCGCCCGGTTCGACGCGATAACCACGAAGCTTGACCTGGTCATCCGTTCGGCCGACGAATTCCAACCGCCCGTCGGGGCGCCATCGGACGATATCGCCGGTGCGATAGATGCGCGCCCTGGTGGTTTGCGTCAGGGGGACTTGTGTCAGTGGGTCATGCAGGAATCGCTCGGCCGTCAGTTCGGGCCTCCCCAAATATCCCCGCGCGACGCTCTCGCCGCCGATGTAAAGTTCGCCAGCCACGCCGGTCGGTACGACCCTTTGGTGTGGGTCGAGGACATACAGCCGCGTGTTGGCCAGCGGCCGGCCGATCACGACCCGTTCGTCGGAGGCGTCCCCAGGTGCAAGCTCGCACGCCGTCGAAACGACCGTCGTTTCCGTCGGGCCATACGTGTTCAACAGCCGGACTCGCTTGCCGACACATTCGAACCACAACCCGATGATGTCTGGGCGAGCCTTTTCCCCGCCGATGATCACCATCCGTAAGCTGCCCGGAAGACGCAACCCTTCGCTGTCGATCGCCATCGCCCAGGCGTGCCAAAATCCGGTCGGCAGTGACAAGACGGTCAAGCCCATCGCTTCGCAGCGTGCGAGGAAAGCTTGGAACGAATCGATCGTGTCGTCGGTCCGGATCACCAACGTCCCGCCCTGGACCAGACAGGGATAGACCTCTTCGACGTGCGCGTCGAAGCTGACCGAAGCGAATTGCATCACCCGGTCCTGCGCATCGATGCCATATTCCTGGATCGCGGCTTGGACGTAATTCGATACCGCGCGGTGTTCGAGCATCACCCCTTTCGGGCGGCCGGTCGAACCGGACGTGTAGATCACGTAGGCCAAGTGATCCGGGGTCGCGATCGCAGGCGGGTTTGTCGCCGGTTGGTCAAGCAAGCTTGCCTCGCCCCAGCAGATCACCTCGCGAATCCCTTCGGGGAGTTGTCCCGCCAGCTCTTCGGTCGTAACGACGACCTCGACACCGGCATCCTCCAGCGTGAAGCGGAGTCGATCGTCGGGGAGTTCCGTATCCAGCGGCAGGTAGGCGGCGCCCGATTTCATCACCCCCAACAACGACGCGATCAATTCGGCGGAGCGGGGCAAGCGGACCGCGACCGGTTGATCGGGTTTGACACCCGCGGCGATCAGCCGATGGGCCAATCGGTTGGCGTGGTCGTTAAGCGTCTCGTAGCTCCAGCCCCGCTGGCCATCGATCACGGCGATCGAAGCGGGCGATTTCGCGACACGCGATTCGAATCGTCGGTAGACCGGTCCCTCAGACTTTACCAGTTCCGAAGTGCGATCGCCCCAGCCGATCAGCCGCCGCTGCTCGTCTTCGGTCACCAGCGGCAAGGCCGACAGGGGCACATCAAGCTTCGTGAGGAGCTGGGTCAAGACGTCCGAAAATTCTGCGGCGAACTTCTCCATCGTCGCCGCGCTAAACAGATCGGTGTTGTATTGCAACCGGCAACGGAACCCCTGTTCGGTGTCGCGCATCTGCAGCGCGACCTCGAAGTCGGAGGCGCGGCCGACCGGCCGGTCGCTGACCGGCTTGAGCTCGACACCCAGCCCCCGCGTGCTCGGCCGTTCCATGTTCTGGAAGACGAACATCACCTGAAAGACGGGATGCCGGCTCATGTCGCGGGGCGGCTTCAGCTCGTCGACCACCTGATCCAAGGTGAGGTCTTGGTGTTCGAACCCTTCGACGGCGATCTTGCGGACGCGTGTGACGAGTTCCCGAAAGGTCGGATCGCCCGAGAGGTCGGCGCGAAGCACCAGCATGTTGATGAAGTAGCCGATCAGCGGTTCCGTCTCGACCGTCGTGCGGTTCGCGGTCGGGGTCCCGATCGCGAAATCGGTTTGGCCCGAATAGCGAGAGAGCAACACCTGATAAGCCGCGAGCAGGGTCATGAACGGGGTGACCCCTTCACGCCTGGAGAACGCGTTGACCTCGGCGGTCAATTCCGGCGAGACGTAGAAGATCTTCGAGTCGCCACGGGTCGTCCGGATCGGCGGCCTGGGGTAATCGGTCGGCAGGTTGAGCGCCGGGACGCCACGCAGCTTGGCTCCCCAATAGTCACGCAATTGCTGCAGGTTCTCACCTTGCAGCAATTCGCGTTGCCACACGGAGAAGTCGGCGTATTGGATCGGGAGTTCGGGGAGCGTTGGCGTCTTGCCGAGCCGGTAGGCCGTGTACATCGTCGCCATTTCGCGCATCATCACGCTCAGTGACCAGCCGTCATGGATGATGTGGTGGGTCGCCGCGATGATGACGTGGTCATCGGCCGCCATGCGGATCGCACGCAACCGGATCAGCGGCCCGCGCTGCAGGTCGATCCGCTTGGAGACCTCTTCGCGGATCAGTTTCCACAGCTTCCGGTCTCGCTCCGATTCGGGTAGGCCCGACAGGTCCTCCAGCGGGATCTCGATCGGCGTGTGGGGGGCGATCAATTGCACCGGCCTCCCTTCACGCTCGGGGAAGGTCGTGCGAAGTGATTCGTGGCGACGGACGAGCTCGTCGAATGCCCGTTGCAACGCCGGGAAATCGAGCTGCCCGGTGATCCGGATCGCCGGGTAATTGGTGTAAGTCGGACGATCGGGTTCCAACCGGTCGAGGAACCAGAGCGCTTCTTGGTTCAAGGACAGCGGCAGGTCGCGGTCGCGTGGGACCGGTCGGATCTTCGGCGTCTGTTGTGTCCGTTTGGGCTTTAGCGCGGTCGGGATGTCGTGATACCCGAATTCGGTGGCCAACCTGCGGGCGGGCTCGCCGAGGAAATCGCCCGTCATGTGCTTTCGCCAAGCGTCGGCGGCCTTCGGGTCGATCCCCTTGTGCTTGACCAAAAACTTCTGGTCGCCGTGCATCCGGTCTTGGCTCACCACGCCGTCGACCATTTTCCGTTCGGGATGGTCATAGGGATAAATCATCTCTTCCTGGTATTCCAAACCGAGGAAGTCGCAGACGCCGCGCATCGACGCTTCCGGGTTGCCGACCGCGTCTTCGAACCGCACGCGGTGCTGTCGCGATGCCGGGACGTCGCGGAGCAGTTCCAGGATGTTTTGGTGGCCGACCACATAAGCGAGCTCGGCGATCTGACGCGGCGAAAACGGGATCTGCTCATTGACACCGAAGCGGATCCTGAAGTCCTCGTGCATGTTGTAATCGACGTAGGACCGGATCATGCCGCAGGGGTGTCGCAGCAGGTGGATGTAAAGCGGTTCGTCGAACAGCTCTTCGGCCCGCTTCAGCACCCCGAGTCGTCCCGAATAGCTCGGTGTCTTGTCGACCAGGATCCGATCGCCGATCGGCTCTTGCAACAGCCGATAGACCTCTTGGGTCGGAAGCCCGTCGGCCTCCCATTTCTGCACGATCGAACGCGCGGCGTCGACGTCACAGCGATAAACCTCCATGACGACGCGGACCAGCCCTTCGAGCCACTGGCCCGGGACGTTGGCGTAGGCCGCCCGCTGTTCCGCGAGCGTGTTGTAGCTGAGCAGTTCCAGTTCGGGTGGCGAGAAGAGCCGGTCGTGGCCGGCCAGCATCACGCGGAATAGGGTCGACCCGCTCCGCGGCGGCGACAGGATAAAGACGGCGCGACGGTTCTTGCGGCGGATCGGATAGCTGATCGGCGCGACCGGGGCGAGGACATCGAGGAGCCTGCAAACATCGCCAACTTCGCGATCACCGACCGACTCGATCGTCTCCTCGACCTCTTCGACCTGACCCACATCCGGCTCGTCGGGGTGCAACCGAAGGACCGCCTCGGCGAAGTGGCTTCGCATGTACGCGGCCAGGTCACCGATCGTCTGCGCCTGAAAGAGGACGTACCCGTGAACGACTTCACCCAGTCGGTCTTGCAGCGAATTGTGGAGCATCATCGCCTGCAGCGAGTCGCCACCCAGTTCGAAGAAGTTGTCGTGCATCCCGACCTTTTCGATCCGCAAGATCTCGGACCAAGATCGCGCCAACATCCCTTCCAGCGGGGTCCTCGCCGCGACATAAGGCGTGTTCAGGTCGGGCCGGGGCCGGACCGGTTGATCCTCGCGCGTCTTCTCGGCTTCCGCGGGTTTCGCCCCCGCAGGTGCCACAGCCAACCCGTGGGTTGCCGCGTTGGCGGCCGCCACTTCATGCCAATCCTTTGCCTGGACCCACAGGCGATGACGCTGCCAAGGGTAGGTCGGTACCCGCACGCATTTCCCCGCCCCGCCGAGAATGTCGCGCCATTTCAAATCGGCGCCCAACGAGTAAAGGAGCGCGAGCGTTTCACGCAAATCGAAACGTTGACTCGGCGAAGGGTTGCCGTCGGTGGTGTTTCCAGAAGCGGTCGGCTGTGCCAGCACCGTCGTCCGCGATCGGGCGCCGATCTCGATGCAGGCATCAAAGCCACGCTGACTCAGCAGATCGCGGGCCATACCCCCAACTTCACCCGACCGCGTGAAGCGTTCCCAATCGCTCGCGTCACCCCACAGCCCTGGGTGTTGCTTGCCGTCGGCCCCGGAAAAGAGCGGCAGTTTCGCGTCCGGCCGCGCGGCGGTTGTGGACGCCGAATCACGCCCGCCACTGCCGATCGCTGCCGCGAGCTTGATCGCTTCGGCAGGGGTCAGGACGCCCGCCGCAACGGCCGCGGCCAATTCGCCGATCCCCACACCGACCACCGCCTGCGGCACGACCCCGGCCTTTCGCCACCACTGCGTGATCGCCAATCGGATCGCCGTCGCTGCGGGTAAGGCGTAACGTGGTTCGGACCAACGTCGCGGAGTCTCGATCATCGACGCGAGTTTCCAACCGGTGACTTCGGCGAGTATCGCGTCGGTCTCTTCCGCCGCGGCGCCGAGCCATCGGACGAGCCTCAAGAGTCCCTCGGGATCGTCACCGTAGCCGTCGGTGTTGCCGTCGAACGAGAAGGCGATCTTGAGGTCTCGACCGAAGGGTTTCCGTCCGGCCAAAAGGTGTGACGAGGCGCGACCTTGAACGAAATCCTCGATCGCCGAGACGGCTTCGGCTGAGGAATCGGCCAGCACGGCCAAGCGGCAATCGTGATGGTCGCGCCTGGCGGCTGCGGTGTAGCTGAAGTCGGCCCACGGCGTCGTCCCGTCGCGTAGGGCATCGGCGAACCGTCGGGCTTGAGCCAGCAGCGCCTTTTCGGTGCGGGCGGAAAGGGTCAGGACCCCTGACCGAACAACCGGGGTCGCACCCTCTTCCGCCTCTGGGGTCGGCTTGGCC
>JBEIRZ010000302.1:0-5569 GCA_040375695.1 Planctomycetaceae bacterium
GTTAGCCCCGGCACCGCCGTGCAAGTGATCGGTCCCACTTACGCCAAAGAAAATATCGATGTTGAATTTGCTGCTCGGTGCGTTTGCAACCGCGGTGTAAATTTCATCATCGCCCCCGCAACCGAAAATGATGTCGACCGAGCCTGTCGTCCCATAAATATAGTCCGTCGATTCACCCTGGAAGAATGGAAAGTCAACATCCAGGTTAAACTCCTTGGTCTCAAAATCATATTCAACCGTACCTTGTAGCGCTGCATTGAATTCATCGCCAACCAAAAAGTTAACTTTCCCTTCGCCGGTAATAGTATCAACCCCTTCGCCTCCGAAGACAACGTTCAGTCCGGACGTGCCTGCGTCGATAATATCAACCCCATCACCGACCATTTTGAAAAGCGATGCGCCGACATCGATTTTGAGCTTTCTGCCCCACTCAAATTCGAATCCATACAAAGACTCGTCCAGCCACGTTGCTGGAGTGAGAAGCTTGATCGGGTTAATCGACTTGTAATCGTCCCCAAAGATGAAAGCCCATACGGATGCTTTCGGCCGCGGGCCTTTTATTTGGTCGTCGCCTTTTCCGCCTATAATCCAGGCGCCATGCGAATATTCGGCATTGATGATGTCTGCATTCTCGTCCGCATCGATATACGTCACATTGCTCTTGCTCGTGATGCGATCGATCCCCTTGCCTCCCATTATCATGGAGAATACTCCTTCTCCGGTAACGGTATTGATTTCGGAGTCAGTCGAAATGATTTCAGAGCCAAACCCATACTTGAGAACACTCCCTACCGTCTTGGCGATCGATTCGCTTTTCTTTGTCGCCTTGTTGTTACGGCTCATAATGCTGTCGTAGATGCCCTTCAGCGAAAGATTAAAGTCCAATGAAATCCGAACACCCGACGCAAAAATAAGTCCGGTTCCGTTCAAAACATCCGAGCCACCTCCACCGATGATCAGATCCAACCCGATGGCCGAATCCAAACCTCCATCGATCTTGTCATCGCCAGATCCGACCGTGGTAATGAACGCTTTAGCGACCGCTTCAAGGTTGAAGTCCTTTAATTTACGAGAGAACTTCAATTGGGCATTCACTCCGACTCCGATTGAGTCCCCGAACAGGAAGTCCAAACGACCACCGCCTTTAATTTCATCTGGCCCATATCCTCCGAAAAAGGCGTTCATCAAGGAACCGGCGTAAGCCGTTATCGTGTCCTTGTTTTTGATGCTTTCTTCCGCCGCATTTTCTTCTGGTGTTGATGGCATGTCCCCCCAAATCACGCTGGTGTAGATTGCCCCGGTGATCGTGTCAGCCCCCAGGCCGCCTATGCCGACCGCGTTCGAGCTGCTTCCCATATCGATCATGTCATTGCCTGAACCGGCAATGAACATGTCCAACGCACCTTCGCCAAAGTATTTATCTTTGGAGTCACCTACGAATTTATTTTTTGTAAGGAATGCTTCGACTTCTTCGCCCTTAGCAGACAAGGCTTCAGACAAATCGCCGCCACATGCAAGCTGGAAAAGACCCTTGAGCGTCGTTTGTCCGGATTCCCCCGGGACGAAGCTTTCCCCGATCATCAAGTTGCAACCGCGGCCACCCCAAAGTTCATCCTCACCAAGACCACCGAGCAATAGGTCTGAACCGTCATTGCCATAGAGGCGGTCAGTTCCCGAACCGATCGGCTGCAATTGCTTGGCGTCTATGAAGTCGAATGCCCGAAGATGAAATATAACTAAGTCAAGATTCGACTGGTCCATAACCACACCGTCGCCGATGAGGACGTCCGCAGATTGGCTTCCGTAAAGATCATCGTTACCACCCATTCCCATCAGAAGGTTGTGATCAAATTCCGTTGTCCCTTCGTCTAATCCGGCCCAGAGCTCATCGTCGCCCCTTCCGCCAATCACGATGTCTGCGCCTAACCCAGCCTTGACGATTAGCTTAGTTGCCGTCTTTTTATCCGCTTCTCCTTGCGTGGTCACCTGGTCGCGACCATCTGCCGTGACAACCAAAATCTCCTTCGGATTCTCAAAGGATTTACGCTCTCCCGTTGCGTATTTCGATCTTTGCCAAGACATCGCATTGTCGGTTCCGATCGAAACGATGTCGTCATGCTCAGCGCCCGTTCTCAAGACGCCAATCGCACCCGCTGAGTTTTGGAAATAGCCGCCAAAGTAAGCGGAACGTCTTACCTGCGCGACGCTTCGATCCGCAGTTGCCTGAAAGAGTTCGTAGTTTTTGTCTTCCAACAGTCTCACAAAGTCCGAAAATTTAGCCGGATCGAGCCGTAATTTATGACGACCGCCCATTAGGGCCTGATTGGCATCCTCTCCGATTAGACCAAGCAACGGTCCCTTACCGATATTTTCGGGCGAGATCGTGAGGGTGCCGATTACTTTTGGTGGCAGTTTCGGATCCTCAGCAAATGCTGTGATTGTGATCGGTATTGCCTTCCCGAATCGAACGCCGGGCGGTGACAGGATCTCATACTCGACTGTCAACTCATTGAGCTTTTCACCAGATCCGAATGACCAGAGCCTGAAGAACTCGCCACCTTGCGTCGAAACGCCCTGCGGGGCCCCGCTGGTGATCGGAGTGATGTGAATCCCTGGGTTGATTTGCGGAGCGGTGATCAGTCCCGAATCGAGCAGGTCGAGTGGGATCATCTCTCTTTCGCGGGACGATCGTGAACGCCCCGTCTCGATCAGGCGATCGACATCCATCACCAATGTTTCACCCACACAGAAGTAGGTCGCGAAGACCCGCTTTCCTTCCGCATCGAGTGCGATGTTGGTCGGGCATCCCCATTCCACCGGTGTCGTTGCGCCGAGGTACTCAGGCTTGCCAAACGGGTCATAAACAACGCCAACCTTATCGCCACGCTGCCCGCCATACATGCCGACGATCTGGAAATTCCATTCCGCTATAAATGCCGCACGAAGGTCAGGCGTGACCGCGATGTCGCGCGGCGTGTAGACGTCGAGATAATATCCCGAATAGGGGCTTGCCTGAGAAAACGGGTTCAACCCTCCCGGGATCGTCGTCTTGACGTTCGAAACTGTGAAACTTTCGCCCTTGGATAGGTCGATCGTGCCGAAGGTGAACAGATTCCCCGCAGATCCCATCGACGACGGCATCCAGACAGCAGGGGTGTGACGGTAAGTGAACGTTAAGTAATTGGGTTGACTCGTCGCGGTCACCGAGTAGGGGACCCCAGCAACTTGCCGATCGGCAAGCATCTTCGCGAATTTGTCGCTCGAAGGGTTGCTCGCGGTCGGCGGATTCGACCAATCAAGGTCATAGACAACGATGTTCCCGGTCTGATGATTCTGCGTCTTGATCCCGGTTGCGACGACAAGCCTATTTCCATCTGCGGTAATCGCGATGCCTGCAGAAGTTGCCCGCGCTCTTGGCAATCGGATCGTCGATAAGGTTGTATGGAACGTTGGTGACTCCGGTCGTATGTCGACAAGGTAAATCACATTTTCGGGCCCGCCGACGAATAGGAACCGATTCCCAGGATCGACGGTGATCTGGTGATGGAAGGCGTTATTCGGGAGTGAGATCGAAGGCAATTGCTGCAGCGTGATCGCGTCGACAACGCCGATCCCGTGGAAGAACGTGCCGGCATAAAGCCGTGTCAGATCGGTCGTGAAGATCGTGTCGGATCCGCCGCCAAAATCGAATTCTTTCAGGACCTGATTATTCACCGTCTTGGTATCGAAGACGGAAATCCCTAGTCCGGTCTTACCGATCGCCCCCAAGTTCCCCGGTGATGACAGCCTAGCCACGTTCGACTCGCCATACTTCGAGTGCTTGACGATAATCTCACCTAGCCCCGAAACCATTCCGTCAGGGATCGTCCCAGTCAACGTGGTATCCGTTCCTGACGCTTGAAGGAGATGGTCCTCTCCGCGATAACGGAAGAAGAGCTTCGCGCCTACAAAGCGAACTCCTGATACCTTCACAGTTGGAGGATCGAGCGTAGTCAGCTCCAGTCCGGAGATGATCGGCCTTGAATCACGGGGGTTGATCAGCGGCAAGGCGATTTCGGGAATAAACACTTGCCCCGGCACCGCACCCGCAACGCTAACTTGCTGCTCCGCTACTGGGACCTCATCGGGCCTACGCAGATAGGTTGTGATCGTGATTACCGGAGACAAAACCGGGAAGAACGGTAGAAACCCGAATCCGAGCCCGATCCCCAGCCCGCTGTTGAAATCGATCCCAAGCGAAAACCCTTCGTGGTTCCTCGCTTCACCCCCGATCGTCACCAGCTTTTCCGGCTGGTCGGACTTCGCGAGCAGGTATTGGCCGCCGCGGCTGAAGCCGGGATAAGGGGGCGAACTGGTCCGCGCGAAGCCGTCGTCGCCCACAACCCCGTTTTCCATGATCAGCCAGTAATCACGCCTCGCCCCCGTCGCATCGATCATCCATTCCTTCTTGAGGAAATAGACCGTGTCCCCCGGGGCGAAAGACGAATTGACCGGCACCGCGAGCTGCGCCGGCTGGGCGAGCTCTTCGCCGCCGAAGTCGAGCTGGAACGATTGTCCAACCCGCATCACCTCGCTCGCTGGCAGCTTGATGTCCGGGGTCAATAGCCACGGCGTTACCGAAACGGGAGTCCCCTCCGGCAACACCCCAGGCGGGATCTGAACCTGCGTCCCATCGAGGGCTTGCAACACCCCGCCTTCCTCACCGAATTCCGCCGACCCAACCTGCGGATCGACAACACGCACTTCGACCGTCTCTTCCCCGCCGCCGCTAATGATCGTGACCGTCGTCGTCCCAAGCCCCTTGCTGGTCGCTCGACCGTCGCCGTTCAGTTCGATCACCCTGGCGTCGGCCACAACCAAAATCGCATCGCCAGACGCGAGCAAATCCTGCCCATCCCGTCCGGCACGAACGACGAATTGCCTCCTGCCGTTGGTCCGCGGCAGGGTCAACGCCCCCGGATAAACAAAGAGCTCCTGATCGCGTCGCAATTCGTCGAACGGCTCACCGACAACGACCGCCGTCGCGGCGGTGAAGTCGCCTTTTCGCACGATCACCGCCGCGAAGCCATCGTCCTGGCCGGTGACCATCCCGTTGGCATCGACGGTGATGATCCCGTCACCCTTGAGCGAATAGCTAACGTAATCCCCAAGCAGCGGGACTTTGTCTTGATCGGCGAACCGGCCCAGCACGACCAACTCTTCGCGCCCACCTACCGCCAACCCAAGTTTGCGATTGACGATGTCGATCCCCAGCAGTTCGGCGGCCGACACGTTGATGTCGATCTTCACCGGCGCACTGGTGTTGAAGCCGTCGTCGGCGACAAGCACGATCGACGCGGCCCCCGCGTATCCGGCCGAAGGCTTGAAGGTGATCGTCTTGCCATCGGGACTGATCGTTGCCGCGCCGCGATCGACCCCTACGATGCGATAATAGACCGCATCGCCATCGGGATCCTCGACAACTTCTTCGAGCGGGAAACGCATCGCCAAATCGACGTGTGCGAGTCGTGTCGCGAGCGTCGCATCGGCGATCGGCGCCGCGTTGGCGATGAAGCCCCCATTTCGGAAC
>JBEIRZ010000489.1:0-3042 GCA_040375695.1 Planctomycetaceae bacterium
CTTAGCCCCGACGGCAAGTGGCTCGCGACCGGCAAGCTCGATGAAAAACTTTCCCTAGTTGAGACTTCATCGGGCAACCCGATCGGCCAGCCTTATCCGATGGCGCAGTTCGGCCAAGTCACCGCCGTTGCCTTTAGCGCGACGGGCGACCATTTGATCGCAGGTGGTTACAGCGGCAAGACGATGGTGTGGCAGGTCATGCCCGACGGACGGCTGCAGAACGAACGGGAGACGTTCCGGTTCGACGGCGAAGTCTCGGCCATCGCCACCAGTCCGAAGTTCTCGTTCTTCATCGGGACGAGCCGCAAGGGGACGGTCGCTTGGCAACCCTTCGGGCCCAACCAAGCGGCTGCGCGGTCGACCGAACCATTCGACAGGGATGTCCATGCCGTTTGGCTTCCCGCTTCGGGGGACGAGGGCGTCGCGACCGACGGTTCGCGGTTGGTCCGTTTTTCGCTTCGCGATGGCGAGCTGAAAGGGTCGGATAACTTGAGGATCAAAAACGTTCGCGCCGCCTCGTTCAGCCGTTCGGGAAAACGCCTCGCCGTCGCCGATTCCAACACACTGCATCTCTTCGATTTGACCGCGGCCCCAACGCTCCGTTCGGTCAAACTTCCGCGTGGCGAGCTGGCACATGGGATCAAGATTCATCCTCAGGAGACATGGATCGCCGTCGGGATGCGGGGCAAAGTCGGCATCTTCGATTTCGAACGGGCGGAATTGGTCGCCTACGCCGACACCGAATCGGTTTCGTACCAAAAGAACCTTGACTTCTCGGCCGACGGCAACGTCTTGGCGACGACATCGGAGAGCGCGCGGGGCAAGATCCTGCTCTTTCGCCTGGCCAAGTGATCGGCACTTTCCCCTGCCCGAGATTTCACTGGCCCGCGATTCACCAGGCCACGTTGTGATTTGCGAACCGCTAGGCGTGAACCGATCCTGATCGCGCCGCGGTGCGAGTCGCACTGAAGGCATCTGGTGCGAGTCGCACTGAAGGCATCTGGTGCGATTCGCACTGAAGGCAGCTCGTCGCACGCTGACCTTGCACAACCGCCTTCCCAGTGGCACGGCAAAACCTTTCGCAGGCGTTTGGCAAAAAACTTGTTGACATCCGATTTGTCCTACTGTATTAAGTTGTTAATACAGCGGTACAACAGGACTTCGCGATGCAGATCCACATTCAGGCCCAAGACGGAATTCCGATCTACCTGCAGGTCGTGCGGCAGATCCAATTCCTCGTCGCCTCGGGGCGGCTACGGCCTGGCGAAGAGCTCCCTTCGATCCGGACGCTCGCCGAGCAATTGTTGGTGAACCCCAACACGATCGCGCGAGCCTATCGAGAACTCGAAACGCTCGGGGTCGTCGAGAAGCGGCGGACCGCGGGGACTTACGTCGCCGACAGCGGTTCGCCGCTGGCGCTGAAGGAACGTCGCAAACTGTTGAAAGAGCGGATCGATCAACTTTTGGTCGAAGCCTTCCAAATGGGTTTCGACTTGGAAGAAGTCGTGAAGATGATCCGCCAGCACGATCTCGCCCCCCGTAACCCTTCCCAACAGGACCGAAGAGATGACTGAAACGATGGCATCCGCTGACGGCCCGATCGTCGAGATCCGGAATCTGAACCGTACTTTTTCCGACAAGGAAGCGTTGCACGACGTTTCGCTGGTGATCCCGCGCGGCGGGGTCTTTGGGCTGATCGGCGCCAATGGTGCCGGGAAGACGACGCTGATCAAACACCTGCTGGGGGCCCATTACGCGCAGAGCGGATCGGTCCGCGTCTTCGGGCTCGACCCGGTCAAGCATCCGGTCGAAGTGCTAGGGCGGATCGGTTACATGTCCGAGGACCGCGATATCCCCCCTTGGTTGCGGGTCGCCGAGGTCATCCGATACACCCGCGCCTTTTTTCCCAAGTGGGATGACGGGTACGCCGAAGAGCTGCGTGAGCTGTTCGAGCTCGATCCGAAGCAGCGAGTTTCGAACCTTTCTCGCGGCCAGACCGCTCGCGTGGCGCTCCTGTTGGCACTCGCCCATCGGCCCGAGCTGTTGTTGCTCGACGAGCCGTCATCGGGTCTCGACCCGGTCGTCCGTCGCGACATCCTGACGGCGATCGTCCGCACGGTCGCGGACGATGGCCGGACCGTCATCTTTTCGTCCCATTTGCTCGACGAGGTCGAGCGGCTTGCGGATCGCGTCGCGATGATCCACCGCGGCCGCATCGTGATCAACGATCGGCTCGAAGCGCTTCACGATTCGTTCCACCGGGTCACGTTCCGTTTCGGAACCGAGCTGGCGACGGCGCCCGAGATCGCCGGTGCGATCGACCATCAGGGACGCGGCCAGCTTTGGACGTACACCTTGCAGGGCGATCGCAAACGATTTCTCGCCGCCGCCGAGTCATTGAACGCGGAAATCGTTCAAGAGACGCCGCTGAGCCTGGAAGACATCTTTGTTAGCACCGCTGCCGCGGCCTGATTCACGCCAATAGCAAGCCACCGCATCACTTCAACCCCCGAGTTCCTTGCAATGAACAGCATCACCGCCGTTTTGGCTTGGGATTACCTACGGCGAAACCGTCGGCTGTTGCTGCTCTTCGCATTTCTCGCGAATATCCCGTTTTTTTTGATCGAGCAGCCAATGCAGGGGATCAACTTCTCAGATTTTTCGCAACTCGCCGTACCGATCTTCACCATCGTCACTTGGTGCACCACCCTCACCATTGTTTTTGGGGTGATGATCACACAGCGTCAGCTCGGTGGGTTGTACTTTAAACCGATCACTTCGCTGGCCATTGCCGCGCATTACTTCTGCTTCGGGGCCATTGCGGTTACTTCCCTGATGGCGGCTGTCGTCGGGTTTTGGAAGTGGTTGGTCGTCCCCGATTTTCCGATCGCATGGCCGCTCCTCTTCGGGCTCGTCTCTTGGGGAGTCTCACAGCCATGGTTTTGCGTCGGGGTGAAATCGATGCGATCGATCGTGATCGCGCTGGTGCTCATGGTCGTGCTTTGCTGGTGGTACACCTCGCGTCTCTGGCTGGTCGTTCTC
>JBEIRZ010000596.1:0-2071 GCA_040375695.1 Planctomycetaceae bacterium
CAGCCGATGGCAACCGCATCCCCCCCCGCAGCCTTGATCGTCGCCACCGTCTCCGCCAAGCGGACCGCCATCGGGAAAGAGTATCCGGTCGCCGCGTGAAAAAATCCGCCTCGATACCCCCCTGCCAATCGCGGCAGCGACCCGCCGGGTAAAAAACCCGAGGTCGGCATCGGAAGGATCCCGTGCTCTTCGCGGACGATCCGCCAATCCGAACAACCGACACGCTCGGTGTATTCCCGGACCCGCTGCAAACACTCGCCCCGGTCGATCGCCGTGTTGTTCGAAAAACGGGTGTCCTCGACCAACACCCGCCGCGGTCCGAACGGCAGCGTGTAGACGAATCGAAAGCCATCCCGTTGGTCGATCGAATCGTCCATCACGATCGGGTCGGGGTGCGGCCAATCGGAGCTAAGTTCCAGTTCGAAGCCCCAGAATTTTTGAAAGCCGCCGGCAAAGTGGTCGAGGTCCAATGGCGCCGGGCCTCGGTTGTCGATCACCACCTTCGCTTCGATCCTGCTACCGTCCCCCAGCGTCACGGCGTGCGGCTCGATCGCCGTGACCGTCGTCCCGGTCAACAGGGTCCTGGAGGGGTGATCCATCAACGACGTGATGACTTCTGAAAAATGTGTTGACGAACAGGTCCGGTAAGGGATGCGAACCGTCCGTACCCTGCCCCCCACCCGGATCTGATATTCGGGCCAGCGGTGCTCGATCAACGGGGCCGCCCAAATCGCGGCGGACGATGTCAGGTCGGTATCGTGGAACGACCAAGTGTGATTCCCCGCCAATTTCCCCTGCTGCTCGATCAACAGCACCTTCGCCGCGGGGTGATGATGGGCGATCGCCAAGGCCATCAGCCCGCTCTGTAGACCGCCACCCACCAACACGTAATCGTAACCACGCGAAAGATCTTCGAACCGGTTATCAACAGTAAGCGTTGGGTTCATGACAAGGCCCCCGACTTCGACGAGGCTCGACCCGCGTAAGCCGACCATTCGTGCAACAGCAAATGGGGCACCGCGATCGCCGACAGGCCGATGAATAAGGTTTGCAACGACGCCGGGGTCAGCCCCTGCCCAGATGCCCCGCCCGATCGGCTAAAGAACCAGCCTGCCGCGATGACGCCGGCCACCGCGAGAATCGAAAGCGGAAGGGTCGCAATGGCGAATTCCCGCGCCGTCAAACCCTCCTCATTTCGCAGCCGAGACAACCCAAGGACCGAATGCCAAAGTGCGAAATAAGTGGCAAACGATAAGAGGATCGGTGCCGCCATCGAGATCGCCAAAGTTGCCAACGGGACCCAATTGATCGGTTCGCGACCCCCTTCAAATAATCGCTTGAAGATCACGACCGCCGCGATCGGCAATAACACAAAACCGCAGAAACGCGTCCACTCGACCGCACGGTCGGATACGCCCGACTCTGAACTAGGCATGATCGCCGCTAACAACGACGACATCTCTTCTGGGCGAAACCAAGCGGGGACCCAAATCACCAAACCGCCCGTCGCGGCCGCCGCGAGATGTTGCCAAACACGCGATCCTGGCCAGACCGGGTCGTTCCTACCGATCTGCTGCTGTTCCTCACGCCCGAAATGCCAAGCCGAAAGGAGAAAGAACGTGATCACCGTAACGACGGGAAACAGGACCCAAGCGACCGCGACGGCCAACGCCACTGCGAGGTATCCCGGGAAAAACATCATCCACCATCCCCCAGCGAAACGTGATTCCAACAGCCGCCGACCCGTCCGGTGATCCAATCCGCCGTGCGGGACACCGATGAATGCCACCAACACTGCCGCGATCGAAAGCGATAACCACAAGTCGGGGGCCCCGAATAGCGATAGCGCCACCAACAAGACCGAGCAAATTGCGAGGTAAGCCCATTCAAATGGCACAGCGATACTCGGGGTGAAGTAAGGTGGTCCCGGCGACCGTCGTCCCGCCGCTTGCCATCCGGGCGATGGCAGGGGCAAGATCGCGCAGGCTGACTTTGACTAACCCAGGGCTGCCAGAAGCAAGGGACTGCAGCTCAGCGGGCTGCAACCCAACGTGCACGCGGCCCTCAATCA
>JBEIRZ010000035.1:0-23861 GCA_040375695.1 Planctomycetaceae bacterium
AGTAGTGCGGATCTACGATCGTTCGGAGGGTCTTGCGGACAGTCGTATTCGTTCAGGACAGTCTCGACTAATGAAGTCTTTCGGAAGGTTTGCCGAATCAGGAATCATTTCCGAGTGCGCGATTATTTTACCCGCGAATCACGCGAATCACGCGAATGAGTGAGATGCGAATGTGCTTGATGCTCTGCAATGATGTCTCGCAGACGATGGGGATGATCGAGAGCATCCAAGGATTGATTGTCGGCAGAGTTTTAATTGACTGGCTTATGCGTCACGCGTTCTCCCTATTCGCGCCCATTCGCGTGATTCGCGGGCACTCCCCGCCAGCCGGACGCGATTGTTTGACGGTCGGGTGGCTAATAACTGCTTGTTGGAGTCGTACCCGGGATTCGGGATTCGATTTTTTGGGAGGATCAGAGGAGGAACAGCAGTAGTGCGGATCTACGATCGTTCGGAGGGTCTTGCGGACAGTCGTATTCGTTCAGGACAGTCTCGACTAATGAAGTCTTTCGGAAGGTTTGCCGAATCAGGAATCATTTCCGAGTGCGGGATTGTTTTGCCCGCCAATCACGCGAATGGGCGCGAATGAGTGAGATCAGAATATGCGTAATACTCGAAGATAACGCTGACATGACGATCGGGAGTCTTGGTTATATGGCTGATGATAAGCCGTCTTTTATGCGAGAGCATTCGTGCTAGTAGCAGCGGGCCATTTCTTTTTTGAGGAAACGATCCGTTCCCATTCGAGCTTGGGGTAGCTGCCGAAATTGATCAATAAGCCGAGTTCGAACCCCGAAGCATTGAGGTAATTGATAACTTGTGCTCGATGTTCGTCGGCGAGCTTACTGACCGCCTTGAGTTCAACGATGACCTTCCCAAAGCAGATAAAGTCCGGGATGTAGCGTTGTTTCAGCTCGCGGCCCCGATAGGACAATTTCAATGGTGACTGCGCGATAAAGGGGATCTTCTGGTGGTCAAACTCGATCTCCATGCATTCGTGATACACCGGTTCAAGGAACCCGCACCCCTTTTCGTTATAGACCTCAAAACACGCCCCTACGATTCGATAACACTCGTCCTTATAAATCAATTCGTCAGCCATTCATCCTGCCTCCTTATTCGCGATCATTCGCGTGATTCGCGGGCCCTAGATCAGGACAAGCGAACGTGTAGTTGCGATAGTCGAACTCCATCTGCATCGGCTTTGTCGTCTTCTCCCAGGCACGGAACAACGGCGCGATGCAGCGAGATCGGCTCTTTATCAAGTCATTTTGCCCGCGAATCACGCGAATGGGCGCGAATGAGTGAGATGCGAATGTGCTTGATGCTCTGCAATGATGTCTCGTAGACGATGGGGATGATCGAGAGCATCCAAGGATTGATTGTCGGCAGAGTTTAGTTGACTGGCTTATGCGTCACGCGTTCTTCCTATTCGCGATCATTCGCGTGATTCGCGGGCAACCCTCGGTAGGCGGACGTGACTGTCTGCCGGATCGGTAGGTTACTCGGCGAGGACCATGATTTCGACTTTGCGGAATTCGATCGGGTGGCTTTCGGATTGCAGCGAGATCGTCCCACCTTTGAGCATCTTCCCTTGTTTCGCGGCGAGCCCCTTCGCGTGCGCGTCCCCTTCGTCCAATTGCGGTTCGTTGTATTCGAGGACCGATTTTCCATCGAGCAGATGTCGGATCAGTTTTGCTCCGTGGACCTCGATCTCGGCCGTGACCCATTGGTCGCCGTGATAGGTCTTGGAGGTCGAGCTGGTGCAGTGCCGTTTGATCAGTTCGCCGTTCATCACGACGTGGGTCCCGGGGGTGCAGAGGTTCGACGTCGTCCGCGGGTCGGTGCCGTTGCCCCCTAGGAGTTGGACTTCGATCGAGGCGGGAAAGTCTTGGTCCTTCGCCAT
Organism: Planctomycetaceae bacterium; assembly: GCA_040375695.1. Taxonomy (GTDB): domain Bacteria; phylum Planctomycetota; class Planctomycetia; order Pirellulales; family Pirellulaceae; genus UBA6163. The sequence continues at coordinate 1,907 of JBEIRZ010000035.1, forward strand.
CCCGGCCGGGTCTTCGCCGTGGATCATCACGCCGCTGTTGCGGACCGCCCACCCCGGGCCGCCCGGGCATTGGTTGCCGACGAAACGGTATTCGACGCGGAAGCGATAATTCGAGTAGGGCGTCTTGTAAAAGAGGTGGCCGAAGCGTTCGTCGAATTTGTCGTATTTGTCATAGCCGACCTTCAACAAGCCGTCTTCGACGCGGAAGGTGTTGCCGAAATTTTCGCCTAAGGCATAGCCGCGGATTTTGGGGGTCCAGCCTTCGAGATCCTTGCCGTTGAACAGCGAGACCCACTGCCCCACCGGTTCGGCGGCGATCGCTGGCGATGACGTCAGGTGAGCGATGGCGACAAAGGGTGCGACCAACAACAACAGCAGGGCGATCGAAAAACGCACGATGGATGGCTCCACTTGAGAGAAGAGGCGGGCGGGAAAAACGCGACGCAGTAGTTTAACGATTTGGTATCGCGTCGTGGATTCGCATGGCAAGGGTGTCGGGGGAACGAGCGTGACCGATCGGGTGGCCGGGACGCGGCAACGCTCCGGGTGGTGTTGCGGCGATGTCCGGGAGGATCACGGGCTCACTTGGCCGGTGGGGGATCGGGATTCGTCGGTTTCGGTTCGGAGTCGATCTTTTCGCGGAGGAGTTTAAGGGCCAGGGCGAATTCATCGGCCTTGGGATCAAGCTTGGTAGCGAGTTCGATTTGTCGGAGGGCCCCTTGGAGGTCACCGCGGAGGTAGAGGGCCAAGCCGTAGCGGTATTGGACTTGGGCGTTATTCGGGGCGAGCTGGGCGTCGCGGGCCAGGAGTGGCAATTCTTCGTTGCGAAGCGCTTCGGCTTGGGCGGCGGCTTGTGGGTCACCGCGCTCGGCCATGGCGTCGAAGAGTGCGGCGAGGTTGGTGCGGGGCCCGGCCATGTTCGGTTCGATGCGGATCGCCGTTTGGTAAGAACCGACCGCTTCGGAGATCGCGCCGCGCATTTCGCAGAGGGAGGCCCAGGCGAGGTGGGCGCCGCCGCGGTCGGCGGTCGCCATCAGCGTCTTTTGTACCTCGCGCATCGCCAGATCGACCTGCGTCCGTTCGTTGGGGTTGAGAACTTGATAGGCGTCGGGTTCGGAGAGGATCTGTGCGGCCTCGCTGCGGACGAGTCGGAGTTCGTCGCGGAGCCGCGGGATCAGCAGCCGTTTTCGCGCTTCGGGGCTGAGGGCTCGCAAAGTTCGGATCGCGGCGGCGCGGACGAGGACGTGTTCGGTGGGGTCAGCGATTAGCGTTTCGCTCAGTTTAGCCGCCTGGGGTTGGCCGATTTGTGCGAGGCCATCCAGCGCGGTGGCGCGGGCGATGGCGGGGGTCATCGGGTCGCGGTTGGCGGCCAGCGCGAGGGCCGCATCGACGCCGGTAGGATCACCCGCGCGAAGGGCCGCGATCGCTTCTCCGAAATGCGGGTCACGTTTCCGCTCCGCACCGTACCATTTGTCGCAAGCCTCGTCGCACCACTTGTCGGTCGCCTTGAGGATCTCGGCGATTTTGGCATCACCCGCTTCGGCCGCGCCGAGCCAATCGGCATATTCGCGCAGGGACGCCCGCTGGGGCTCGGGGACTTTGGCGATCGAGTCGTTGACGTGGCACGACGAGCAGGCGTTGGGGGTTCCCCAGCGGACCGACATGTCGGGGCGTGGGACGCGGAAGCTGTGGTCGCGGCGGAAGTCGACGTCCATGTAAGTGCGGCCGGGCATGTGGCAATTCACGCACTTGGCCCCTTCGGTTCCGACGGCGTGTCGATGGTGGGCGGGGACGTCGTATTTGCCCGCGGGGTGTTGGTGGCACGACGTGCAGGTTTCGTTGCCGGGGTGCTTGAGTTTCAGCGAGTGTGGGTCGTGGCAATCGGTGCAGCGGATCCCCTTGTGGTACATCTTGCTCTGCACGAAAGAGCCATAGACATAGACCTCGTCCTTGATTTGGCCGTCGGCGTAATAGGTATCGGGTTGAAGGAGTTCGAGGTCGAAGAAGTCGTGATAGTTTTGGTCGGCGGTGAAGCCGATATCGAGCAGGCCGCGGCGGCTGTGGCATTGGGCGCAGGCCTGCAATTGCCCTTGGGAGCTTTCGCCCTTCAATTGGGCTAGGCCGTAGCCATGGTTACGATCCCAGAAGGGGCTTTTGCGGTTGGCGATTTCGACGTGGAGGCTGCCGGGGCCATGGCACGCTTCGCAACTGACGTCGATGTCGGTGAAGGTCGTGTGGTAACGATTTTCTTTGGCGTCGAAGGCCGTCTTGAGGTTGGTGCTGTGGCAATCGGCGCACATCGTTTGCCATCGCTGGGCGATACCGGTCCAGTGCAGCGGGTCCTCGGGGGCGAGTTTATCTTTGACGTCGGGCGGGCGGAGATAAAACCAGCGGCGGTTGATCGTGTCCCAGCTCAGTCGGAGGACTTGGATACGCGGCAATTCCCCTTCGGCGTTGGGTTTGGGATCTTGAGCGGGGTTGGGAGGGAATTCGATCATGTATTGTTGGAGCGGGTCGACCCCGAAGACATATTTGACTTCGAAGTCCTCCATCTTGCCGGTTTCGCCTTCGGTATGGACCATGAACCGCTTGCCATCGCGGAACATGCGGCTCGTCATCCCGTCATGTTCGATCTGGGCGTTGTTGAAATCGCCGAGGACTGTTTCGTCGGTCGCCAGGTCCATCGCCAGGTCGTGGTGGGAACCGGTGAAGGTTTGGGCTTGATCGCGATGGCATTCGATGCACGACGAGCGACCGACGAAGGAGGCTTTGGCATCGAGCGGGATGGCGCTGCCGAAGTACGAATAGGCGACACCCCCGATCCCCAGTGCGGCGGTTGCCACCAAGGTCAAAAAGATCGGGTGGCGGTGCCAACGGCGGGACGCCATTGGGGCGGGTTCAGGGTGCGTTTTCAAGGCGGTTCGGGTCGGGGGTGAATTGGTCGATCAACAACATGGCCGCTCGTTCGCGCATCGCGCCGATCAGCGCCGCGGTCCCCTCATCGGTGGCGGGGACATCGGCGAGGAGTCGGGCGGCGCGGAGGAGGGCTTCGGCGGCGACGAAGCGTGAATCGGGTCGCGGTTGTCCGGCATCGGATGAACCGTAGCGGGGTGCGGCAGGGTAACCCGACAGTGGCTCGGCCGGATACGTTTGGGGGTCGGGAAACTCTTCGATGCGGGCTTGCGGCAAGGGCCGCGGGGGAACGGGGCGAACCGTTCGGCCAGTCGCTGGGGGTTGCGGTGCCGCCTCGAGATCGGCTTGGGGGTCGAGCGATGAGCCATCGAGGACGCTCCCTCGGTTCCGGATCACCTGCAAGACGTCATCGAGGATCGGGTCACCGGTCGAGGTCGGTGGCAAGGGGTTGCCGCGTTGGTCTTTGGTCGGTTTGCGGAGGGCATCTTCGATCCGCTTGCGAACTTCGCCGCTGAGCGGGATCACGATCTGTTGGACGTTGCCGTTGTCGGCACCATTTTGGTCGGCACCGTTTGGGTCAGCAACCTTAGGGTCAGCAACCTTAGGGTCCGCACCGTTGGGGACAACCACCGGTTGAGGCAATTCGATACGACGGGTGGTGCCCTCGGCGGTTGTGGGTAGTTGGGGCGGTCGGGTTTGCGGGGCGAGAGGTGGTGATGTGTTCGCGGGAGGGATCGGTTGGTCGGAAGTTTGTTCGGCGGCGTTGGCGATCGGGTTGTTGGCGACTGGCGGGATCGGTGTTTGGGCGGGGGCGAAAGCCGGGGTGATGATCAAGCCCAGCGGCGAGAGCAACAGGGGGATGGCCCATGCCGCGACGGCATTAAGCATGGTCGCCTCCATCGAGTAGGGTCGCATCACCATGCCAAAATCCTTGGGATTTGGAACGAGCGGGGTTGGAAAAGTCGGGTCATCTGAGCGGTCGAGGGCGGTTGGGTGCCGCTAGTCGATTGGGGATGATTTTATCGCGCGGATCGTCAGGTGGTTAGGCGAAGTGCCAGGAATGGGGCGAAAAGGTGGGGCACCGGGGGTGCCAAGACTGCGGTGTGAGTGATCAAAAAGCCTAGGTTAGGGTGTGATCGAGGAGAACGGATTGTCACAACCGGATGGTCGGTTGCGGGATTGTTGGTGCGAAGAGGCCGTTACCGGAAAGGTCAACGTTGGGCGAAAGATCGAGCGGGAGGATCCTTCGAGAGAAAATGCGGATGAGAGGATTTGAACCTCCACGCCCTTATCGGGCACTAGATCCTGAGTCTAGCGCGTCTGCCAATTCCGCCACATCCGCGATGGAAAAAGGGGTCGGTTCGAAGCCGAAGGACCCTTCTGCCGCTTGGCAAGCCAAGAGGTTATCCGCCTGCACCTTGATCCGCAAGGGCCGCCTTCGGCGAGGTCATTTGACCAGCAGGAGGAGGTGCGACATTTCGCTCGGGGAGGTCGATTGTGGCAGCATCCCGCGGAGCCCTTTGGCGTCGTTGATCGCCATCAGGCCAAGGCCTCGGCGGAGTTGGGCCGCGTCGCCGTCGGTATCGACCAAATTGTGGGCGAAGGCGAGTTGGTTAGGCGAGGCCTTGGTGGGGTTAACGGCGAACTGTTCGACGATATCGATCGAACCGTCCGGGTCGGAGGCGATCCCCCAACTGAATTCATCGAACGATTTTTCGTCGCGGCTGAGCCGATCGACAAAGCTCGATATTTGAGTCGCGGGGGCTTGGACGAAGTACACATCCCAGGGTTCTTCGGTCGCGTTCGGTTCGTCCCCTGCCGCGATCACTTTCGATTCGACGAGTTCATCAACCATTTCGTCATCGAGTTCGCCACGGACGCCTAAACGGATCCCTTCTGAGGCGAGGGCCTGATCGAGCGCCATGGAGTCTTCGCCATGTTCGGTCAGATCGAAGGCGACCACCATCACCGCGGCCAGCTTGACGCCACCAGCGGGCGGGATGTTAGCGACTTGGGCCGGCATCGCGTCGGCTACCGTGGCTGGCGGGGTGGGCTTGACCGGGACGGGCCCCTTGTTCGGGACGGGCCCCTTGTTCGGGACGGGGCTGTGGGATGGGGTGGGTGAGGCGGCTGCGATCTCGGTCGTGGGCTTTGGCGATCTTTTCGTGTCGGGTACGTCGGGAGATGGGCTGTTCGGATCATCAAGGGGTTCCGACGCGATTCCTTGTCTGACTTGGCCTTTTCCCGAAGCGACTTCGCGGCTACCTGATGGTTCGCGATCGCGGAGTCGATTGGACAGGAACGCGACGAAGGCGATCGAAGCGGCCAGGGTGGCGAGGGCACCCGCATACCGCCAATTGAAACGGCCGGGGGTGTTGCCGTCGGGGGCGTTGCGGTTGGAGCGGCCGTCGGTCGCAGCGTCGCCGTGGGCGAGACGCACGAGCGGGTGATCGGAACGCACCCCTTCGGCTTCGGCCTTGGCGATCGCCGCGTCGATCACGCGATCGGCGAAACCGCGACCGAGGGTTTGTGGGCGCTGCGACAAAAGTGATTGACGGACTAAGCCGCGGAGGGCGACAAGCTCGTCGCGTTGACGGGCCACTTCGGGGTCATTCGCTAAAATCTGGTCGAGCTCACGCTGCTGCTCCGGGGTCAACTCCCCATCGAGTGACGCGCTGAGCAACTGCTCCAGGTCGGATTCGGGTGAAGGCATGATGAAAACCGACGATCGGGGGACCCGACGGGCCGGGGGTTGGTTGGAGCCACGCGTGTCGAATAACCACGCGTATCCAATAACCACTCGGGGCCGGGAATGATTGGCCCAAGCGATCCGAGGCTTGGCCGTGAACGAATAAAAAATAACAGACCGGGAAGCGGCAATCCCAAATTGAGACGGCACGACTTTCGCGGGCTCTGGTGTTACGACTCGGTCACCCTCCTAAAAGTTCCCGGAATGTGGGGTCCGATTCTGGGGCGGTGGGACTTTCTCAACGATGTACCCAAAAAACATCGCAGAATCGATAGCGGAGTAAAAATTCGTCTGATCCTAAGCGTCGACCGAAACCGAACTACTTTCCTGACCGGGGAACCGGTACACTGACAACGTGGGATGAAAGCCCACACCGTTTTGACTGTAATTTCGGCAGAGGGACCATATTAAAGGGTTCGCCGAGTTCACCAAAGGCTTGTGCAGAAGCACGCTGAGAACTCCGCGTTTCTCCCAGCGGCTCCGTGTTTGCCGCCGCACAGTCGGAACATAAGAGCCAGCCCGTGAGAGCGATCTCACGGGCTGGTTTTTTTTTCGGGCTGGTTTTTTATTGCCATCCCGTTGGCACCCCCGGATGGGTTGCCCGAAGAGATCGGAAGCGCGCCTTTGTCGGCTTGTGGGGATCGGTTTGTGGCCTAGTCGGCCGGGGGCCGGTCGGTTGGGCCCCCTATCAAGAGCTTATCCACCGTCAGATTTTGCGCGGGCGTTGCGACCGGATGCGTTATTTCGTGAGCGGGTGGAACTTTCGCGTGTGCCTCTTTGAAATCCTGGCCTCTCGTCGGTAGCGTTGCGGGTGTGGCGGCTGTGTCGCCACGTCATCTCGATACATCACCCGCTGATCACGGAATGAGCATGGTACGCCAGCCCGCAAATGGTCCAGACGAAGATTCATCCGACCCTGAGCTTCATCGCAAAGTCGACGCGCCGAGGTGGTCGTCGGCCGAGGGAGACGCGGGCGATTTGGCCGGCGATGGTGCGCGAGGTGACAGCGGATGGGAATCGGGTCTAGCCCCGTGGGAATCGGCGGAGGCGCTGGTTGGGGAAGGCGACGTCGATGCGGAAGCGGGCGGGGTCGCGGCGGATGGGGTCGAGGTGGTTTGTGCCGATTTTGTCGGGCGTTGGAATCGCTTGGTCAGCTACACGAATTGGGAGAAGGGTCGGATCATCAGCCAATGGCGGTCGGCGATGATCGAATCGGGGGCACCGGTTTCGGAGTATGCCGACGAGGTGTGGGCGCGGCGTGTGGGCGGGGTCACCGCGGCACACGTCGGGCGGCTGCGGCGGGTGCATGACAAGTTCCACGCGACGCAGGCGACCTACGCGGGGCTGTCGTGGACGCATTTCTTGGCCGCGATCGATTGGGACGATTCGCCGATGTGGTTGGAGGGTGCGGTGCAGAGCCGATGGAGCGTCGCGGCGATGCGTCGTCAGCGTTGGGAGGTGATGGGGGGTGACGAGGCGACTCGGCCCGACGACGGCGAATCGTTGGCCCCGCCTTGGGACGAAGATTACGTCGCCGCCGACGGCAAGGCTGGGGGCGCGGCGGGGGGGGCCAAGCCGTCGACGCAGCCGGCGCAAGGGGGCGGGTCGACGAAGCGTTGGGACGAAGGTCCGGACGGGATCACGGTCGGGCCCGCCTATGAAGGCCCCGATTTTGGCGAAGAGGAATCGCTCAACCGCGCCGGGGTCGCGCGGCCGTCTGCCGCGGGCGAGGCCCCATTCGCCGAAGAAGCGTTCGCCGACGGTTCGGGGCGGCAAGCTTTGCCGCAACCCTTCGCCGGTTTGGCCAAGCTCCCCGATGACCTTGCCGAAGCGATGGAGCTGCTCAAGCTCGCCGTGCTGCGGCACAAGTCGGCGGGGTGGAAAGAGACGACGCCCGAAATCATCCAGCAGTACCTGCAAGCCTTTCGCGTCTTGATCGAAGCCGATAACCGTTAGCGGCACGACCTCATCTGCTCCCGCACGACCCCGCACGCCAACGTTGACAAAAAGTTATCGAAGTGATATCATTTTGATAGCGCCTGGGGTGGCCAAAGTGTCATTGAGCGTGGGCGTTGTCAATTCACGTTGATCGGGGTCGGGGGAAATGCAAGAGAAGCTGTTGAAGCCCCTCTCGGGGTGGCCGATGTTGGTGGTCGTGCTGGTCCTGTTCGTGGCGGCGCCGCTGCTGTTTTTTTATGGGATGAGTCAGCTCCGTGATTCGGGCCCGGCGTTGATGCTGCCGGTGATCATCACGGCGGCGGCTTCGCTGCTAGCCGCCATTTTTCTCTCCTTCGGCTTCATGGCGATCCCGCCGAACGAGGCCCGGGTGCTGTTGCTGTTTGGTGAGTACAAGGGGACGGTTCGCGATTCGGGTTTCTTTTGGGTCAACCCGTTTTACAGCAAGCGGCCGATCTCGCTGAGGATTCGCAATTTCGAGACCGGATCACAGCACCATCACGAGGTCAAGAACGCGGCGGGCCAGGTCATCACGCATGCGTCGCGATCGCCGGGGCGTCCGTCGAAGGTCAACGATCGCGACGGCAACCCGATCGATATCCTGGCGGTCGTCGTGTGGCGGGTGGTGAACACGGCCGAGGCGATGTTCGAGGTCGACGACTATGAAGACTTCGTAGCGGTCCAGAGCGAAGCGGCGCTGCGGGCCTTGGCGTCGCGTCACCCTTACGATCACGAGGATCATCAGATCAGCCTTCGCGGCAACCCGAACGAGATCGCCGCGGAGCTCCGCGTCGACGTCCAGGATCGGCTCGACAAGGCCGGCGTCGAAGTGATCGAAGCCCGGATCTCGCACTTGGCGTACGCGCAGGAGATCGCCGCGGCGATGTTGCAGCGGCAACAGGCCCAAGCTGTCGTCGCGGCCCGGACCAAGATCGTCGAAGGGGCCGTGAGCATGGTCCACATGGCGCTGGAACAGCTCGCCGAACAGGGGATCGTCGAGCTCGATGGGGAACGGAAGGCGGCGATGGTTTCGAACCTGCTCGTCGTCCTGTGCAGCGATCGTCACGCCCAGCCGGTGGTCAACGCCGGAAGTTTGTATTGAGGTGAAACGGGATGGACGGATTCGGGTTATTAAGACGCTTCTGCGGCCAACGGGTCGCGGTGCGATTGGCGGACAGCGGCCGATTCGATCGAGGCGGCCGATTCGTTTTGGGCGACTCGGGGCGTGACGGTCGCGTTTTTGCGGGGGGGCATCGGCATGGCTGAACGAGACCGTTTTTTGCTGCGGATCAGCCCCGAGCTGATGGAGTCGATCAAACGCTGGGCCGATGACGAATTGCGGAGCACCAACGCGCAGATCGAGTACATCTTGGCCGATGCGGTCCGCAAGGCGGGGCGGATGCGGAAATGCCAACCGGGCGAATCGACCGACGCGATTCCGGCCGCGACGCCAACGCCAACGCCAACCGCAGCCCCGCGTGGCCAGCGGCATCCGCCGCGGGTCGGCCCCAAAGCCAAGGTCACGAAACGGGGTGACAAGGACGAGCCGTCGGCGATCGAGTCGGCCCAGCCGCGTAAAGGGACCGGGCGGCGCGACGATGCGTTGTCCGCCTCGCCACAGACGGTCGCTCCGAAGAAGCGGCGCTGAGCCTCAAGTGGGCGTCAGCGGTCAGCGCGGCGGGGTGTAGGTGTAGGGGGCTTCTAACCCCAGCGGCAAGCCGAGCCACCAATAGGCGATCAGAAGGAGCGGCCAGAGGACGAGAAACGCGATGCTGTAAGGGAGCATCATCGCCCCGAGCGTACCGACCCCTGCCTGCTTGACGTACCGCTGGCAATAGACAACGACCAGCGGGAAGTAGGGCATCATCGGCGTGACGATGTTTGTCGCGGAGTCGCCGATGCGGTAGGCCGCTTGGGTCAATTCGGGGGACAAGCCGCGGAGCATCAGCATCGGGACGAAGACCGGGGCGAGCAGCGCCCATTTTGCCGATGCCGACCCGATGAAGAGGTTGACCGTTGTCGAAATCAGGATCAGCCCCAAGATCGTGACCGTGTCACCCGCTTGCAAACCGCTGAGCAGCGCCGCGCCCCGCAGGGCCAGGAGCAGCGACAATTTCGAATCGTTGAACGAGGCGATGAAGAGGGCGGCGAAGAAGACCAACACGAGGTAATAACCCATCGATTCCATCGACCGTTTCATCCCGGCGACGATATCGCGATGGCTTTGGAATTTTCCCGAGACGTAGCCGTAAAGGATGCTGGGGACGAGCGAAAAGAGGAAAAAGAGCGGCACGATGCTCCCCATCAGCGGCGCGCGGGGGTTGACGGAAGTCAAAGAGCCGCCGGCACGCATCGGCGAATCGGCCGGCCAGCACCAGGCCGTCAGCGCCACGCCTCCCAGCAGCACCGACAGGGCCGCGGCCCACAACCCCATCCGCTGGCGCGGGGTCAATTCGGCGAGCTCGTCGTCAACCGCGATCTCGGCTGGTGCGTCGCCATCGCGACGTGCGGCGGCGTCGCCCGCGACCCGCTGCGAATCGACGTAGGCGAGGTTCGCGAGTCGCGGTTCGACGACGCGATCGGTCAAGAACCAGGCGACGGCGATCACCAGCAGCGACGAAGCGGCGCTGAAGAAGAGATTGCACAGGACGTTGACCCCGCGGTCGGGCTCGATCGCGCGGACCCCCGTTTCGGTCAGGCCGGCCAAGAGCGGGTCGATCGCGGACGGGAGGAAGTTCGCGCCGAAGCCGCCGGAGACGCCTGCGAAGGCGCAGGCGATCCCCGCGATCGGATGCCGCCCGGCCGCGTGAAACATCACCCCGCCGAGCGGGATCACGAGCAGAAAGCCGGCATCGGCGGCGGAGTGGCTCAGCACCGAAGCGGCCAACAGCATCGGGCTGAGGAGCTTTGCCGGCGTGATCGACAGGAAGACTCGCAGCGCCCCCTGCACGAGCCCGGAGGCCTCGGCCACGCCGACCCCGAGCATCGCGACCAGGACGATCCCCAGCGGCGGGAATTCGGTGAACGACTTCACCATGTTTTCGAGGAACCTTGCCACCCCGACCCCTGTCATCAGGTTCACCACCCGCACCGGTTCGCCGGTGACCGGGTTGATCTCGTCGAACGCATACGTCGAGAGCCATGCCGAGCCGACCCAGGTCAAGACGAGGCCGATCACGAAGAGAGCCGCGGGGTCAGGGAGCCGATTGCCGAGCCGTTCGATCCGATCGAGTACCCGATTGACCAGCGGTCGGTTGCCGGGTGCGGAGTCCGTCGTTGGGCTTACAGGCGGTCGATTCGTCCCGGTCATCGGCAGGCCTTGTCATTAGGGTTGGGGAGGGATCCGCGTGCCGTTGGTGAGCGTCGGAAGGGCCGCGGCCGGGTCGTCGCGATCGATGAATTCGATCACGTACTTGTGGACGCGGGCGTCGTACATCAGGGTCGCGTGGGGGATGTGCATCGTCACGAAATCGGTCGCCCCGGGCAATTTCGCCTCATCGACGCTGACGAGGAAATCGTTCGCCCCTTGGATCAGCGGGTTGTTCGCCCAGTAGGGGGTCAGGTCACCGGCGACGACCGCGAAGGGACAGGGCGGGGTCGCGAGCCGCGGCCGGAGCGATTCCCAATCGGGGCCGAGCTCCATCCCGCCATCACCGGCGACGAGATGAAAGAGCCCGATGCGGGACAATTGCCTGGCGATGGCGGCCCCTTGGTTGGGCGGGCCGAGCATCACCACGCGTCGCATTCGCTTCAGCACCCCGCGGGGGTCGTTGTCGCGGATCCAATCGCCGATCGCATGCCGCAGGACGATGTTCCCCATGCTGTGCCCGACGAAGCTGAGCTTGGGCTCACCAGCCAACCCATCGACCAACCGTCGCAGTGCGGCCGCGTGGGCCCGGATCGGCAACCGGCTGCTGGCGTAGTCCGGGCGGATCACCGGTCCTAAGCCGACTTTTGTCAGCGACGCCCCCAGCGGTTTCATGCAGCGGCGGGTACGCAAAAGGCCATGCAAGAGCACGACGATGTGGTCCCCTGGGGTGTAATGGGGAGGTGGCCCGGCGAGCCGATCGAACGCCTCCAGGCAGGTCGCTTCCGAGCCGGTCGTTTGCCGCATCCCGCGCGGGCAGACGACCCGCCACGACTCGCCGGCGCAGTGCGATTGCAACCGGTAACCGCCCCGCCAGAGCTGATCGGTCCAGAAAAATGTCCCCTCGGTCAGCGGCGAAGAGATGTTCCAGTCCTGCGGGATCCAATTGAGCATGCTGGGTTGGCCGGTCGGCCGGTCGGCTTGGTGGGTGTTGTCGGGTGTTGTCGGGTGTTGTCGGGTGTTGTCGGGTGTCACGCCATGCCGCGAAAAAAGCGGGCTCTGGCCTGTCGTGGGCGATGGACGCGGCGGGGGAGTGCCGTTTCGGGGACGCCGGCAGTATAACGGGCCGCTAGCGGTTCCGTTGAAGCGTACCCCGAGTCCAGCGGTTGTTCAGTTGAGCGTCGAAACTTCGCCACCCGTCGTGATTATCGGAGCGGGGCTCGCCGGTTTGAGCTGCGCGGTGGAGCTCCATCGCCGGAAGATCCCTTGCCAGGTCCTCGAAGCGACTGACCGTATCGGCGGGAGGTTGCGTTCCGATGTCGTCGACGGATTCACGCTCGACTTCGGCTTTCAGGTGTTGCTGACCGCCTACCCGGCCTGTCGGGAACGGCTCGATCTCGCGGGGCTGCGGTTGCGGTCGTTCGAGCCGGGGGCGGTCGTTCGGCATCGCGGCGGCTTCGCCACGCTGGGTGATCCCTGGCGGCGACCCGGCCAGCTCTTCAAAACGGCCTTTTCGCCGATCGGTACATTGGGGGACAAGCTCCGCATCGCCGCGCTGAGGCGTGCCTCGTGCCGCGGGTCGCTCGATGAGCTTTACACCCGGCCGCACGAACCGACGATCGATAGGCTTCGGCGGCTCGGCTTCAGCTCACCATTCGTCGAGCAGTTCTTTCGCCCTTTTTTGGGAGGCGTGTTCCTCGACCCGAGCCTGCAGACCTCCAGCCGCATGCTCGAATTCGTCTTCCGGATGTTCGCCCAGGGGGACATCGCGATCCCGGCCGACGGCATGGCCGCGATCCCACGCCAATTGGCCGATAAGCTTCCCAGGGGGACGATCCGCTTGCAGCACACCGTCGAGACGATCAAGGATGGGACGCTGTACCTCACGGGAGATCAATCGATCAAGCCGCGGCGGATCGTGCTCGCGGTCGAAAGCACCGCCGCCGCGGCCCTGCTCGGCGACGAGACGATCGACACCCCTTGGCATCAAAACGTCACCCACTACTTCGCGGCCCCCCAGTCGCCTGACCGTCGCAAGATGCTGATCCTTGCCGGGGACGAATACGCCGACCCGGACAACGATCCCCACGCGATCCCTGACCGGCCGATCGGGACGGTCGCGATCCTCAGCGACATCGCCCCCGAATACGCGCCGCCCGGTCAGGCGCTCATTTCGGTCACCTCCCGCCAGCCCGCGACTTGGAACGTGTCGGGGCCGGGGCTCGAAGTCGTCCGGAAGCAATTGGCCTTGTGGTTCGGGCCTGTTGTCCAGCAATGGCGCCACTTACGGAGCTATTCGGTCCCCTACGGTTTACCGACATTGACGCTCGACCAGGTCGTCCGTTCGCCGGCCCATGGGGAATTTGTGCTCTGTGGAGATTACCTCGAAACCCCGTCGATCCAAGGGGCCCTGAACAGCGGAGTCAGGGCCGCCGCACTGATTGCGTCCTCCTGACGATTCGCGAGAATGGTCGCGGCAGCGTGACACCGAAAACCGGCCCGGTGATAGCCGAAACATGGCCCAAGGTTGGCCGAAACTTAGGTCGTGACTTGAACCGGCCTGATCCCATTCGCAAATACTTCCGAACCGAAACATCGTGACCAAACAGACCCGACCAGCCTCGATCGAGAATTTTTCGTCCGTCGTCGAGACTGCCGATCGCCAGGTGGCGACACGGAAGTCCGGTCCTGGATCGGGATTCAAACCAGGAATCCGCGTTGCCGCGTTTGTCGGCGGTTTGCTGACATTCGCCGCCGCGTCCGGGTCTTGGCTGGGGGCCGAAGAGCTCCGATCGAGCCTCGATTCGCAAACGTTTCAAGGGGTCCTGGCCAGGTTGCGAAGCGATATCGATTACTTGGCGAGCGACGAACTTGCCGGACGGCATGTCGGCAGCGAAGGGCTCGAAAAGGCGGCTCGATATATTCAAGAGTCGTTCTCACGTTCGGGCCTCCAGACCGACCTTTACGACCAGGCCCCTTTTCAAAAGCTCGAAATCGTCATCGGATCATTGCTCGGCGATCCCGCGAAAAACCGATTCTCGATCGAACCGACGACCCCGGCCGCATCGGCCCCCGCGGCCGCTGCGAAAGCGGTTGACGAGCCCGCACCGCCCCAAACGGCGCGTTGGGACGGCGTCGTTGACGAAGATTTTCGTCCACTGGCGATCGGTTCCAACGCCCAAGTGAGCGGACCGCTCGTTTTCGCCGGTTATGGGGTCACCGAACCTGAACGGAATTACGACGATTACGCGAACCTCCCGGCCCGCGGGGCGATCGTCATGGTCCTCAGGAAAGAGCCTCGCCGCACCGCCGTCGTAGGGGCGACCGGTCGGCCCCGCGAAAGCCGCCATGCGTTTTTCGAGACGAAGATTCGTAACGCCGCAGCGCAAGGGGCCGTGGCCGTTTGCCTGATCAATGACTCCCAATCGATCGCCCAGTCGCGTCAGGCGATCGAAAGCCGCATCGAAGGCGAAATGAAAAAGGTCGATGGGCTGAACGAAAAGATCCGGTCGCTCCCGGCCGAAGCCAACAACGTCCGCGAGCAGCTCGAAAAGAACCGCAAAGATATCGAATCGATGGTCGAAAGCTTGCGTGGCGAACGGGACCGTACCGCCGCGGGGCTCCTCGAAATCGCCTCGGCCGGCAACCGCCCCTTCGTCGATGGGATCCCCGTGATTTCGATCTCCCGCGACGTCGCATCGGAGTGGATCCGGCGTAGTTCGGGGAAGACGCTCGATCAGATCCAGGCCGAGATCGACGAGACGACCAAGCCGCAGAGCGTCGCGTTGGCGGCCCGTGCGGAGCTTCAGTCCGACATTACCGAAGCGGTTGTGAACAGCAGTAACGTCATCGGCGTCCTCCCGGGACGCGGTCGGCTCGCGGAACAGACCGTCATCGTCGGCGCACATTACGATCATGTCGGGATGGGCGGGCCGGGTTCGCTTGCCCCGGGGACGGTCGCGATCCATAACGGCGCGGACGACAATGCCAGCGGCACCTCCGTGATGCTTGCCAGCGTCGATCGGATCATCGCCGACCTCGCCGGAAAAGAAGAACACCGCCGGGTCGTCTTCATCGCGTTCACGGGTGAGGAGCGGGGATTGCTCGGCAGCGCCCACTACGTCAAAAACCCCCGCTTCCCGCTCGAAAGCACCGTCGCGATGATCAACCTCGACATGGTCGGTCGGCTTCGCGACAACGACCTGACCGTCTACGGCACCGGGACGTCACCTTCGTTCGAGGAACTGCTCGATCGCGCCAATCAGAAGACCGGCTTCTCGCTTTTCAAGGTCCCCAGCGGTTATGGCCCCAGCGACCACCAATCGTTTTACGAGCGGAATATCCCGGTGCTCTTTTTCTTCACCGGGTTGCATGCCGATTACCATCGCCCGTCCGACAAGCCCGACAAGGTGAACCTCACCGGGATGGCCCGCATCGCCGACTTAACGACGCTCGTCACGACCGAATTGGCCACCGCCCTGACCCCACCGGCCTACGCCGCGACGACCCGCGACGTCCGGATCCGCCAGCAGCCCAAGCCGTACCTCGGTGTGGTCCTCCGAGAAGTCACCGATCAAGACCCTCGCGAAGCCGAAACGCCGCAAGGGGTAATCGCCACCGGCATTACCCCCCAAAGCCCTGCGGAAGCGGCCGGGGTGATGGTCGGCGACCGTTTGACGCGGATCGACGGCGTCGGCATCACGAGCATCCCCGACCTGATCGAAATGATCGAGATCCGCGAGACCGACGTCCCCGTCCGCATCGAGTTGTGGCGGCAAGGGACCCGCATCGAGGCGACCGCGACGCTTCGGCTCCGCGAAGACGAATGATTTTGCTTCCCCGACCCGCGTGTTGGCCGCGTCGTTGATCGCATCTGGCCACCTCGGGATTCAGGGCTTCGGCCCGCCGTGCGATCGGCCGAGCGGTCCTGGTGATGATCCTTAGCTAGCATGCCGCCGCGGCGGGATGAGGCGAGGATTGTCTCGTTTTTTACCGAGTCGATCGTGTTTTTCGTGGCTTCAGAAGCGATCGGATCGACGCCGGCGGAATGCTATGAAAAAGGCGCTGGGGATGGCTTCGCAGGGGTGGGAAAATGAGTTCGCGAATGCGGCCGAAATCGGTCTTTACCTGTCGGTCATCGATTTGGAACAATCGGCGAGATCGGATAAGGCTCGGCGGTCGAAATCGCCGATCGAGCTAAAGTAATGGACCACCATTGGTCGCCCGGATGAGCGGCCTTCAGCCGGCGAAAGCGGGCTTGCACCATCAACGCAAGGAGTAGCGGAAGTGCGATTTTCAGTTCGAACCATGTGTGCGGCGTTGAAGTCCTTGTCGGCATCGGCTGCCTTGGCTGTAGCCGCTCTGGCGATGACCAACGGCACTTCCGCGCTTGCCGAAGAGGGCGGACATCGTATCGCCGTCATCGACGTCGCTTACATTTTCAAGAATCACCCGGCGATCCAGGCCGAGGTGAAGAAGGTGGAAGAGGAGCTCAAGTCGTTCGATGCGGAATTGACCGGCAAGCGCGAAGAGCTGCAGCGTTCCGCCGCGATGATGAAGGAATACAAGCCGGGTTCGCCCGAGTACACCCAGGCCGAAGAGCAGGTCGCCGAGATGGAATCGAAACTCCGTCTCGAGATGGCCCGCAAGCGAAAGGAGCTGGCCGACTCGGAAGCGAAGATCTATTACGAGAACTACCAGCGGATCGCCGCCGGCGTGAAGTTCCTCGCGAACCATTACAAGATCAATCTTGTCCTTCGCTACAACAGCGAAGAGATGAATCTGGAGCAGGGCGAATCGGTGATCCGCGGCGTGATGAAGAGCATCGTCTATCACGACGAATCGCTCGACATGACCAAGGGCGTGATGCAGTACCTTGACCAGACCATGTCGCAAGCCGCGGCGCAGACCGCGAAGCAACCGCAAGCGGTCCAGCCGGCCCAAGCGGTTCGCTAGGCCCTCGTCGCCGCGGGACCGGTCGTCTCCCTCGCGGTCGAGTGATTGCCGGTCCGCCGGCATCCGGGCTGCGAGTCGGCATCGGGCCGTCACGTGGCGTCCCGAAAGATCATCGGCGGCGGGCCGTCCCGCCGCCAGTTCATGAAAGATCGACATCCGTTTGTTTAGGACCCTTCACGGTGATTCGTCCGCGCAATGAACATACGATCGCCGCGCCCTGCGAAGTTCGCGGCCGTGGTTATTGGGGCGGCCGGGAGGTCCATGTCAGCTTCTCCCCTGCCCCGCCCGGAAGCGGGATCCGGTTCGTTCGTTCGGACCTCCCCGGCCGACCGGCCTGCGACGTTAGCGCCGCGGCGGTCATTCCCGGTTCGCTCCGGACCGGACTTTGCCAGGGTGCGGCCAGCTTCGCCATGATCGAACATGTGATGGCGGCGCTGTACGGGCTGCAAGTCGATAATTGCGTCGTTGAGGTCGACGGCGAAGAGCTTCCCGGTATGGACGGGTCGTCGGGCCCGTTCGTCGATGCCCTCCGTTCGGTCGGCATGGTGCTGCAGGGTGCCGCCCGCCAACGGCTGATCATCGATCGTACGATTCGCGTCGAAGAGAACGGCGGTTTCATCGAAGCGTCGCCGGCGCCCGACGGTCATCCGGTCTTCGAATACCATCTCGATTACGGTGACGCCTCGCCGATCAAGCGACAGTGTTATCGTGGCGCTTTGTCGCCGCATACCTTCGCCCGCGAGGTCGCCCTGGCACGGACGTTCGTCACCGCGGAACAGGTCGTCGCGCTGCGGGCCCAAGGGGTCGGTGGGCATGTCACCCATCGCGACCTCCTCGTCTTTGATCGTGACGGGTTGGTCGATAACGAGCTACGTTTCTTAAACGAATGCGCCAGGCACAAGACACTCGATCTGATCGGCGACCTTGCGGTGACGGGGTTTGACCTGATCGGCCATTTCGAGTCGCATCGCGGGGGGCATCGCCTGAACGGCTTGATGGCCAGCCGCCTGATGGAATTGGCGGGCTGCGGATCGAAGAAGACGTCGATCGGCCTCGGCCGTTACGGGGGCATCCCCGGCGACGACGACTCGAATGATCGCGGCTCGGGCGAGACGGAGCTCGCCGTGGCGAAGGTCCCCTGGGGGCATGTCGCCTGTTCGATAAACGGATGAAGGATTACCGCTGAGGCAGAGCCAGGAGGTTTTATATTCATGAGTGTCAAAATCGCCGCCACGGCAGTGGTCGATCCCCGCGCACAACTTGATACCGGGGTACAAATCGGACACTTTTGCGTCATCGGTCCTGGCGTCCGCATCGGACGTGGGACGGTGGTGGCCAACCATGTCACGCTCTGTGGCAACACGACGATCGGCGAAGACAACCGGATCTTCCCCGGTGCCGTGATCGGGGCGGAACCGCAGGACCTCAGCTATCAGGGCTCCGATACGCTGATCGAGATCGGTGACGGGAACATCATCCGCGAATACGTAACGATCAACCGAGCCAGCGAAAAGGAACGTGGCTTGACCCGGTTGGGCGATAACAATTTCTTGATGGCCCACGTCCACTTGGGCCACGACGTCGTCGTCGGTGATCGGGTGACGATGGCGAACAACGTGATGATCGGCGGGCATGTCCACATCGGCAACGACATCACGATCGCGGGAGGGTGCGGGATCAACCAATTCAGCACCATCGGGTCAATGAGCTTCGTCAGTGCCATGTCCAAGGTCCTGCACGACGTTCCCCCGTTCATGGTCGTCGACGGCATCCCTGCCAGGCCGCGGTGCATCAATAGCATCGGCATGAAGCGGAACGGGTACGGCGAGGAAGACGTCCGGATGCTCCAGATCGCATTCCGGTTGCTTTACAAGGAGATGCTCGGGGCCGAGAACGCCCGCGATCGGATGTTGAGCAGCGGGCCGATCCGGCCCGTGATCCGACAATTGTTCGATTTCATGGACGAATCTTGCACCGGCCGCCATGGCCGCGGGCGAGACCAACGGAAGAAGAAGGCGGCATGAAACCCTTGCAAATCGCCGTCCTGGGTGCGGGGCACCTCGGGCGGATCCACTCGAAACTGTTGGCCCAGGTCGAAGGCGCACAACTCGCCGCGATCGTCGATCCCGTTCGCTCGGCCCGCGAGGCGGCGGCCGAAGCCTTTTCGGTACCGGCCTTCGAATCGCTCGATGAGGCCATCGGCCGGATCGATGCGGCGATCGTCGCTTCCCCCAGCGATTGCCATTTCGAGATGGCCGAGCAACTGCTCGTCGCCGACAAGCACGTGTTCATCGAAAAGCCGATCACGACCCGTGCCGATCACGCCAAGCAATTGGTCGATCTCGCCAAGTCGCGTCGTCGAACGTTGCAGGTCGGCCACGTCGAACGGTTCAACCCCGCCTGGAACGCCGCCGCCGATGTTACCCGGGGGGCAAAGTATGTCGAAGCCGTTCGCGCTTCCCGGTTCCCCGGACGCTGTCTCGATGTCGGCGTTGTCATGGACCTGATGATCCATGACATCGATTTGGTGTTGTCATTGACCGACGCCCCGGTCGGCAAGGTTCGCGCCAGCGGCTTAGCCGTCGTCAGCGGCCACGAGGACATCGCCGAGGCGCGGATCGAATTCGAATGCGGCCTCGTCGCTAACCTCAAGGCGTCGCGGATCAGCCCCTCACCCGCGCGGTCGATGCAGTGCTATGGGCCAAACGGCTTCGCCGAGATCGATTTCAGCACGCTTAGCGTTGCCACCGTCCGCCCCGATACCTCGATCCAGGATCGATCGTTTTTGCTCCAGCAGGCAACCGATCAGCCGCTCAAATTTGCCGATGAACTTTTCGAACGCTACCTCGCCGTCGACCAACAGCAGGCCGCGCCGCGAAACGCGATCCTCGACGAGCTGCACGATTTCGTCATCAGCATCCGTTCGAAATCCGAACCGACCGTTTCCGGCGAGGCCGGCGCGCGGGCGGTGATGGTTGCCCAGCGGGTCCTGGAAGAGATCGCCTACAGGCGTTGGGATCGAAGCGACCTACCGACGACGATCGGCCCCCACGCCATCCCTCGCGAAGGGATCCACGCGGCGAGCCGGCGGTTCCATCAGCAGCGCAAGTCGGCTTGATCGCGACGTTACGGTTCAGCGATCGCGACCGACATGCACAGGGCTGTGTTGCTTATGGGCCTGTCTTGCTATCGGGCCTGGATCATTATCGGCCCCTGTCAGTCATGGGCTGATATCACTCATACGCCCCGGCTGAGCGGCGGCCTGTGTCCTTTATGACCGATGGACAGGGTTCAGCCGACTTTCCAACCATAGACTTCTTCGAGCGAGCGGATCACCGTTTGCCGAAGCGAGCCGAGCCGAAGCGGCTTGTCGAAGATAGCATTTGCCGAAATCCGCTCCGCTTCGATCCGGATCAACGGGGTCAATTCGGCGCTGATCAGGATGCAAGGCGTGACCCGATCGCGGCTCCGCACGTGGCGGATCACTTCCAGCCCCGAAGCCTTGGGCATGTGAAAATCGGCGATCACGAGGTGAACGTCGCCCGAATCGAACAACCGGATCGCCTCGATCCCATCGGCGGCGGTGGCGACATCGAGCCCGAAGCGAGACATCGCATCCGCCAGCGTCTCACGCAGGCTGCGGTCATCGTCAGTGATCAACAATCGTGGCGTCACCATCATGCCCAACCTCCCACACCATGTGCGAGCGGAACCGAGCGGATTTCAGTAAACTAGGGATGGCAGCCCTAAGGTAGCCGTTGTACCTAACATAGCAATCGTTGTGCCAGACGGCAAACTTTTGCCCGACAGGTTTTTCGCCGTCTTTTCAAGCGAGGCGTCAATTTAACGACTATGCCGGATCCTACTCGCCCCCCCGCCTCACCGCCAATCGCACCGCCGGCTGCCGCAACGGCAGGGGATGTCGCTGCCGTCAGCGACCTCGCCAAACGGGTGATCGGGAATGTCGAAAAGGCGATCGTCGGGAAGCGACGGCAATTGGTATTGTCGATGGTCTCTTGGCTTTCGGGCGGACACATCCTGCTGGAGGACGTCCCCGGGGTCGCCAAGACGATGCTGGCCCGGGCGATGGCGGCCAGCATCGGCTGTACTTTCAAGCGGGTCCAGTGCACCCCCGACCTGCTCCCCACCGACGTCACGGGGACTTCGATTTTCAACCAGAAATCGGGCGAGTTCGAGTTTCGCCCCGGCCCGGTCTTTACCCAGATCCTGTTGGCGGATGAGATCAATCGCGCGACGCCGCGGACGCAATCGGCCCTGCTGGAGGCGATGGCCGAAGGTCGTGTCACGGTCGACGGGACGACCTACAACTTGCCCAAACCGTTCCTGGTGATCGCCACCCAGAACCCGGTGGATCATGAGGGGACCTTCCCGCTCCCTGAAGCCCAGCTCGATCGCTTCTTGATGCGGTTCACGCTGGGATACCCGAGCTACGAAGAGGAGATGCGGATGTTGTCGATGCTCGAGCGGGTCCATCCGGTCGATCAATTGGCCCCCGTCGCGAAGGGTGAAGAATTGGTGATGGCGCAAAACGCGATCCGCGGCGTGCGGGTCGATCCGAAGGTCCGCGATTACCTGCTGACGATGGTCCATGGCACTCGCGACCATTCTGACCTGGCGCTAGGGGCCAGCCCCCGGGCCAGCATCGCGCTGTTCCGTTCCGCGCAAGCGTTCGCCGCGATCCAAGGCCGCACTTACGTGATCCCCGATGACATCAAACGGATCGTCGGCCCGGTGCTCAATCATCGCGTGATCGTCAAACCGGAAAGCCGGCTGCGCAAGGTCACGGCCGAGAAAACGGTCAGCGAGATCCTGGCCGAGATCGCCGTCCCGATCATCGAGCCGTTCTGAGACCGCTTCGTCCCCCGCGGTTGCCGACCTGGGCCCTCGCCTTCAATGCACGCGTTCGCGTTTAATGCACGCGTTCGCGTTTAATCCACGCTTCGCGTTGACGTGCCCCCTTAGCGTTGAATCGAATCGTTCGCGTTTACTTCACGACCTCGATCTTCAATTCGTCGAAATCGGCGACGCCGGTCGCGCCGAACAGCCCGATGCGG